>NZ_JBHVWW010000002.1:219321-285191 GCF_042882025.1 Kitasatospora sp. NPDC058243
CCCTGGGGCCGAAGAGGGTTCAGCTGGGAGAGGGGGGTGTCGTTTCCGATAGGCACACGCACCAGGGTACGGGGTCGTGGCTGGCCGCCCGTCCATCCGCGTCCCCGCACCCGGATCGGCCGGTCAGGCCTTCGAGGCCTCGGCGTGGACGGGCGCCGCGTCCTCGGCCCGCTCGGCACCGGTCTGCTCGGCACCGGCCTGCTCCGGCTCCACGGCCGCCGGCTCGTCGGCGACGGCCGCGGGCTTCACCCGGCGCGGGAGGAAGAACGCGCAGACCGCCGCGACCGCCACCACCCCGGCGCCGACGTACAGCGCGGGCACCAGCCCGTCGATGAAGGACTGCTCCGACGTGTACCCGCCCTGCGCCGAGAACACCGCCGAGAGGACGGCCACGCCGAGCGCGCCGCCGACCTCGCGCAGCGCGTTGTTGGCGCCGGAGGCGATGCCCTGCTCCTCCGGCCGGACGCTGTCCATCACCAGGGCGGCGGTCGGGGCGAAGTACAGCGACATGCCGATGCCGCAGATCACCACGGCGGGGATCTCGGCGGCGTAGTCGTAGCCGGTGCTGCCGCCGGTGACCGCCGCGTACATCGCCAGGCCGGCGCCCTGCAGCAGCAGCCCGGTGACCACGATCGGGCGGCCGCCGAACCGGTCGGCCAGGATGCCCGCGATCGGGGCGACGATCAGCGGCATGCCGGTCCACGGGAGCATCCGGATGCCGGCCTCCTGCGGGCTGTAGCCGCCCACGCTCTGCAGGTGCTGGCTGATCAGGAAGATCGAGCCGAACATGCCGAGGAACATCAGCAGGCCGGAGGCGTTGACGGCGGAGAAGGCCCGGCTGCGGAACAGTCGCATCGGGAGCATCGGGTGCCGGGCCCAGCGCTGCTCGTAGAGCACGAAGGCGGTGAGCAGCGCGACGCCGCCGATCAGGGAGCCGAGCACCAGCGGGCTGGTCCAGCCGTTCGGGTTGCCGCGGATCAGGCCGAGGACGACGCCGAACAGGCCCAGGCTGACCAGGATCGTGCCGACCACGTCCAGCGCCGGGTTGGCGCCCCGGCTCTCGCGGAGCTTGAGGGCGGCGAGCGGGATCAGGACGAGGCCGACCGGGACGTTCACCCAGAAGATCCACTGCCAGGAGAAGTGCTCGGTGAGCGTCCCGCCGACCAGCGGTCCGGTGGCGACGGCCAGGCCGTTGACGCCCGCCCAGATGCCGAAGGCCAGACCCCGCCTGGCCGCCGGCACCGCGGCGGTGAGCAGGGTGAGGGTGAGCGGCATGGAGACCGCGGCGCCGGCGCCCTGGACGGCGCGGGCGGCGATCAGCGCGCCGATGCCCGGCGAGAGGGCGGCCGCGGCGGAGCCGACGGTGAAGAGCGTGAGCCCGACCAGGAAGATCCGGCGGCGGCCGAACCGGTCGCCGAGCGCGGCGCCGAACATCAGCAGGACGGCGAAGGACAGGGTGTAGGCGCTGACCGTCCACTCCAGGTCGGACAGCCCGCCGCCGAGGTCCTCGCGGATGGACGGCAGCGCGGTGGTGACGACCAGGTTGTCCAGGCTGGCCATGAAGCCCGCGACGCTGGTGATCACCAGCGTCCAGACACCGAGCCGTCCCAGGCCCTGTTCTTCCGTTCTCTCCGTCATGGTTTCCCCCCAGGGGTCTTAGATAGTTATTGATCACTAACTTTCGAGGCCCGAAAAAAGGCCGCACGGACTCCACCGTGCGGCCCGCTACTCCCCGCCCTCGCCGCGCTCTTCGTGCTCTTCGTGCTCCCCGAAGCCCAGGCCGCTCCAGATCCGGTGGTCCCGGGGGTACCCCAGCGCCACCAGCGTGTTGATCAGCATCCCGTACGCGAAGAACTCCGCGGTGCCCTGCACGTCACCGCCGATCCGGCCCCTGACCCGCTCGAACAGCTCCTCCCAGAGCCTGCGGGCGGTCTCCCCGATCTCGTCCTCGCCGGTCGTCCGGGCCGCGAACACCGAGACGTAGAGCTGCATCTGCATCATGAGCTGCTCGCCGTCCGCGACCAGGCCCAGGTACGCCTCGGACATCGCCTGGGCGGCCGCCGGCCCGGTCAGCCCGACCGAGGCCTCGTCGAAGACCTTCCAGGTCTCCTCGATGCAGCGCTCGGCGGCGGCCGTGAAGATCGCCTGCTTGCCGGGGAACAGCCGGAACAGGTACGGCTGCGAGACACCCACCCGGCGGGCGATCGCCTCGGTGGACGTCCCCCGGTAGCCGCTCCTGGCGAATTCGATCACTGCGGCGCGAACGACGCTCTCGCGCCGCTCCTCCGCACTCATCCGCATGCTCGCCCTCGCCATGCGGACAAAGTTAGTGGCCAATCACTATCTTCGCAAGGCCGACGGGCGCGGCGGGAATCCCGTCGGACGGGCCCCGCCGCGGCCGAAAGAGGGGCCTAGGCGAGCCGGACGACCGCCCTGGACATCCCGAGCACCTTCTGCCCGCCGGTGGTGGCCAGCAGGTCGACCTGCACCTTGCGGTCGTCCAGCAGCTTGGCGACCTTCGCCGACACCTCGACCACCGCGCCGACGCCGTCGTTCGGCACCGGGACGGGGCGGGTGAAGCGGACGCCGTACTCGACCACCGCGGCCGGGTCGCCGACCCAGTCGGTGACCACCCGAATGGCCGCAGCCATGGTGAACATTCCGTGCGCGATGACGTCCGGCAGGCCGACCTCCACGGCGAACTTCTCGTTCCAGTGGATCGGGTTGAAGTCGCCGGAGGCGCCCGCGTACCGCACCAGGGTGTCGCGGGTCACCGGGAAGGACTGCGCCGGCAGCTGGGTGCCGACCTCGACCTCGTCGTAGCTGATCGCCATCGTGTTCACTTCCCCGTCTCGTCGGCGGCCCGGGCCACCAGCGTCATGACCGACGTCACCACGTGCTCGCCGATCGCGTCCGACACCTCGCCACGCACGGTGAGCACGTCGTTGCCCGCCAGCGACTTGATGTTGTCGATGGTGACCGCGACCGTCAGCCGGTCGCCGGCCAGCACCGGGCGGGAGTAGGAGAACTTCTGGTCCCCGTGCACCACTCGGCTGTAGTCCAGGCCCAGCTCCGGGTCCTCGACCACCTGGGAGGCCGCCTGGTAGGTGATCACGAACGGGAAGGTCGTCGGGGCGATCACGTCGGGGTGGCCCAGCGCCTTCGCCACCGCCGGATCGGTGAACGCCGGATTGGTGTCCCCGATCGCGATCGCGAACTCGCGGATCTTCTCCCGGCCGACCTCGTACGGCTCGGTGGGCGGGTAGGTCCGCCCGATGAAGGAGGGGTCGAGTGCCATGGGGCAACTCCTCGGAAGCACGGTGGATCCGGCGGCCGTTGCCGCCGGCGGGGCGCGCATGGGTGCATACGCGAAAAACTCCGGGCCGCACCCCCTGAGGGATGCGGCCCGGAGCTCAAGACCTGTCACACAGGCCCGATGCCCTGCGAGAGGGTCAGCGGGTCTCGCGGTGCGCGGTGTGCGAGTTGCAGCGGGGGCAGTGCTTCTTCATCTCAAGACGGTCCGGGTCGTTACGCCGGTTCTTCTTGGTGATGTAGTTCCGCTCCTTGCACTCCACGCAGGCCAGCGTGATCTTCGGGCGGACGTCGGTGGCAGCCACGGGAGTGCCTTCCTGGGACAACGAATAAGAACACAACAAGAGTAGCCGACCGGGAGTGCGATCTCCCGACCGACTACGCGGGGTAGCGGTGACCGGACTTGAACCGGTGACACAGCGATTATGAGCCGCTTGCTCTACCAACTGAGCTACACCGCCACAGTGATCCGCAGCACAACCGAAGCCGACTGCTTTTCACCAGAGCCCCCATGCGGAATCGAACCGCAGACCTTCTCCTTACCATGGAGACGCTCTACCGACTGAGCTATAGGGGCGAACGAGGAAGAGATTACACGTTCCGCGCCCAGAGGTGAAATCCGTATCCCGACGCGAAGACCGCAGGTCGGCGAGGTGAACGGACGGACGATCCAAGGCCCCGCGTTCGATCGGCCCACCAGCCGCACGGCCCGACCCGATACGACTATTGCCCGCCTCCGAGCGCCCCGCCCCCACGCGCCATAGGCTCGACCCTCATCGACGGGGACGGCCCGGGGCGTCAGGACGACCCGGGATCAGGACGGTCCGGCCGACCGGACGGGCCAGCGCGGGAAGGAGCCTGCGATGGACAGCGCAGCCGCCGACGGACCGCACTCCGGCTCCGGCCCGACAGCCAACCCGCTCGGGCACGGACCGGTCCTCCTGCTCACCGGCGCCCGGCTGGCCGACGGGCGGGTGGTGGACGTCCGGATCAGCGGGGACCGGATCCAGGCCGTCGGCACCGTCGGCAGCCTCGGCCCGTTGCCCGCCCTGCCCGGCGCACCCACCGTCACCACCGGCGCCCGGATCGACCTCAAGGGCTACCTGCTGCTGCCGGCCCCCGCCGAGGCGCACGCCCACTACGACACCGCCTTCTCGGCCGCCCTGTCCGCCCCGCCGCCGGAGAGCCCCGGCGACCTCACCCGGCGGGTCACCGAGGCCGCACTCGCCTCGCTCGGCTACGGCGCCACCGCCCAGCGCACCCACGTCCGGATCGGCGACGTGCACGGGCTGCGTCGGCTGGAGGCGGTGCTCACCGCCCGGCAGGCGCTGCGCGGTCTGGCCGAACTCCAGGCGGTGGCGATGCCCCGGCTGCTCACCGGCCGGGCCGGCGCCGACGGCCGGGCGCAACTGCGCGACGCGCTCAAGCTGGGCGCCACCGCGGCCGGCGGCTGCCCGGAGCTGGACCCGGATCCGGCCGGGTACGTCCAGGTGCTGCTGGAGGCCGCCCGGGAGGCGGACTGCCCGGTGGACCTGCACACCACGGCCGGTGATCCGGCCCAACTCGCGCGGCTGGTCAGCGCGTTGGCCCCGCTGCGGCCGCGGGTGACACTCGGGCCGTGCGGGGCGCTGACCCGGGGTGCGTCCACGGTGCTGGCGGCCGGCGGGGTGCGGGTGGTCTGCCTGCCGCAGAACGGCGGCTGCACCGGGCTGGAGGGCCGGGTGCCAGGGCTGCGGCCGGGCCTGCTGCGGGAGTTGACGGAGGCCCGGGTGCCGCTGGCGGCCGGCAGCGGCGCGCTGCGGGACCAGTCCAACCCGGTCGGCCGGGCGGATCCGCTGGAGTCGGCGTACCTGCTGGCGGCGGGCGGGGAGCTGGACCTGGAGGCGGCGTACGACGCGGTGGCGAACCAGGCCCGGGCGGCGCTCGGGCTGCCGCCGGTCCGGGTGGACGCCGGGTTCCCGGCGGAGCTGCTGGCGGTGCGCGGGGACAGCCTGGCCGGGGCGCTCGCGGGCGGCCACAGCCGGCTGGTGGTGCACAGCGGCCGGGTGGTCAGCCGGACGAGCGCGGTGCGGGAGTTCGCGGACACCGTGGCGCTGGCGCTGCCCCGGCAGTCCGGGAGCACCGGCGGAGGCTGAGCGGCCCCTCGGGAAAATTCAAGGGGCGCGCGACGGATGTCGCGCGCCCCTCCCCCACCTGCTGGCCGCCGTTCAACGGCGGCTGGAGCGGTCCCGGGCCTCCCCCACATTGGAGCCGGGCCCGCTCGGTCAGCACTGACGCTACGCCCACGGAACACCGCTCCGGGCCTGCCTTGACGCTCCCCTGTCGGTCTCCGGCCCGCTCTTGACGGGTCGTTGACGCGGCGGCGGCCGGGGGGCGCTCAGGGCTCGTACCGGTACCCGATCCCCGGTTCGGTGATCAGGTGCCGCGGGCGGCCCGGGTCACGCTCCAACTTGCGGCGCAGCCCGGCCAGGTAGACCCGCAGGTAGTTGCCGCGCGCCTCCTGGGCCGGCCCCCACACCTCCCGCAGGATCTGCCGCCCGGGCACCAGCCGGCCCGGGTTGGCCACCAGCAGGGCGAGGATCCGCCACTCGGTCGGGGTGAGCCGCACCGGGCCCCGCGGGCCGGTCACCGTGGTGGCCGTCAGGTCGACGGTGTGGTCGCCTATCACCGGCCGGCCCAGCGGGGCACCGCCCAGCGGCCGGCGCAGCACGGCGCGCAGCCGGGCCAGCAGTTCCTCCATCAGGAACGGCTTGGTGAGGTAGTCGTCCGCGCCCGCGTCGAGGGCGCCCACCTTGTCGGCGGCGCCGGACCGGCCGGAGAGCACGATGATCGGCATCGCGCTGCGGGTGCGCAGGCCGCGCAGCACGTCCATGCCGTCCAGGTCCGGCAGGCCGAGGTCGAGCAGCACGGCGTCCGGGGCGGAGTGCGCGGCGCGGTCCAGCGCCTCGCCGCCGCTGGCGGCCGTCCGCACGGCGTACTGCCGGGCGCTGAGGTTGATCCGCAGCGTGCGCAGCAGGGCCGGTTCGTCGTCGACGATCAGGATCTCGCTCATGCGGCCACCTCGCTCCGCTCGGCGGTCGCTTCGCGGGACACGCAGCTTTCGGCGGTTCGTTCAGTTCGTCCACTCATGTACGGGCTCCTCCCGAGTGGCGGCGGGCAGGGTGAGCAGCATGGTGGTGCCGCCCCCGGGGGTGTCCTCGACCTCCAGGCTGCCGCCCATGGCCTCGGCCAGGCCGCGGGAGAGCGCGAGGCCGAGACCGACACCGGTGGTGTTGTCGGTGTCGCCGAGGCGCTGGAAGGGCAGGAAGACCCGGTCCCGCTCCTCGGGGGCGATGCCGGGGCCGCGGTCGATCACCCGGATCTCGACCTGGTCGGCGTGGTGGCTGGCGGTGACCAGGACGGGCGCGCCGGGCGCGTTGTAGCGCAGCGCGTTGGTGATCACGTTGGCGAGCACCCGCTCCAGCAGCGGCGGGTCGGCGAGCACCGGCGGCGCGGTGTCCAGGTCGAGCGGCTGGATCGGGGCGTACGGGTCGGGGAGGCTGTCGAGCGCCCGGGGCAGGATCTCGTCGAGGTGGGTCTCGGCGAGGTGCAGGGTGAGCGCGCCGGCCTGGAGGCGGCTCATGTCGAGCAGGTTGTCGACCAGGCGGGTGAGCTTGACCAGCGACTCGTCGGCGGTGGCGAGCAGTTCGGCCTGGTCCTCGGGCGAGAACTCGACGTCGGGGCTGCGCAGCGAGCCGACCGAGGCGAGCGCGGCGGCGAGCGGGGTGCGCAGGTCGTGGCTGACGGCGGCGAGCAGGGCGGTGCGCATCCGGTCGGCGGCCTTGATCGGCTCGACCTCTGCGGCGACCACGGCGAGCCGGTCGCGTTCCAGCGCGACGGCGACGTGCGCGGCGAAGGCGGTGAGGACGCGCTGGTCGGCGGCCGGCAGTCGGCGGCCGGTGAGGACCAGGACGGCGTCCGCGCCGACCGGCACCTCGGTGGTCTCGCTCTGCCCGTCGGCGTCGTCCTGGTGCTCGGCCTCGGAGTGGGCGAGCACCTCGTCGTCGACCCGGGAGAGCAGGGCGACGGCCTGCATGCCGAAGGCCGTCCGGGACTTCTCCATCAGGGCGGACAGGGCGTCGGCGCCGCGCAGCACGCTGCCGGCCAGGGTGGAGAGGGTCTCGGCCTCGGCGGTGGCACGGGCGGCGCGACTGGTGAGCCGGCTGGCGTGGTCGACGATGGTGGCGACGGCGAGCGCGACGGAGGCAAAGACGACCAGGGCGACGATGTTGTTGGTCTCGCCGATGGTCAGGGCGTGTATCGGCGGGATGAAGTAGTAGTTGAGCAGCAGCGAGGCGCTGACCGAGGCCAGCAGGGCGGAGGTGGCGCCGCCGAGCAGAGCGACGATGACCACGCCGAGCTGGAAGATCAGCGCGTCGGTGGTGAGGTTGATGCTCTCGTGCGCCTGGGACAGGAGCGCGGTCAGCAGCCAGGGCACCACGAGGCCGGCGGCGTAGCCAGCGATGGTGCGGCGCTTGGAGTGGCGGCGGCCGAGCGAGGGCAGCCGGCCGCGGCCGGTGAACTCGTGGGTGACCATGTGGACGTCGATGTCCTCGGAGTCGTCCACGGTGGTCTCGCCGATGCCGGGGCCGGTGAGGAAGCGGTTGATCCGGCCGCGGCGGCTGGTGCCGAGCACCAGCTGGGTGGCGTCGTGGGCGCGGGCGAAGGTGAGCAGCGCGGTGGGGATGTCGTCGCCGACCACCACGTGGTAGCTGCCGCCGAGGGTCTCGACCAGCTGGCGCTGCTGGGCGAGCGCGCCGGAGGAGGCGCCGGCCAGACCGTCGCTGCGGGTGACGTGGACGGCCAGCAGGTCGCCGCCGGCGGTGCGGTCGGCGATCCGGGCGGCGCGGCGGATCAGGGTCTCGCCCTCGGGGCCGCCGGTGAGGGCGACCACGACGCGTTCGCGGGTCTCCCAGACGCGGTCGATGTTGTGGCTGGCCCGGTAGTCGCGCAGGCCCTCGTCGACCCGCCCGGCCACCCAGAGCAGGGCGAGTTCGCGCAGGGCGGTGAGGTTGCCGACCCGGAAGTAGTTGGAGAGCGCGGCGTCCACCTTCTCCGCCCTGTAGACGTTGCCGTGGGCCATCCGGCGGCGCAGCGCCTGCGGGGCCATGTCGACGAGTTCGATCTGGTCGGCCCGGCGGACCACCTCGTCCGGGACGGTCTCGCGCTGCGGGATGCCGGTGATCTTCTGGACGACGTCGTTCAGCGATTCCAGGTGCTGGATGTTGACGGTGGTGATGACGTCGATCCCGGCGGCCAGCAGTTCCTCGACGTCCTGCCAGCGCTTGGCGTGGCGGCCGCCGGGGATGTTGGTGTGCGCCAGTTCGTCGACCAGCACGACGGACGGGCGGCGGGCGAGCACCGCATCGATGTCCATCTCGTCGAACTCGGCGTCGCGGTAGGAGCGTTGGACACGCGGCAGGACTTCAAGGCCGTCCAGCATGCCCTCGGTGTGGCGGCGGCCGTGGCACTCGATGTACCCGACCGCGACGTCGGCCCCGCGCTCCTGTCTGCGCCGGGCCTCGTCCAGCATCCGGTAGGTCTTGCCGACCCCCGGGGCGGAACCGAGGTACACCCTCAGCCGGCCCTTGCGGATGCCGGTGCCGGGGGTGAGGTCGCGGGCCATGGGCACTGCTCTTTCGTTCCTGCGAGGGCTGCCGCCAGGGCGTCCTCGGGCCGGGGTCGGGACGTACGGCGGCCGACCCGGGCGCGGGGTGGTGCCCCGGCCCGGGTCGGCCTGTTTCACGGATCCAGCCGTTGACCTGTCACTTCTGTTCCGCCGGCCATCTCTGTTCGGCCGGTCACTTCTGTTCCGCGAGGGCCCGGTTCAGCAGGAGGACGTTGACGCCCTCCTGTCCGAGGAAGCCGAGCGAGCGGCCTTCGGTGTACTTCTCGACCAGCTTGCGCACCGCCTCCGCCGACAGGTTCCGGGTCTTGGCGACCCGGCTCACCTGCTCCTCGGCGTAGGCGACCGAGATGTACGGGTCGAGGCCGGAGCCGGAGGCGGTCAGCGCGTCGGCCGGGACGCTCTCCGGGGCGACGCCGTCGAACTCGGCGGCGGCGGCACGGCGGTCGTTGACGGCCTTCAGCAGGTCGTCACTGTTCGGGCCGAGGTTGGAGGCGCCGGACGAGGACGAGTCGTAGCCGGTCCCGGCCGCGGAGGGGCGGGGCTGGAACCACTTCGGGTCCGGCTGCGCCTCCTCCTTCGGGTCGTCGGGGTTCTTCTTCGGGAGGTTGAAGTTCTGGCCGATCAGGCTGGAACCGACCTCCTTGCCGTCGGACTTCACGAGCGAGCCGTTGGCCTTCTCGGTGAAGGCGACCTGGCTGATCCCGGTGACCAGCAGCGGGTAGGCGATCCCGAGGATCGCGGTGAGCACCAGCAGCGCCCGCAGTGCGGTGAAGTGGGTGCGGACGGTCGTCGGCAGGGGCTTGGACATCGGATTCTCCTCTCTCAGCTCAGGCCGGGGATGAACTGGACGATCAGGTCGATCAGCTTGATGCCGACGAACGGCACCACCAGACCGCCGAAGCCGTAGACCCCGATGTTGCGGCGCAGCAGGGAGCTGGCGTCGGACGGGCGGTAGCGCACGCCGCGCAGGGCGAGCGGGATCAGGCCGATGATGACCAGGGCGTTGAAGATGATCGCCGAGGTGATCGCGGACTGCGGGCTGTGCAGGCCCATGATGTTGAGGTGGCTCAGGCCCGGGTAGACCCCGGCGAACATCGCGGGGATGATCGCGAAGTACTTGGCCACGTCGTTGGCGATCGAGAAGGTGGTCAGCGCACCACGGGTGATCAGCAGCTGCTTGCCGATCTCGACGATCTCGATCAGCTTGGTCGGGTTGGAGTCCAGGTCGACCATGTTGCCGGCCTCCTTGGCCGCCATGGTCCCGGTGTTCATGGCCACGCCGACGTCGGCCTGGGCGAGCGCGGGGGCGTCGTTGGTGCCGTCGCCGGTCATCGCGACCAGCTTGCCGCCCTCCTGCTCCTTCTTGATCAGCGCCATCTTGTCCTCGGGGGTGGCCTCGGCGAGGAAGTCGTCCACGCCCGCCTCCTCCGCGATCGCCTTGGCGGTCAGCGGGTTGTCGCCCGTGATCATGATGGTCTTGATGCCCATCCGGCGGAGCTCGTCGAAGCGCTCCCGCATGCCCTCCTTGACCACGTCCTTGAGGTGGATGACCCCGAGGACGCGGGCCGGCTTGGCGCCGACCTTGGTCGCCACCACCAGCGGGGTGCCGCCGGCCGCGGAGATCCCGTCGACCAGGGCGGAGACCTCGTTGCCGACCGAACCGCCGTTCTCGGTCACCCAGTTGGTGACCGCGCCGGCCGCACCCTTGCGGACCTGGTGGACCGCCTCGGCCTCGTCCAGGTCGACGCCGGACATCCGGGTCTGGGCGGTGAACGGGACCCAGGTGGCGTGCGTCAGCTCGCCCTGGGCGCGGGCCCGCAGGCCGTACTCGGTCTTGGCGAGGACCACGATCGAGCGGCCCTCCGGGGTCTCGTCCGCGAGGGAGGACAGCTGCGCGGCGCTGGCCAGTTCCTCGGTGGACACGCCCGGAGCGGGCAGGAACTCGGCGGCCTGGCGGTTGCCCAGGGTGATGGTGCCGGTCTTGTCCAGCAGCAGGGTGTTGACGTCGCCGGCCGCCTCGACGGCCCGGCCGGACATCGCCAGCACGTTGCGCTGCACCAGCCGGTCCATGCCGGCGATGCCGATCGCGGAGAGCAGCGCGCCGATGGTGGTCGGGATGAGCGCCACGATCAGGGCGACCAGGACGATCATCGACTGCGGGGCGCCCGCGTAGGTGGCCATCGGCTGCAGGGTCACCACGGCGACCAGGAAGACGATGGTCAGCGAGGCGAGCAGGATGTTCAGCGCGATCTCGTTCGGCGTCTTCTGCCGGGCGGCGCCCTCGACCAGGGCGATCATCCGGTCGATGAACGACTTGCCGGGCTCCGAGGCGATCTTCACCACGATCCGGTCGGACAGCACCTTGGTGCCGCCGGTCACCGCCGAGCGGTCACCACCGGACTCGCGGATGACCGGCGCGGACTCGCCGGTGATCGCCGACTCGTCGACGCTCGCGACGCCCTCGACGACGTCGCCGTCGCCGGGGATGATCTGCCCGGCCTCGACCACCACGTGGTCGCCGAGCCGCAGCGCGGTGCCCGGCACCTCCTCCTCGGCCTGCGTGGCGGGCCAGTCGGTGAGCCGGCGGGCGACGCTCTCGGTCTTGGTCTTGCGCAGGGTGTCGGCCTGGGCCTTGCCGCGGCCCTCGGCGACGGCCTCGGCCAGGTTGGCGAAGATCGTGGTGAGCCAGAGCCAGACGGTGATGGACCAGGCGAACACGGACGGGCTGGCGATCGCGGAGACGGTGGTGACCACCGAGCCGACCTCGACCACGAACATGACCGGGTTCTTGACCATCACCCGGGGGTCGAGCTTCTTCACCGCGTCCGGCAGGGACGCGACGATCAGCTTCGGGTCGAGCAGGCCGCTGGCCACTCTGTGCTGCGCGGCGGGCTCGGCCTTGTCGGCCGGTGCGGGGTTGAGCGTAGGGGTGGACATCAGGAGAGACCTTCCGCGATCGGCCCGAGAGCCAGGGCCGGGAAGTAGGTGAGGCCGACGACGATCAGGATGACGCCCGACAGCAGGCCCACGAACAGCGGCTTGTGGGTGGGCAGGGTGCCCGGGGTGGCCGGGACCGGCTGCTGCTGGGCGAGCGAACCGGACAGCGCCAGGACGAAGACGATCGGCAGGAGGCGGCCGAAGATCATCGCCAGGCCGAGCGCCGTGTCGTACCAGTCGGTGTTGACGGTGATGCCGCCGAAGGCCGAGCCGTTGTTGTTGGCGGCCGAGGTGAAGGCGTACAGCACCTCGGAGAAGCCGTGGGCGCCCGAGTTGAGCATCCCGGCCCGCTCCCCCGGCAGGGCCATCGCCAGGCCCGTGCCGACCAGCACCAGGGTCGGCGTGGTGAGGATGTACAGCGAGGCGAACTTCATCTCCCGGCCGCCGAGCTTCTTGCCCAGGTACTCGGGGGTGCGGCCGACCATCAGGCCGGCGACGAACACCGCGACGATCGCCAGCACGAGCATGCCGTACAGGCCGGATCCCACACCGCCGGGCGCGATCTCGCCCAGCATCATGTTGAAGACCGTCAGCCCGCCGCCGAACGGCGTGTACGAGTCGTGGAAGGAGTTCACCGCGCCGGTCGAGGTCAGCGTGGTCGAGGCGGCGAACAGGCCGGAGGCGGCGATGCCGAAGCGCTGCTCCTTGCCCTCCATCGCGGCGCCCGCGGCCTGCAGGGCGGTGCCCTGGTGCTGCGACTCGGCGAAGGTGAGCAGGGCGGTCGAGGCGACCCAGAACAGGCCCATCACGGCGAGGATCGCGTAGCCCTGGCGGTTGTCCCCCACCATCCGGCCGAAGGCCCGCGGCAGCGCGAACGGGATCAGCAGGATCAGGAAGATCTCGACCAGGTTGGAGAAGCCGGTCGGGTTCTCGAACGGGTGCGCGGAGTTGGCGTTGAAGAAGCCGCCGCCGTTGGTGCCGAGCAGCTTGATGACCTCCTGGGAGGCCACCGGGCCGCCCGGGATCTTCTGCACGTCGCCGCTGAGCGTGGCCACCTCGTGGAAGCCGTGGAAGTTCTGGATCACGCCGGAGGCGGCCAGGACCAGGGCGAAGACGATCGAGATCGGCAGCAGCAGGCGCAGGTTGATCCGGGTGAGGTCCACCCAGAAGTTGCCGACCCGGTCGGTCCGGTTGCGGGTGAAGCCCCGGATCAGCGCGCCGACGACGGCGATGCCGACGGCCGCGGAGACGAAGTTCTGCACCGCCAGGCCCGCCATCTGCGCCAGGTGGCCCATCGCGGACTCACCGGCGTAGGACTGCCAGTTGGTGTTGGCGACGAACGAGATCGCGGTGTTCCAGGCCTGGTGGCCCTCCATCTGCGGAACACCCAGGTTCAGCAGCAGGTAGCCCTGGAGGCGGATCAGGCCGTAGAGGAAGAGGACGGAGACGGCCGAGAAGGCCAGCACCGAGCGGAGGTACACCGGCCAGCGCTGATCGGCGTCGCCGTCGACGCCGATCACCTTGTAGATGCCGCGCTCGACTCTGAGGTGCTTGGTGGTGGTGAGGAGCTTGGCGATGTAGTCGCCAAGGGGGCGGTAGCACAGGGCCAGTGCCCCGACCAGGGCAAGGGCCTGCAGCCAGCCCGCGAGAGTGGATCCCATGTCAGAACTTCTCCGGGAAGATCAGCGCCACGACGAGATAGCCGACGAGCGCGACGGCCACGATCAGACCTGCGATGTTCTCCGCGCTCACAGCTTCTCCACCCCCCGCGCGATCAGGGCGATGACGGCGAACACGGCGACCGTGACACCGACGTAGATGAGATCGGACATGGGCTCCACCAGAGCGGTTCGGGAGACTGCCGCGGGCGGGCCGGGGGCTTCGCGCGGCGCCGGCGGACGACCGGCAGATGCAGCAAAGCAGCCGTCAGAGGCGCGTTATGGCTCCCTGACGCCCTCCATACGGGTGACTGCGGGACGTTGACGCGACCTTGACGCCCGCTTCACCGGGCCGTGACCGTCGTCATCAGGCCGTGATCGGCCCGGCGCCGGAACGCCGGAAGCCCCGGGATTCCGGGGCTTCCGTACGGGTGGGGGTGCGGGTGGGGGTGCGGGCTCGTGCGGACTCGTGCGGCCGGGGCCGAGGGGGGCCGGCTACTGCTCCGGTCAGACCTTCTCCGGCGCCGGGAGCCGCTCGTACCCGCTCCCCGGGGCAGGCTCGCCCCGGCGCACCGCGCCGGGCGCCCGGCGCGACGGGCCGCCCGCGCGCCCGGAGGAGGTCAGCTGCCACGGCACGCTGATCACCATCACGCCCGCCGTGAACAGCAGCCGGCTCTTCAACCACAGCGCCGACTGGTTGTGCAGCAGGTGCTCCCACCAGCGGCCGACCACGTACTCCGGGATGAACACGGCGACCGCCTCCCGGGGGCTGTCCCGGCGGTGCTCCCGCACGTACGCCAGCACCGGCTTGGTGATCTCCCGGTACGGCGAGTCCAGCACCTTCAGCGGCACCCGGACGCCGGCCTCCGTCCACTGCCGCTCCAACTCCCCGGTGGCCTCCGGCTCCACCGCCACCGTCAGCGCCTCCAGCGAGTCCGGCCGGAACGCCTCCGCGTAGCCGAGCGCCCGCAGCGTCGGCTTGTGCAGCTTGGACACCAGCACGATCCCGTGCACCCGGGCGGGCCGCGCCGACTCGGCCTCCGGGTCGTCCACCGCCAGCTCGGCGGCGACGCCGTCGTAGTGCCGGCGGATGCCGCGCATCATCAGCCACAGCACCAGCGCGGCGACCACGGCCAGCCAGGCGCCCTGGGTGAACTTGGTGAGCAGCACGATCACCAGCACCAGCGCGGTGACGACCGCGCCGAAGGCGTTGATCACCCGGGAGCGCAGCGCCGAGCGGCGCACCACCGGGTCGGTCTCGGTGGCCAGCGCCCGGTTCCAGTGCCGGACCATGCCGATCTGGGACAGCGTGAACGAGGTGAAGACGCCCAGGATGTACAGGTGGATCAGGCTGGTGACGTTCGCGTCGTACAGCCAGAGCAGCCCGCCGGCCACCACCGCGAGCGCGATGATGCCGTTGGAGAAGGCCAGCCGGTCCCCGCGGGTGTGCATCTGCCGGGGCAGGTAGCGGTGCTCGGCCAGGATCGACGCCAGCAGCGGGAAGCCGTTGAAGGCGGTGTTGGCGGCCAGGATCAGCACCAGCGCGGTGACCGCCTGGATCGCGTAGAACAGCACGCTGTGGTCGCCGCCGAAGATCGCCGCCGCGAGCTGGGCGATCACGGTCTGCTGGGGCGTGCTCGCGCAGTCGCCGGGGAAGCCGGTCAGCCGGCAGGCGCCGCCCTCGGTGATGTGCACCTTGGCGATCAGCGCGAGGGCGGTGATGCCGGCGAACATCACCACGGCCGTGGTGCCCATCACGGCCATGGTGCGCGCGGCGTTCCTCGCCTTCGGCGCCCGGAACGCCGGGACGCCGTTGGAGATCGCCTCCACCCCGGTCAGCGCCGTACAGCCGGAGGCGAACGCCCGCAGGCCCAGCATCAGCAGGCCGAGGCCGGCCACCGTGTCCTTGCCCTCCTCCGGGAGGATCCCGTACGAGGCGCTGGACGCCACCGGCGCGTCGCCGAGCGCGACCCGGACCAGCCCGGTGACCACCATCAGCAGGATGCCGCCGATGAACAGGTACGTCGGCGCGGCGAAGGCCTTGCCGGACTCCCGGACGCCGCGCAGGTTCACCGCCATCAGCAGCAGCACGAAGCCCAGCGCCAGCCAGACCCGGTGACCGGCCAGCGAGGGCACCGCCGAGATGATGTTGTCCACCCCGGAGGCCACCGACACCGCGACCGTCATCACGTAGTCGACCAGCAGCGAGGCGGCCACCACCAGACCGGAGTTGGCGCCGAGGTTGCGGGACACCACCTCGTACGAGCCGCCGCCGCTCGGGTAGGCGTGCACCACCTGGCGGTAGGACATCACCACGACCGCCATCAGCGCGACCACACCGGCCGCGACCCACGGGGTCAGGTAGAGGAAGGCGGCGCCACCGACGGTGAGCACCAGCAGGATCTCCTGGGTCGCGTAGGCGACCGAGGAGAGCGGGTCGGAGGCGAAGATCGGCAGCGCCAGCCGCTTGGGCAGCAGCGTCTCGCCGAGCTCCTCGCTGCGCATGGCCCGGCCGATGACGAGGCGCTTGAGCGCCTGGGGCACGTTGAACACAAATGTGAGGTTAGGTCGGGAAAACGCAACGGAATTCGTTGTGGAGATCGCCCGGCACCCACCAGATCAAAGGCCTTCCCGCAGGTCAGAGCCGCTGCGGGCGGGTGGGCGCCGGGCGTATCGAGGGCGTCAAGAGTGCCCCGTTAAGACCGCGTCAAGATGCCAGGTTGTTATCGGGCGTCCAAGGTGTGGACGCCCACCGGGGCGCCTCTCCCGAAAGCCCCGCCAGGCCGCCCGACACCTCGGCTGCACCGGCCCGGGTCACATCCGCATCCGCATCCGGCAGACCACCGCGTCGGTGTGCCGGCGCAGCGCGCGGTCGATCACGGCGCCGCGCCGGTTCTGCAGCGCCCGCTGCCACCAGCGGGCCGGCTCCACCTCAGGGATCAGCACCGTCAGCCGGTCGTAGGCGTGCTCCTCGCCGAGCCGGTTCACGAACGCGGCGATCGGCTGGCCCAGCCGGCGGCGGTCCTCCGGGATCTCCACCAGCGGCACGCCCGGCTGCCACAGCTCCCAGTCCCGCCGCAGCGCCTCCGCCTCGGACTGCTCGTGCACCACCGTCACCGCCAGCACCTCGTCGCCGAGCGACAGCGCCGCCGACAGGCCGTCCCGGGTGAGCCGGGTGATGGCCGTCACCGGCACGACGACCAGGCTGCGCTGGCGGGTCACCGCGCCCGGCACCCGACCCAGTTCCAGCCGCTCGCCGATCAGCCCGTAGCTGCGGTGCACCGCCTCGAACAGCACCACCAGCAGCGGCAGCGCCACCACGATGCCCCAGGCGCCCTCGGTGAACTTGGTGCCGGTCACCACCACCGTCGCGACCCCGGTGAGCAGCGCGCCGAACCCGTTCAGCGCGGCCTTCCACGCCCAGCCGGCCGGCCGGTGCACGGACCAGTGCCGGACCATGCCGACCTGACAGATCGTGAACCCGACGAACACGCCGATCGAGAACAGCGGCACCAGGCTGTTCACGTCCCCGCCCGAGCCGACCAGCAGCGCCGCCGACACCAGGGCGAGGAACAGCACCCCGTGCCGGTGCACCTGGCGGTCGGCCCGCAGCGCGAACACGTGCGGCAGGTGGTTGTCCCGGGCGAGCAGGTGCAGCAGCACCGGCAGCCCGCCGAAGGAGGTGTTCGCGGCCAGCCCGAGCAGCACCACGGTGGCGAACTGGACGACGTAGAACGCGGCGCCGTGGCCGAGCGAGGCGTCGGCGAGCTGGGCCAGCACCGTGACGCCCTCCACCGGCTGGAGGTGGAAACGGCCGATCAGCACGGCCAGCCCGATCAGCATCACGCCGAGCAGGGCGCCGAGCGCCACCTCGGTGTGCTGCGCCCGCCTCACCCGCGGGGTCCGGAACGACGGGACGGCGTTCGCCACCGCCTCCACCCCGGTCAGCGCCGAGCACCCGGCCGCGAACGCCTTGAGCAGCAGCAGCGCGCCGACGGTCGTGGCGTTCTCGGCCAGCGTCGAGGCGTGGCCCGCGGCGGCCTCGGTGCTCGCCGGGCCGTCCCGGAACAGGCCGACCACGATGATCGCCAGGATCGACACCACGAAGACGGCCGTCGGCGCCATGAACCAGCGCGCCGACTCGGCGATCCCGCGCAGGTTCACCGCCGTCACCAAGGCCAGCACGCCCAGGCACAGCCAGACCCGGTCGTCGTACAGGCTCGGCACCGCCGAGGTCAGCGCCGCCACCCCCGCGGTCACCGAGACCGCCACGTTCAGGATGTAGTCGATCACCAGCGAGGCGGCCGCCGTCAGCGCCGTCCGCCGGCCCAGGTGCTCCTTCGCCACCGCGTACGCGCCGCCGCCGTCCGGGAACGCCGCGATCACCTGCCGGTACGACGCCACCAGCACGCCCAGCAGCACCGCGATCGCCACCGTCACCGGCAGCGTGAAGCCCAGCCCGTACGCGCCGGCCGCGGCCAGCACCAGCACGATCGACTCCGGCCCGTACGCGACCGAGGCCATCGCGTCCAACGACAGCGCCGACAGACCGCCCAGCGCACTCAGCCGGTGCCGCTCGTCGCCCGCACCGGCGTCCGGCGGCTCGGGTTCGGCCGTGACGGCCGGGGTGGTGATGGCGCTGGACATCGGACGGAACCTCCGCGATCGGTAGTTCCTCCGATCCTGCGGGCCGCACCCCTGCCCTTCCCCCGACCCCTACGCGTTCCTGACGCCGCCCCAGGAACCATTGACGGGCCCTTGACGCACCGCGGGAGAGCTCATGGCGGGGGGCGGTGGCGGGGATGGGTGGGCCGCTGTCCCGGCGGGCGCCGGTTGGGAAGACGACCAGCTCTTGCGAAGAACCCCCGGCGCGCCCTACGCACACCCGGGACACCACCACAATCACGCTGAACGGCCCCACCCACCCCCGCACCCACTCTGCTGCCTACTGCCCGTAATTGCAAGCAATGCGCAATAAGTGTGCCCGGCCACCGGCCCGGCACCGCCACGGCCCTCACGCGACGCGAAAACGACAACAGCCCCCGATCCGCGTCTCCGCAGATCGGGGGCTGTTCTCTATCCTGTGGCTGGTGCAGGGTTCGAACCTGCGTAGCTTGCGCGGCAGATTTACAGTCTGCTCCCTTTGGCCGCTCGGGCAACCAGCCAGGATTTCGTCTCCCGGGGCGTACGCCCCGTTCGACGTCGTAAACAATACCTGATGCCGGGGGGTGCTCCGCCACTCGATAGGTCACGTGATGATCAAGGGCCGCGGCGTGGCTGTCGGGGGCGGGGGCGGGGTACCGCTGGATAGGCTGGGGAGGCGGACGCCCGGTGGGGCAGGCCGTGCCAGTGAAGCCAGAACATCAAGGAGACCAACACCCATGGCCGACTCCAGTTTCGACATCGTCTCGAAGGTCGAGTGGCAGGAGGTCGACAACGCGATCAACCAGACCTCCCGTGAGATCGCCACCCGTTTCGACTTCAAGGGCGTCGGCGGCGAGATCAGCCGCTCCGGCGAGAAGATCGAGATGAAGGCCAACGGCGAGGAGCGCGTGAAGGCCATCCTGGACGTCCTACAGGGCAAGTTCATCAAGCGCGGACTGTCGCTCAAGGCCCTGGACGCCGGTGAGCCGCAGCTGTCCGGCAAGGAGTACAAGATCTTCGCGGACATCAAGGAGGGCATCTCCACGGAGGATGCCAAGAAGGTCGCGAAGATCATCCGCGACGAGGGCCCGAAGGGCGTCAAGGCGCAGGTCCAGGGCGACGAGCTGCGGGTCAGCTCGAAGAGCCGCGACGACCTGCAGACCGTGCAGGCCCTGCTCAAGGGCAAGGACCTGGACTTCGCGATCCAGTACGTGAACTACCGCTAGTCGACCCCGCTGAGCTGCGGAAACGCAGGCTCCAGATGGCCACAGGGCACAACGAGGGCACTTCGGCGGGGACAGCCCCGATCGCCGTCCTCGTTGTGCCCTCCTCGTCCCGCCACGGGTGAACGCGGAGGTGTTCGGCCACAGAGGCTTCCGGCTCCAGAACACGGTGACTCCATAGCACACCATCCGCTACGATCGGCTTCCCTGGGGGGTCAGGCTTTCCCGCACGTGTTCCTGTGCCGTGCGATTCGGTCCCCCGTCGCGCAAGAGGAGCCGGGTCACCGAGATGCCTTACACCGCCGAAATCAGCCGCACCAACCCCGGCTGCTTCATCTTCCTGGTGGACCAGTCCGCCTCGATGAGCGATCCCATCGGCAGCGGCGAGACGGTCCAGCAACGCGCCCAGGTCGTGTCCGACGCCATCAACCGGCTGCTGACCGAGCTGTCGGTCAAGTGCGCGAAGGAAGAAGGCGTCCGCGACTACTTCCACGTCGCCGTGATCGGCTACGGCCACACCCAGGTCGGCTCCGCCTTCACCGGCGCGCTGGCCGGGCGTGACCTCGTGCCGCTGAGCGAGATCGCGAACAGCCCCGCCCGTCTGGAGAGCCGTACGAAGAAGGTTCCGGACGGCGCCGGCGGTCTCGTCGAAACGACCGTACAGTTCCCGGTCTGGATGGACCCGGTCACCAACGGCGGCACCCCGATGACCCGGGCCCTCGGCTACGCCGACTCCCTGGTCGCCCGCTGGGTCGACCAGCACCCGGGCGGCTTCCCGCCCATCGTCCTCAACCTGACGGACGGCGAGTCCACCGACGGCGACCCCACGAGCGCGGCCATCGGACTCGCCTCGCACGCCACCGCCGACGGTCCGGTGCTCCTCTTCAACCTGCACGTCTCCGGGGCGAGCGGAACTCCCGTCACCTTCCCCGACAGCGAGAGCGAACTCCCGGATACCTACTCCCGGTTGCTCTTCCACATGTCGAGCGTGCTGCCGAGCCACATGCGTTCCTACACCGCTTCGCAGGGCCACCGTGTCAGCGAGGCCACGCGCGGTTTCGTCTACAACGCCGACATCACGTCCATCATCGAGTTCCTCGACATCGGTACGCGCGCCACGGAACTACGCTGAACGGCGTGGGCGCGCACTCAACGCCCCTTGACGTCCAGCACTTCCGCGTGCCCAAGACGGGCAACTCGTTGGAGGAGTGCGAGGACGCCATCGAGGCCTCGTTGTCTTCCGACACCAGTTCGCTCTTCGCCGCCGTGTCCGACGGGGCGTCCGAGAGCCTGCTCGCCGGAGCTTGGGCCAGGCAACTGGTGAAGGGCGCGGTCGCGTCGATGGTGGCTGCCGATGAGCGGGGGGATCGGCAGGGCGTCCTGTCCGGGGCCTTCGTCGAGGATCTCCTGGCCCGCACCGTCGACCAGTGGGACGGGTACCTCTCGACGTACCAGGCGGAGCGGGCGGCCAGCGGGCGGCCGATCGCCTGGTACGAGCAACCGGGTCTGCAGAAGGGGGCCTTCGCAACGCTGACGGCCGTTCACGTGCAGGCGGTACCTCCCGGTCCGGAGGGTTCCGAGGCGGTGCCACGCTGGGCCTGGCGTGCCCTCGCCCTCGGCGACAGTTGTCTCCTCCACCTCCGTGACGACCGCCTGGTCACTTCGTTCCCCATCACGGACGGCCACGGATTCGGTATCACCCCTCAACTTCTGAGCAGCCGCAACCGGGACGCCACGCTGATCGCCAGCCGGATGTCGACCGCAGCGGGCGAGCTGCGCACACACGACGAGATCCTCCTGGCAACCGATGCCCTGGCGGCGTGGCTGCTGTCGCACCCCGAGATCGAATCGGGCGGAGCAGGGAAGCAGTTGGGCAGGCTCGCCGATCTGGGCGAGGAGACATTCGCCGACTGGCTCCATCACGAGCGGGCCGAGTCCCGGATGCGCAACGACGACGTAGCCCTCATTCGCGTGCGGGTGAAGACGGAGGGGTGATGGCGGTCTCCCCCGCTGGTGGACCTGTCGCCGGACGCAGATTTCCGACCGGCGCGAACTATGTGGAAGCCCTTCAGAACCCCGCGCTGTGTTTCGAGGACCCCGATCTCAAACACGGTACGGTCCAGCAGAGCCCCGTGCTCGGGCCGAAGGCGATCTCAGGGAACTTCGCGAGCGTCTTCTCCATCACCGCCCCGGGTGGTCAGCGATACGCGCTGAAGTGCTTCACCCGCGACAGCAGCACCCTGGAGGCCCGCTACCAGGCCATCAGCAAGCAGCTCGCCGGCCTCAGGCACGCCAAGCTGTCCCAGCCCTGGCCGGTCGGAATCGAGTATCTGCCGCGGGGCGTCCTCGTCGCCGGCCAGTGGTACCCGACCCTGAAGATGGCCTGGGCGGAGGGCACCAATCTGATCACCTGGATCGACCGGAACGTTCGGGACTCGACGGCCATCCTCAGGGTTGCCGAGCAGTTCTCCGCACTGGTGGCCGACCTGGAGAAGCTCGGCATCGCCCATGGCGACCTCCAGCACGGAAACCTCCTGGTCGCGTCCGACTGCACATTCCGCCTCGTCGACTACGACGGAATGTACGTTCCGGACCTCAAGGGACAGGGGTCCACGGAGAACGGCCACCGCAACTACCAGTCCCCGAGCCGCACGAGCTCGGACTTCGGCCCCTCGATGGACCGCTTCTCGTCCTGGATCATCCACCTCAGCCTGGTCGCGATTGCCACCGATCCCGACATCTGGGCTCAACTGCACGACGATCAGGGAGAGTTCCTGATTCTGAAGGAGGATGACTTCAAGGAGCCGCGGTCCTCGCTGGTCTGGAGCCTGCTGCTGACCCATGCGGACCCGAACCTTCGAGCGCTGGCCGCGCAAACGCACAGCCTGCTCACTGCGGGCACCCACGCGGTACCGGCGCTGTCCACAGCCGGTGCGATTTCGACCCAGCGTCCGACTCCTACGGCAGCCCCTGCGAACGGAACCCCCTCCTGGCTTGCCGGGCACATCCCGCCACCACGCAACGCCCCGGCGGGAAGCAGCGGGAGTGCCGGCACGATCACCTCCGGGGGCTTCGCGCGTCGCCGAGCGACCGATGTCCTCTCCGGCGTCCTCGCACTGACCGGGTCGGCCGCCCCCGTGGCGCTGACCGCCATCAGCGTGATGCCCGCCGGTTACGGCTATCTGGCCGCTGCCCAGATCGGGGCTCTCCTCGTGTCCGGTGGCGCCCTCCAGGCCACGCGGTCCTCCTGTCCCGAGGTCAAAGCCTCGAAAGCCCGGCTGCGGGCGCTTCAACAGCAGGCGGGAACGGTGGAGGACCCGGCGGCAGCAGTGCAGAAGGTCCGCGAGGAGATCGATGCCCTGGCCAAGGTCAGCGCGCACCGGGACGCACAGATCAATCAGCAGATCAAAAACCTCCAGGCCAAACTGCGCGACGAACAGGCCCGGATCACGAGCGCGCTCAACAAGGAGACCGGCAGCCTCCGGACGAAATTGAGCACGCTGGCCACCACGGAGCAGAAGCGGCTGGAAGCCGCGCTGGCGTTCGCGATCAGGACACACGTCCGGGAAAGACTCGGCCGATCCTCCATTCAAGAGGTCAAGAGGCTCTCCAATATGGGCTCGGGGACAGTCACCGCGCTGGTCGCCGCCGGCATCCGCACGGCCGCCGACTTCACCGGTGTCCGGTATATGCAGAGCAGCCGGTACAACAACCGCGACGCGTTCCTCATCAGGCCCAACGGCCAGGAGGTCAAGGTTCCGGGCGTTGGCGAAGTCCGGGCCGCCGCACTCGAAAGCTGGCGGACCTCGCTAGAGCAACGAGCCCAGAAGTCGGCTCCGACCAGTCTGAGCCAGCAGGAGCGAACGGCGATCCGCCAGCAGTTCGCCGCGCAGAAGAAGCAGCACGAAGCCGACATCGCGCGGGCCGAGAGCGCGGCTTCACTGAAGCGCACTCAGCTCCAACAGCGCATCACCACCCACCAGCAGCAGGCCAACACGGAGAAGCAGCAGCACCAGACGGCTACTCAGAAGCAGCGCGCGTTGCTCCTCCAGCAACAAGCCCAACTCGCCAGCGCGAGCGCCGCCCACAATCTGCTGGTCGCCCAGCTCTCCACGGCTGTCGAACAACATCGCCGCGCCTTCGGCCTGCGCCGGTACCTCCGCTTCCTCGCGACGAACCGCTAGGGCCTACCTGGGATCGAGATCACGTTGCGGGGAAAACACGTGACAGGAGTTTTCCGGGTCAGCGCCGCAATCGCCGCAGACTCGCAGGTCAGCGGGGCGGAAACGCAGGCTCCAGGTGGCCACAGGGCACAACGAGGGCACTTCGGCGGGGACAACCGCCACCGACGACCCTCGTTGTGCCCTTGCCGAGTAGGGCTGACTTCTGACCGGCGGTGCGGGCACCAAGTCGGTCATCGACACCTCAGTCGATTCCGCGTCGCGCCCGGAACCCGTCAGTACTTTGCGTCCGCCAACGCCGCAGCCGCGCTCCGGATGTCACCGGCAGCCGAGCTCAGCGACGACGGCAGATCAGCCAACCGCGAGAGGGCGCTGGCGGCGTTCGCGAGCAGTGGGGCATTGTCCTGAAGGTGGCGCAGGTCACGGCTGGCCTCATGCAGCCAGGGGGCGTTGTCCTGAAGGTGCTGGAGCCCGTTGCTGGCCTCGTGAAGCATCCAAGCCGTGTCCTCGGAGACCCCCAACCGGCTGCCGCGCAGCACCTCCAGGTCCGACCTGAGGACCTTCATCAGGGACGCCAGTTCTGGCATCTCCTTTGCGATGCTCCCCAAAAGGGGGCCGATCCGCTCGACGTACGCTTCCTGCGCTTCGTAGATCATCTCCACCAGCCGCGCCTCGGTCAGACCGCTCAGTCCCGCCAGGGCGTCTCGTCCGTCCGCCTCACGAACGCGCTTCCACTCCTCCAGGATCTCCACGGTGTAGTTCTCTCCGCCTGCCCCGTCGACCCGCTTATGGTGCACGTTGCACAGCAGCAACAAGTTGGCGAAGCTGTTCCTCTGCTCCAGGGTCCACATCGCGTCGAACCGCTTCCCCTCCGGCTTGAGGGCTCGGATGTGCGCGATGTCGAGATTCAGCATCGGCTCCCCGTCGATGACGCGTACGGTCGGAGCCCCGCAGCGCGGCGCGTAACATCCACCTCGGGCCAGGGTCATCAACGCGGCCACGGTGGCGTTGCTGTAGTTCCGACGCAGTTGCTCGGCCATGGCAGTCCTCCTCGTCGAGTTGAACACTCCATCTCGCACGGTAGAGGACGCAACTGACAACGCGCCCTGAGATCAAGCCAGTTGGCCCCAAGGACTTACGTTCGAGAAATGACCCCACGTTGCACGACGGCTCTGTGGTAGATGGTGCACGTCCAAACGGCGGCCACCCGCTTCGCGGCCGACATGCCTACCGTGAGAGCGCCACCCGACACTCAACGCCTTGGCCTGGGGAGGCACATCGAGGGTGCGCTACTGAAGACAGCCTCGATCGCCGTCCTCGTTGTGTCCTCCTCGTCCGGCCACAGGTGCGTGTAGGTGTTGAGCGTGATCGACGGCTTGGCGCGGCCGAGCTGCTTCTGCACCGTCTTGACGCTCTCGCGGTGCTTGATCAGCCTCCGGCGACCTGAAGGGGTACTCCGTAGCCCGGCCCGGCGACCTCAAGACCGACGGCATACCCAACTACCTTTCCGGCAGCAAGATCGCCCCTGATCTCTCCCTGCCCAAGCTCCAAGCACTCCTCGCCACCAGCGCCCCGGAGGAGCACCCCACCGCCCTCCGCTACCGCCACAGCACCAGCTGGCAGCGCACCACTGACGCCCTCGACACCCTCCACCTCACCGAAGCCGACGGAGACACCGGGGACAGCGCGCTCGCGCAGGCCCAGATCACCGCCCTCGGCGACATCATCAACGCCACCGCCCAGCGAGCACCCGACGAGCTGCGCGCCGAACTACAAGCCGCCACCCGCACGTTCGCCCGCGCCCAACACTCCCGGGTACGCGCCGACCACCGAGCCGCCGCCGACCTGCGTCGGGCCGCCCGCGACATCCTCCACGCCGGCGACGGACCCGGCGGCAACGCCCTCACCGTCCTGATCGCCGCCCTCGTCTGGGCGGCGGTCCTCGCCGGCCGCTGGCACCAGGCCCGTGGCCACCACCAGCAGGCCCAGGCCGCCCAGCTCGCCGTCCAGCACCTGCAGGGCGCCTACGACCAGGCCGCCGCCGAACACCTCGCCGCCCTCGCCCACCGCCAGCCCGCCCAGGAGACGATCAACGACCTCGCTCACGACCTCCGCGCCGCCATCCCCAGCCACGCCGCACGGATCCTCGCCGACCCCACCTGGCCCGCCCTCGCCACCGTCCTCGCCGACGCCGAAGCCAGCGGCCACCAACCCCGCCAACTCCTCACCGAGGCAGCCGCCCGCCGCGAACTCGCCACGGCTCGCCAGCCCGCCAAGGTCCTCCTCGGCCGCATCCAGCACACCAGCCGTAACCCCAAACCCAACCGCGCCGCCGACGCCGCCCGCCTCCGCACCACCAGGCCCGTCACACCCGCACTCGGCACGGATCAGCCGGCCCTGGCACACCAGCCCGGACTCAACCCCCAACGCCGCAAGCGCTGAACCCCGAGGCTAACGGCCCCGGAACGCACAGAAGCGATTCGCCAGACCACCACCGAGCGACGGCCACCAAGCCGCCGACAGCCGCGCATCCACATGCAACTCCCCAAGGAGAGCCTTGACCACTCCCAACCTCGTCAACCGCAACATCATGAAGCTGCTGTTCGACGCGGACTTCGTCTACCGCGACGACACCAACACCTGGTCCCACCAAGACGGGCGCCCGTTCAGCGAGCCCGAGCAGGCCATCGCCGACGCCGCCGGAGAGGAAGAGCTCGAAGCCCTCTTCGACGTGTACAAGCTCCTGCTGAAGCGAGACCTCGTCGACCCGCTCGACGCCCTCCGCGTCCTCGCCTACCGGTACTGGATCGCGCTCCCCGACCACGCCGCCACCGGAACTGGCCTCGTCGCCACCATGACCGACCAGGACCGCGCCGAATTCCAGCGCCTCCTCCCTGAGGCTCCCGACGTGCTGTTCAACACGGCAGTAGGACTCCGCGTTCACGGACGACCAGCTCTTCGCCCTCGGTGAGGCTCGCGAACGTGATGACCTCATCCAGCAAGCGGAACGCGCCGCCAATCTCCCGGCGGGCGGTGACGATGCGTTCGGCCATATCTGGGCTGGCATCGAGTACCTGAGCGATCGTCTGGGCATTGGCGCTGTTCAGATCGAGCAGCCCGCCGTCGTCGTACCCGTTGCCTCGGCCCGGTCGGCCGATACCCAGCTCACGGGCCATGGCAGGATCGTCCTGAACGATACGGCGCGCCTCGGCCCGCAGGGCTCGGGCCTGTTGGGCCACGGCGAGAGCGCCAGCGGGCTCCGAAGCGGCCGGTATCGGCTGCTGAGCGGTGTTGCCATAGATCAGGGATCGGTACGGCGAGGCGAGGATCGGGGCGATGATCATCCCGGCGAGCGCGGTGAAGCCTGCGGCAGGAGGGATGAGTAGGCCGCCGGCGAGGACGGCGGTGAACACGATGGCCAGGCGGCGAGCCTTCGCTGCATCGCGCTGATGAGCGCGGGACAACCGCGTGGAGGCGTGCCAGAACGGTGCGCAGGCGAGCAGGCCTACGCTCAGGATCGGCGTAAGGACGTACCAGAGGCCGGGACGACGTCGGTCGGCTTGGGCAGGGTGCTGACTCACGGGCTCAGCGTATCGATGACCAGACGTGAGGTATGCCCGCAGGAATCGACCAG
This sequence comes from Kitasatospora sp. NPDC058243, assembly GCF_042882025.1. Taxonomy (NCBI): domain Bacteria; kingdom Bacillati; phylum Actinomycetota; class Actinomycetes; order Kitasatosporales; family Streptomycetaceae; genus Kitasatospora; species Kitasatospora sp. NPDC058243. The sequence continues at coordinate 246,579 of NZ_JBHVWW010000002.1, forward strand.
ACCAACGAACGCCTATCGCAAGCTGCGATGGCCGCCCGCCACCCCCAACCTTCGTCCTACAAGCTGACGGCCAAGACGTACGCGGGCCAAAGTCACCAAGGCAGCTCGGCAACGAGCAGGAACCTGCAACGGAATACAAGTGGCGGGAACACGAGCTGGAGACCGCCGACGTCACCGCCGCGCGAGGCGCCGCGAAAGACGAGCAGGTGTGGGCGTCCTTCGACGAGATGTACCGAGGCCTCGGCTTCGACGGGCTCTTCCGGCACACCTACCTCAGCTGACCGAAGAACCCGAGCGCAAAGGCTCTTCGCCAGCGAAGAGCCGATAGGGAGACCGGCATCGAGCCGGTCTCCCTATCAGCCAGCCATGGCCAGGCCTTGGCGTCAAGAATGACTGCTGATCAGGCGAAGCACCGGGCGCTCATTCCGCACTCCCAGCAGCTCACAGACGCGTTCCGACTTCCAAGCGAGTTCACGGGCGAGCTTCTCGACCGTGAGGCCGTCCTCCTCGGCCGCGAGTTCGAAGGCCTGGCGCAGGAGGGCGGGCTGTTCGCCGGAGAAGCCGTTGACCGACTCGGACGCGAATCCCGGCTGCCCTTCGAGCGCGCGCAAGCGCTGGTAGGCGCGGCTGGTCGTCGCATCCGAGGTCAGCCCGAGTTCACGGCAGCGGTAGATCAACGAGTGTATGGAGACGCCCCAGGTGCGCCGCAGTTCGGCCAGGCGCGCGAGGTCCATGCGGCGAGGGAGGAGCGGCAGGATGCTGGACTGCGGGGTGAGGAACTCGGCCGCGAAGGCGTCAGCTTCCTTCTCCTGCCGGCTGTCCCCGGTGGCGTCGCCGTGAAGCACCAGATGACCCAACTCGTGTGCGGCGGTGAAGCGGTGCCGGTAGACGTCATCAGCACGATTGGACGTCAGGACCGCGAGGGGCCGGGCAGTCCGGGAGGAGAATGCGTCGACAGTTGTGGCCGATGTGTCGCCCGCCGGCGGCATGACCACGATGATGCCGTGGGACTCCATCCGCCTCACGAGGTGGGTGACCGGACCGTCCCCCAGACCCCAACGGCAACGCAGCTCTCGCGCCGCCGCCGCAGGCTCTGTCGGTAGCTCTTCGCCGGGATGCACCTCCCCTCCGGCAAAGCCGGGCAGGTCCACGGCTGGCAGCTGTACCCGCAGCTCCAGGGCGTAGGTCAGTTCCCAGACCTGCTCGGCGAAGGCCAGCGCCCGTTCGCGCTGGGCCTTCGGAGTGCTGCGAAGGCTCCGGAAATGAGCCATCGAGGCATCGAGGCGGCTGCTCGGCCGACCGGCCAAGAAGAACGACAGCGGCACGCTGAGGATGTCCGCCAGGCCGGGAACCAGCTCCGGTCTGGGCTTGGCAACTCCCGTCTCGTACTGGCCGACGGCGGCCGGCGTGACACCGAGCCGCTCAGCGACATCCTTCTTGGTCATCTCCGCCAGTCGGCGGGCCTGGGTGAGCCGGGCTGGATCGAAACCGTCGATGACGGCACGAGGGGTGATCCCACGTTCTTCCAGTCCCGGGATGAGGTCTTGCCTAGTTCGTCGCATCGTTTTCGTTGATCTGAGGGTTCGCTGGTTCCGCTTCGGTCAGTGGCGTCACGTTGAGCGTTCGATCCACGTTCGAACGGGACGACATGGCAAGAGTAGGCGTCTCACCCTGGTCGAAGCTGGTGTGCTCCAGAATTGCGGGTCCGACCTGAGCCGGGATGGACGACAGGCGCTTCCCATGGAAGGTGACGGTCTCCGGAAGCGGCAGTGCCTCCGGTCCGCCTACCCAGTCCAACAGCCCGTTGGCGCTGGGAGCGGCGATGCCCCACTGCGCCTCCAGAAGGTCCGAGGAGTTGCAGGCAAAGGGCACCAGGACAAGACAGGTGTCCGGAGGCACAGCGGTGAGACCGCCGTGCAGTTCGACTGCCGGTTCCTCGGGCGGTGCGGCGAACTCGAAGTCGAAGGCGCCCTGGACAGTTGTCGGAGCCGCCGGAGCCGGGGCGAAGGCGAACAGCTCCCGGACCATCCCGGAGTTGCTGGGTACGCGCGCGGTCAGGATGTCGGACCGGGTCCTCGCGTAGAGGAACGGGTAGATCAGGCCTCGTCCGACCAGCATCAGCTCGAATGGGAAGCGGTACGGCTTCACCGGCTTGGCCCCGGGAAGCTCCCTGAGCTCCTCGTAGACCCGCTCGAACTGGCCGGCCCACCGCGAAGTCCCGAACGGGTGCTTCGTCCGGACGTCCGCCTGCTCCTGGACGGCCTGCGCATTGGCCTGCATGTTCCGGAGGGCCTGGCCCAGCCCGGTACGGACGGCGAGCGCCTGCTCACCGAACAGCTCGGTCATCCAGGGAGAGAGCGGCACGTCCATGCGTCAGAGCTCCTTGAGGTCAGCACTTTCCATCGAAGCACATCACAGCCAAGCGCACTTTAGTTGATGTCATAGAACTTGCACAAGCGCTTCAGTGGGTCAGGTCGCAGGTGGTGCCGAGGGCAGCTTGCTCTGGCGCTGGATGTTCACTGCGGCTGGTTCGGCTGCCCGGCTGGACCGCAGCCGCTCACGACCTATCGCGATGGCAGTAGCTGACACTCAGCGGTCACCGAGAGGTCGGTTGCGCCCGGCGGATGTGTGATCGCGATCGCTCGCCGATCGTGTCGATCTTCGAACGGTGCGTGTGCTACGTTCCGTGGCCTAACCACAAATAGGCGACCCCGGCAGCGCGCCAACGCTCCGGGGTCCGGCACCAGGAGTGGTACCTCCCGATGCGCGTCCATCGTAGCGCCCACGTGCGCAACTTCACCGTGCTCCCCAACGCTGTCCTGCAGTACCGACGGCTCTCCTACACCGCCCGCGGCCTGCTCGCGGACCTCCTCTCCCGGCCCGACGGCTGGCGCGAGGACGGTCGGCACATGGCCGACACCAGCCCGCAGGGCCGGGGCGCGATCCGCAAGGCCCTGAAGGAGCTGGCCGAGGCCGGCTTCTATCGGGTCGAGAAGATCCGCATGCCGGACGGCACGATCATCACCGAGACCCATGTCTACGACACCCCGCAGCTCACGGTGCTGCCGGGTGTCACCCGTCCGGCCTCCGGTGAAGCGACCACCGGTGGCGCTGGCGTCCTTGTAAAGGACCTGGTGAAAGAACCCTCCCATCCCGCCGAGCCGGTCCTCGCCGACCAACCGCTGACGAGGACGGGAGGGCGGTCGGAAGACCCCGAGGAGGAGACCGCCGAGCAGCCCGTGGCGGTGCCGGACGAGCAGGTCCGCGAGGCGGTTGCCACGCTGTTCCGAGTGATCCGGCCCGAGCCGCGCCTGCGGCTCGGCCAGGCCGAAGCCGAGGAACTCGCGCCCCTCGTCGCGCAGTGGCTGGAGCACGGCGCGACCCAGGCCGACCTTGCCCAGGCCCTGCTGCCGGGCCTGCCCGCCCCGATGCACTCGGCCGTCGCGGTGCTCCGCTACCGCCTGGAGCGCAAGATACCGCCCGTCCAACCCGCTGTACGACCCGCAGCGACCCGGTACGCCGAGTGCTCCAAGTGCCACGACCCGGTGCCCCAGCCGGGCATCTGTCGGGCATGCGCGGGCCTCGGTGCGCGAACGGTCGGCGTCGGCGGGAGCGAGCAGGTCACCCGCAGCGGCGCGGCGCGCGCCAGGGACGCCTTGCGCGCTGCCAGGACCGCTGGCCTGCACCTGGGCAGCCTGGCGGCAGCCCAGTAGTGCGGCACCAGCGTCACTGAGCTGGCCGCCGTCACGCCGCCATGAGACACCAATCAACGATCAGAGGTAGCTGGCGACAAAGACAGCCAGAGCGGCTCCAGCCGAACCCTGTGAGCTACGAAGGGGTATTGGAGAAAGCCTCCGCCGCCGATGCTCCCGACAGCCACTGACGCACCCAGCGGTCTTCCCGATTGCGCCTGCCCTCCTGCCCTTGTTCCTGGCTGTGTCCCTCTATCAGTCCGGTCAGACTGTCCAGCAGCGCGTCACCCGCGAGGCCGTGGGCAAACGGGGCGACCGTGGCGACCGCTGCGATTGTCGAGGGGCCGCCGTGCGCAATGGAATTTCGTACCGACCGCAGCCGGCACACCGCACGTGACCATGTGCCTTCCAGCGCGCTGTACCACTCGGCCCGAGAATCGCTGTCCGCGAGGCGGTGGACCAAGTCGGTTGCTCGCCTACGATTCGGCATGTTCTCTGGGTAGACGGCAGTCAGGAAAGGGAGACTGGCAATGACCTGGGCGAGGTCGACACGAAAGCCAGGCGACGCCTCATGAAGGACAAGGGTCCTGCGACGCCGTTCGATCTGTGCTGCGGTTTGAGGGTCGAGATGGTTTCGGTGGTCCAGTGCGCGCCATGCCAACTGCACGAGGCGCCCGGCGATCTGCGTATGGATCCACGCGTTCTTGTAGTAGCAGTCAAGGAATTCGTACCAGGGCCCTCCCGATGTCGCGGCGGAGAGGATCTCCAGGATTCTGACGTCGAGGATCACAGCAGGGTGGGCGGGCTGGGTCCCAGTGCTTTTCCACCAGCCGATCGCGTCAATCACGGCCGCTAGATCTGAGCTCGTTTCTGGCAAGAACGGGATAACACGCGGGGCGAGTTCGGAGAGCCGTCGGGCGGTCACGTCGAGGTGGCCGAACGGCGCCTGCTCCGTGCGGTCCTCTTCTGGCTTGCTGAAGAACTCGTCGGTGCGGTACCCGTCCCCGAAGTGGATGTATCCGTTGAACATCTGCCAGCCATGCTGTGCTTCGGGGAACGAAGCGGCAGCAACCAGCGATCTGGCCTGGAGTTGGGAATCAACCGGGGCGGCGGACCGCGCCCGGACCCCGAGGTCCACCCGGGCTATCACGACGTCTCTTCCTTCGGGCAGCAGATCGGCGGGGAAGTCCGCGTCAGGCGAGCTGATCTCCACCGGAAGGGTGTGCTTGTGCGGGCCGTTCTCCACGATGGTCCCGTGCAGCCAGTCGCGATGGTAGAGCGTAACCGGGCCAAACTCCTGGACCATCTGGCCGATCCGAGCATTGTCGAATGCGTGCCACACAATGTGGTGGGCATCACGTGGCGGGATCTCCAGTACGCGTCTACACAGGCCGGCGCGCTCTGAATGCGGCAAACCAGCAGGTTGTGTGTAGAAGCTCGGCAGGCCCTTCGGGCTCCTAGCGAGACCGTCCTGTTCTCCGAGAAGCACTTGTGCGCTCCTTATTGCTGTGGCCTGGTCGTACAGGATTCCAGTCACGACCTGAAAGAGCCGGTCGGCATCACGGTCCGAACGATGCAGGAGCGTTCTCAGCATACGGACGAGTCCGGTCACGTCGTCGGCCCCTGCCGGCCCCTGCACCATTTCCACCAGGTCGTTCCAGACCGCCCCCAGGAGCTGCGTACTGGCCAAGGCAGTGTCCAGACTGCCCGCCAGCACTACTGCTCGTGCTCGAACCTCCCCCCGCGCCTCAGGCAACTGCCCCAGGGCCAGGGACAGGTCCGCCAGGGACACGCCCAGCACACTACGTGCGCGGCCTGGGAGACGGCTGGTCGCGTACGCAAAGTCCGCGATCGCTGATTCCCAGGAACGCCGGTGCTGTGTCGTGTAGGGCCGCGAGTCACCAAGCCACTCGCGCAGTTGGTCCAGCGCCTCGACCCATCCCAGGTCACGCTCATTGGCCTCGTACTTGCGGTCCCTCAGCGCATGTGCCAGTTCCGTGCACCAGGAAGCCCTGGTCTCTCCACCCTTCACATACATGTGTCCAGTCTGGCAAATAGCCGGCGCCAGTATGACCAGTCGTCGCCACGAGCCCGTTTCCACACATCTGTCGTCCCATCCACGCAGCACGCTTGATGCGCTCGCTGACCAAGGTCTCGAAGGTGTAGCTTGTTGCCTGCGCTGCCAACTGGCGACCGGCGGGTTTCAAGGCACACCGCAAAGCGGACTCGACTTGAGTCCGTCCGGTCGGCGGAGCGGCTCTACGCCGTGACTGAGGGGGCCTCTGTGGCATCTTCGGACAAAAAGCGCGCGTATTGCACAGATCTAGGCCAGAAGGTCCTCAGGTCCCTCGTGGCCCGAGTACTCATCGAGGCTCTTCTCTGGACAGCGCGGCACTTCCTCTAAAGGTGCCGAGGGGGCCGGTCTTCCCGGCCCCCTCACATAATCTGCCGTCCCAGTGGCCGCTGAGCCCTGCCAGCAGAGAAGATGCCTTCCTCTCGAACTGCCCGCAGAACTAGTAGTCCCCACCGGACAGGTGCCGCCTAATTGTTCTGTCAACTCTGATCTGTTCGCGGTCTAGGACAGACACGACTTCGACCGAGACGCCCACATCCACGTCCGTTGCGGGCTCAAGGACCTGAACGCCCGCGAACGCCTCGCGAGCTGGCCTCGTCGACTCCCTATATGAGCACGACGTCCGCCACCTCGGTCGCCGCCGCGTCAGATGCGTCTTCCGGCGCTCCTTCCACCACTCCAATCGGTCCGGCGAGTCCTGTGGGAAGACAGTCTTAACCACGCAGTAGGCCAGCACCGCCAGAATCGCGAGTGCGGTCACCCATGCCGGCATCTGGGAAGGAGCCAAAGCGACGATAGAGGTCGCAATTGCGGACTTGCTACGCTCCAGGAACAACGACACCGGGCCTACCTGGCCTTCTTCAGGAGGTGCTGCGGGAAGCGCGCCGATACCGCCTGTTCGACAGTGCTCCTGACATCTCGGTTACGCCGCTGACCAGGCTTTGAATGGATAGGAGGACCGTATGACCGAGTTGAGGAGAGGGCCGACTTGATCAAGGCGCACTGCTCAAGGAACGTGCGCTGATACTGTTCGCTGACAGCATCCAGGACCGTACCTGACCGATCCATGGGACCGTCATAGGGGAGCCTAGCGAGTACCGGGGTACCCCACCGCGCAAGCTCGGCGTCGACCTGGTAGACAAAGTCATCAAAGACTTCAATGTCCTGCATCGGCTGCTGAAGGATCAAGCCACTGATTGGAACCCGATCGAACGGGATGCAGGTCAGGTTGCGTTCGCGCCAAGCCATCGCTGCCTCCGCAGCGCTGAGCGGGATCTCCCGCTTCACGGCATCTCCGTCGCGGCTCTCAGTGATCGTCACAGTGGTCTCGTAGCCCCCACTGCCAACGAGCACGAGGTAGTCATCGGCATGCTCATCTACGTAGGGCCCCATACCGTGATCGTCAAAGCCGTCGCTAAAGACGATCCAATCGAATTCCTGCCGTGCGCGTGTGAGTACAGGTTGCATCTCACTGCGATATCCATAGGAGGTGTAGTCGTAGAGGTCCCCTTCCCCGGGCACGATGCGAAGCCTTCGCCAGGAGGTAGCGTCGGCCGGTGACATTGGACGCTGCGCAGTTGGCCACTCCGGCTCTCCATATCGCCGAGGGATCCGCGACGGTCGATCACTTTGCGATGTTGTCAGGACGAGGACTCGGTCACCTTGCAGAGCCCACGCAGCACCGATCTGGGTGGCGGCTCGACGCAGCTCCCACGGGCTCTTGGAGAACCGGGGAGCCAGCAGCTGAATGCAACGACCGAGAGAGACTCGTTGGCTTCTGTCGGCATCAGCTGCGGGCCCGCCACGCGTGACGACATCCGGCACCACTGCGGAACCCCCGCCCCGGCCCGGTCGACTGGGAAATGGGACCTCGCCCAGTACCTCGAAGGAGCGAGGCTTCGTCGACCTTCGCACCGCTGGAGCGTCCGCGATCACGGTGCGGACAGTGAGCACGCTGGCCCAACCGCTCGGAAAGCGAGAAGGTGCAACGAACCGCAGAACACAAACGCCCTCGCTGCAATCGTGGTTGGCTAGGTCAACAACAAGACCTGGGCCTGCGATGGGGTCTTGCAACACGGAGACGAGCCGCTCATCGTGTACCGCACTGCCTGATGTCAGCCCGCGGGTGATCTGCCAGTCAAGGCCGTGGTCGGCCAATTGCGTGCTGACGTTCAGGCTGATGTGGCCCGCCAGACGATCCCACAAGCGAATGCGGCGCAAGACAGCACTGGCAAGTTGCCCTGCTGAATTGTGGTGATCAATCTCCGTTGCCCGACGAGGGCGGCCTCGGCGATAGTTCCGAAAAGGCAGAGGTGGTAGAGCACTTGGGTCAATGCTCCACAAGGGCGTACGTCGACGACTCTCCAATTGTGACTGGTAGTCAGACAGGACCGAGCCAAGGTCAGTCTTCTCCAGAGACTTGAGCACGAGCACTCCGCAGTCCGGATTGCGTGCGAAGGCGATCTCGACACTGGTCCCAACAGCTTTGGCCCACAGGTCTTTGATGCCGCGTACCGACTTGCGAGTGTCCCGGTAGGGCAGTAGCTCAAGAACTGGGCTCACAAACTCAGGGCTTTCGAACCAAACGTCAAGCCGAGCGCGCTGTGGCACAACTTCGGCGATGCCCAGCGGGAACCGGCTGGGGGTCGTTGGCGAGCCGATGCGCTGCAGAAGCAACGACTCAAGCAATGACTGGGTTTCTGTCGGTGCGGGGATCAGCACAGACCAGTCCGCCAAGGCTTCGACGCGGAGCCTTGCCCCACGCAACGACTCTCCGGTGAGCTGCTCTCGGGCACTGGCTACTTGCTGGTGGATCGACATCGCGCGACAGTCCTTCCCTGTTGCCCCGACCTGGCATAGAAGGCGCGTGCGAATGGTTCATTAGCTCGTACGACGGCCCTGACATCAGCGAAGTGGGTTGTCCGTCGGCATCACAGGGTCGGTTCGGGATACCCGGAGCTGGCCGCTTCGCAAGGGCCAGGCGGGAATACTTGATCGCATCCTGGGGATGGATGTCAAGTCGGTCGCACCAGGTTTCCCAATTGCATCGAAAGCGGCCGGGCATCCTCCGTTTTGGCTGCACCGAAGCAGCTGGCTCCAACACAGGAACCAGCTGAACAACTAGTGATCACAGAATCCGTCGTGCCATGCCGGGAGCCGGCAGGTCGAAATGGTAGAAATCAGCAGTTCTGATCAGGCCGCCATAGCCGGCAGCGCGCGCAGGCGCTCGCGGAACTCGGCGACGGCGGGCTCAGCAGCGTACGGCTTGAGGTAGCCGTCGAACTTGGTGAGGCGGCTGACGGCGCGGACGGAGTGGACCTTGGTTTCGAGGAGGCCGAGGCCGCGGTTGGCCGCGTCGAGCGCGCCGTCGAGGTCCTTGCCGGCGAGGCGGGCGGTGGCGAGGCGGCCGGAGCGGACGGCCTGGCCGCGGGGGACGGCGTGGTCGATGGAGGAGGCGAGGGCGCTGGTGGCGCGTTCGACCTGGCCGGCGCGGAGCATGATCTTGCCCTCGGTGGAGCTGAGCTGGGCGTCGCCGTACCAGGAGAGCCAGCTGGGGAGTTGGTCGCCGCCGTTCCTGGTCCAGAGGTCGTGGGCGCGATTGAGGGCGGAGCCGGCCTTCTGGTGCTGGCCGTCGCGGGAGAGGCTCTCGGCGTGGTGGAGTTCGAGGTAGCTGCGGACACCGGGCTGCATCGTCGAGGGAGTGTTGGCGAGGGCGGTCTCGACCTGGGCGACGCGCTCGGCAGGGTTGCCGGCGTCGGAGAGGTGGACACCCATCTCGGCGAGGAGGAAGGCGCCGAGGGCGTCGTCGCCGACGGTCTTGGCGGCGCGCAGGGCGCCGAGGTAGTACTGCTGGCCGGCTGAGCGCAGGCCGCTATCGTAGGCCATCCAGCCGGCGATGTAGTTGACCTGGGCGGCCAGCCCGTACAGGCGGGCTTCGACGGCTTCGGTGTGGCGGCCCTGCTTGAGCAGGGTGGTGATGATCGCGAGGTCGCCGCGGGCCTGCTCGATGAGGCGGGCGCCGCCCATCTGGGCGTCCAGGGTCTGGAGGGTGGCGACGCGGGCTTCGAGGGTGTCGACCATGGAGTCGGTCACCTGGTCGCCGTTCAGGGCGGAGGCGAGGGCGGGCGAGGCGGAGGCCCAGCTCGCGGCGACGGTGGCCATGGCGGCCCCGGTGATGGTGAGAAAGCCCCGCCGATCCATATGACCACTCCTGACCAGTTCCACCAGTACGTCCACGGTACCGGTCTTCGTCCAGGGCGCCGTGATGCCGGTCACTTCCCAGACCGGGAGCCATCGCGGCCACGGATTGGCAACCAGGGCACGGGGATTGACGCCGAGAAGGTCCGCCAGAACGTACTGGGCGTCCGGCTCGGGTTCCTGGCCCTGCTCCCACTTCCAGACCAGCGTCCGATTGGTCGCCAGGTGGATCTTCAGCGCGGCACCGCGGTCGCGCATCATGCCCGCGAACTGGTTCTTTCCCCATCCGCGTAACTGCAGCAGGTAGGTGAGCGGGTGGACCGCCAGCATGCCTTCGCTCATCTCAACCCCCGGCTCTGTGGGCCCTGTTGGTGAGCGTAGTGCTACCCGCCGCAGCACGAGTGCTCTCGGAGAGAAACCCCCTGGAAACGTTCCGCAACACTCCGCCGCGCCGCGACGCTGGACCGGCCGACGTCCGAAGAGAGCGGAGGGGACCCAGCCATGGACGCAACCGCGAACCCGCAGCGAGGTCGCCACCGCGGCGCGCACCGCGACCCGCTGGGTGTCGCGTTCACCGTGCTGTGGGGGCTCGGCCACATCGTCACGCTCGCGCTGCTCGGGACCGTCGCCCAGCACCAACTCGGTGCCGAACAGCAGTTCACGGCACCGCCGGCACGCACTCTCCCGGATCGGGAGCCGGTTGCTTGAGAGAGCTCTGCTCCCGCGTTCGGTCCGTCATCCTGTCTCAACTCATCTCCCACCGGGGGACCTTCATGCAGCACACCCCGATGCACCCCCGCACCACCCTGGCCAGGGTGGTCGTCACCGGTGCGGCCGGATTCATCGGCTCGCACCTGGTCGACGCCCTCCTCGCCGACGGGACGACCGTCATCGGCGTGGACCGCCGCGACCCGCGCACCGACGCGGACGCGGCGGCCAACCTCACCGGAGCCCTCGACCACCCCGGCTTCACCTTCGTCGCCGCCGACTTGAGGACCTCCCCGCTCCAGGCCCTCTTCTTGCAGGCCGACGCGGTCTTCCACCTCGCCGCCCTGCCGGGTGTGCGCGGCTCCTGGGGCGAGCGGTTCGCCGAGTACACCGCCAGCAACGTCTTCGCCACCGAACGCGTGCTGGCCGCCTGTGAGGACGTCCGCGTTCCCCGGCTGGTGTATGCCTCCTCGTCCAGCGTCTACGGGACCACCGGCGGCGGCGCCACCGCCGAAGGGCGCACGCCGAGCCCCGAGTCCCCGTACGCGGTCAGCAAGCTCGCCGGTGAACAGCTGTGCCTGGCCCACGCGGGCAAGCCCACGTCCACGGTCACCGCAGTGGCGCTTCGGCTGTTCACCGTCTACGGGCCCCGTCAGCGCGGCGACATGCTGATCGGCCGCGCGCTGGCGGCAGCGCTCGGAGGTCCGGCGCTGGACCTCTACGGGGACGGCCGTCAGAGCCGCGACTTCACCTACGTCGGCGACGTGGTCTCCGCGGCCGTCGCCGCCGCGACCACCGCGATCGGCACGACCGTCCTCAACATCGGAGCCGGTGTCAGCACCAGCGTGCTGGAGGTGCTGGACGCCGTCGAGGAACTGAGCGGGCACCCGGTCCCGATCAACCAGCGGCCCGCCCAGGCCGGCGACGTGGAAACCACCCTCGCCGACCACTCCCGGGCGGCCGACCTCCTGGGCTGGACCCCCGGCACGGACCTCCGGCGGGGCATCTTCCGCCAGCTCACCCACCTGACCGCCGACTCCCCGCAGCCCGTCCGCGCCTGAACCACCTCGCCCCACCGTCCCACCGGAGGAATCGTGTTCGTCACCACCGCGGACAGCGCGAACGTGCTGTTCACCCGCGCCAGCAAAGCCATCCTCACCCAGGGTCGCAACGTCGCGCCGCGCGGCATGGCCACCGCCGAACTCATGGGCGCCTACCTCAAGCTGAGCGACCCGACGGCCCGGATGGTCCACCTCAGCCCGCACCGCGTGCTCAACCCCGCCTTCGCCGCCGCCGAGACCGTCTGGATCCTCTCCGGCTCCAGCGACGACTGGATCCACGACTTCAACAGCCGCCTGGCCGCGCTCACCGACCACGGAGCCCTCCAGGGTGCCTACGGCCCGCGCCTGCGGCGCTGGCACGGGCGGCTGGACCAGCTCGACTACGTCCGGCGGCAGTTGACCCGCGACAGCGAGAGCCGCCGCGCCGTCGTCCAGATCTTCGACCCGGGCCGCGACACCGCCGGCCACAAGGACGTCCCCTGCACCCTCGGCTACCGCTTCTACCTGCGCGAGGGCCGCCTGGAGATGCACACCAGCATGCGGAGCCAGGACGTGTGGCTCGGCCTTCCGTACGACCTGATCACCACGACCGTCCTGCACGAGCTGATGGCCGGCTGGCTCGGTGCCGAGGTCGGCGACTACCACCACCACATCGACTCCCTGCACCTGTACGCCCAGCACCAGGACACCGCCTGGCACCTGGCCCCGGACGCGCCCGCCTCGCCCGCGTGGCAGCCGCTCGGCATCCCGTGGGAGGACTTCGACCTGGTGATGAAGCAGGTCACGATGGGCGAAGCGGTCGGCCACCCGGTCTGGGACGGCTTCGCCGCCGTCCTGGCCAGCTACCGGCTATGGAAGGCCGGGCACCGCGACGAGGCCCGCGCCACCGCCGCCGAGGTGCCGGGGCCGCTGCCCGAGGCCCTCGCCACCTGGTACGACCAGCGTGAGCACCAGGTGCCGCTCGCCGCGATGCCCACCCCGGCGATCCCGGCGAAGAGGTGACCGACGATGACCACCCGCCGAAACACCGTGCTGGGCCTGTGCTCCTACACCCACGACTCGGCCGCCGCCCTGCTCATTGATGGCCAACTCACCGGGTTCGTCGAGGAGGAGCGGCTCAGCGCCGTCAAGCACGACAAGAGCTACCCGGCCAAGGCCATCGACTGGCTCCTCGACGAGGCGGGCCTGACCCGCGCCGACATCGGCGCCGTCGCCTACAACTTCACGCCGCAGAACTACCTGCGGGCCATCCCCGCCGCGCTCGCCCACGCCGTACGGCCCAGTACCGCGGCACGCGCCCTGCCGAGGGCCCGGTCGTTCGCCCAGGTCGCCGCCAACACCCGCCAGCGTCTGACCTGGCTGGCCGGCAACTTCCCGAACGCCACCGTGCGGCCTGTCCTGCACCACCGCGCCCACGGCCTCTACGCCTTCGCCGCGTCCGGCTACGAGGAGGCCGCCGTCCTGGTGGTCGACAGTCTCGGCGAGGTCCAGGCCACCACCATCGGCCACGCACGGCAGAGCGCGCGCGGCTGCGCGTACCGGATCGTCCACGCCCTCGACGACCCCGCCTCCCTCGGATACGTGTACGGCGCCGTTACCGAGCACCTCGGGTGGCGGCGCGGGGACGAGGAGGGCACCGTCATGGCCCTGGCCGCCCTCGGCGACCCGAAGCGCTTTCGGGCCCTGTTCGCCAAGGCCGTCCGGCTCACCACCAACGGCTTCGTGCTCGACCACCGGCTCATCGCCCTGCGGGTCATGGACCGCCGCTACCCCCGGCTCACCGCCGCCTTCACCGCCCTCACCTGCCCACCGCGCCGACCGGACGAGGAGATCGCCCAGGTCCACGCCGACCTCGCCGCCGCCCTCCAGGAACGCACCGAGCAGGTGATGCTGCACCTCGCGCGAATCGCCCGCGAGCGCACCGGCGCCCGGCTGCTGTGCGTGGGCGGCGGGGTCGCGATGAACTGCGTCAGCATCGGCAAGATCATCGCCAGCGGGCTGTTCGACGAGGTCGCCGTCCCGCCCGCCCCCGGGGACTCAGGCACCGCGATCGGCGCCGCAGCCGCCGTCCACCTCGACCGGCACGGCGACCTCCCCGCCGGGCTGGCCCGCGCCTGCTACCTCGGCCCGTCCTTCCCCGGCCTGGAGCTGCCCGCCGAGCCTCGGCCCGGAATGACCGCACGCCGCCTCGACGACGTGGCCGCCTTCGCAGCCCGCGAGCTGGCCGAGGGCGCGATCATCGGACTGTTCCAGGGCGGCGTGGAGGCCGGTCCCCGGGCGCTCGGGCACCGCTCGATCCTCGCCTCCCCGCTACGGCCCGGCGTCGCCGACCGGCTCAACTCCACCGTGAAGTTCCGCGAACCGTTCCGCCCGTTCGCCCCGGTCGTCCTGGCCGACAAGGCCGCCGACTACTTCACCCTCGGCCAGGAAGCGCCGTTCATGTCGATGGCCTCCCCGGTCACCGACCTGGCCCGCCAGACGATCCCGGCGATCGTCCACACCAACGGCACCGCGCGGGTGCAGACCCTCACCCCCAGGGACAACCCGCTCCTCGCCGACATCCTGACCGCCTTCGCCGAACTCACCGGCGTGCCCGTGCTGATCAACACCTCCCTGAACATCAAGGGCAAGCCGATCTGCGGTACCCCGGAGATGGCGCTGGACTGCCTCGCCGAATCCGGCCTGGACGCGCTCCTCATCGAGGACTGGTGGGTGACCAAGGCATGAGGATCGGCTACAGCTGCTGGGGCTTCCTCGGCTCCGGCGTCACCGACACCCCCGACGGCGGACGCAGCCACCGCCGCACCCTGGTGGACGGCCTCATCGCCGCCGGCCACGAGATCGTCCTCCTCCAGGCCAACCGGGACCTGGTCGAGGCCGGCACCGACCTCACCGGCACCTACCGGTGGGACGACGGCCTGCCTGAGATCGACGCCCTGTTCCTGGAATGGCGCTGGTCCATCCCCGGCCGCAACACCACGGCGTGCGGCACCGACGGGCACACCTGCGACCTGCACCGGCAGCAGGAACTCCTCGACCACTACACCCACCGGCACGCCGTCCGCACGGTCCTGTGGGACAAGGACCTCAAGCTGCCCGTCGACGACCCGCTGCGGGCCGTCGGGCACGTCCAGGTGTGCGAGCCGGCCCTCCACCCGTCGCCCGGAGCCGTGAGCCTGCTTTTCCCGGTCGCCGACGACGCCCTCGACCAGGCGCATCCGGGTGCGCTCGCGGCCCACGGGCGCCTGCTGCCGCTGGTCTACGTCGGCAACCAGTACGACCGCGACGCCGCCTTCGACGAGTTCTTCGCCCCGGCTGCCGCCCAACTGCCGCATCGGGTGGCCGGGAAGTGGAACGGCACCACCCGCTGGCCGCAGGTGAACTTCACCGGCCGCATCCCCTTCGACGAGGTCGCCCCGCTCTACCGATCCGCGGTAGCCACCGTGCTCCTCGCGCCCGAGCGGTACGCGCGAAGCGGCCAGTTCACCCAGCGCCTCTTCGAGTCCGTCCTCGCCGGCTGTCTGCCGCTGGCCCCGCACACCCTGCGTGCCGCGGAACTGGTTGTGCCGCGCGAGCTGATCGTCACCGGTGCCGCCGGCGTTGTGGCCACCGTCACCGAGCTCGCCCGGATCGCGGGCAGTCAGGCCCACGTCGACCTGATCGCCCGCTGCATCGACCACCTCGACCCGTTCCGCCTCACCCGCCAGCTCCGCACCCTCACCGCCGCGCTGGCCGGCACCGCCATCCCGCCCCTGCTGATCGAAGGAGCCCGCGCATGACCCAGGCCACCGCACCCGTACTCCCCGGCATCCAGCGGGTCGAGAAGCTCTACCTGGAGCTGCTGTTCCGCTGCAACTTCTCCTGCACCACCTGCTACCACGGCGAGGACCTCAAGCGCCCCGACACCGTCACCGTCGACCAGGCCACCGCCGCCCTCACCTACTTCGCCGACCACTACGACACCCACTGGGTGTGCCTGCTCGGTGGCGAACCCCTCCTGTTCGAGGGCCTGCCCACCGTCCTGGCCTCCGCCAAGTCCCTCGGCTACCGCACCGAGATCTGCACCAACGGCTACAAGCGCCGGGCCTTCCTCACCCGGGCCGCCGAACACCTGGACATGCTCCGCGTCTCCCTGGACGGAGGCACCGCCGAGGCCCACGACCGCATCCGCCGCCCCGGCTCCTTCACCGCCGCCTTCGACACCCTCGCCTGGGCCCACGGCCGCAACCTCCCCATCGGCGCCACCTGCACGCTCACCGGCGAGAACATCACCACCATCCCCTCCCTCGCCGAGCGCCTGCGCGACCTCGGCGCCCGCGACCTGATGCTCCACCGCGTCCGCCTGGTCGGCAACGCCGCCGACAGCGGCATCACGCCCGTCACCTGGGAACAGACCCAGTACCTCCACGAACAGCTGACCGGCATGGACCTGGGCGACATGAAGGTCAACACCGACATCCTGCTGCCCGAGCGGTGCCCGCCGCCCAACGACGTCGTCGAGAAGCTGGAGATCTCGCCCGACGGGCGCGTCTACCTGTCGTGCGCCGAGGTCGCCGGCCCCGGCCGAGAGGTCCGCTACGACTTCGACCAGGCCGCCCTGGTCACCGTCGACGCCGCGTGACCAGCGCGAAGCGTCCCGGGCCGGGCGCCGGCCCGGGACGCGCCCCGCGCGGACCGAAGCGACCACTGTCCGGCCCGTCGCGCGGCTCGGTAGCCTGTAGCGACATGGACAGGATTGCCATCATCGGCTGCGGCGGCAGCGGCAAGACCACCCTCGGACGCCAGCTCGCCGAGAAGATCAACGCCCCCGTCACCCACCTCGACGGCGTCTACTACGACTCCGACTGGAACACCCTGCCGCCGGAGAAGTTCGCCGCCATCCAGGAGGAGCTGGTCGCCGAACCGCGCTGGGTGATCGACGGGAACTTCGCCTCCACCCTCCCCATCCGACTCAAGCGGGCCGACACCGTCGTCTTCCTCGACATCCCCCCGATCGTGTGCCTGTGGGGCATCCTCCAGCGCCGCCGCCGCTACCGCGGCGGCCAGCACACCGAGCAGGGCGTGTTCGACCGCATCCACTGGGGCTTCATCCGCTACATCCTCGGCTACCGGCGCCAGATGCGGCCCAAGGTCCGCGCGCTGATCGCCGAGCACGTCGGCCACGCCCGCGTCGTCACCCTCACCAGCCGCCGGGCCGCCCGCCGGTTCGTCGCCACCGTGCCCCGGCAGACATGACCTGACCCACTTCGTACCGGGAAGGCTCCACCTGTCCATGACCGCCAACCCGTTCCTCGACGCTGCCCGCGTCCGCCACGACCTGTACGCCGACGCGGGCCGCATCACCCAGCGCACCAGCGCCCTGGCCCGCGCCAAGACCGCAGGCCCCCACCCCGCCACCGTCATCGCCGACCTCGCTGCCAGCGGCCTGCGCGGCACCGTCCTCGACATCGGCTGCGGACGCGGCACCACCACCGTCGCCCTCGCCGAACGGCTCGCCCCGCCCCGTCTCATCGCCTTCGACCAGTCCGCCGCCCTCCTCGCCGAAGCCGAGAGCAGGCTCGCTGGACACACGGGCGTGGAGATCATGCGAGGCGACTTCCACGCCATCGTCCTGCCCAACTCCTCGGTGGCGGTGGCCACGGCCGCCTTCTGCCTCTACCACTCGCCCCGGCCCGCCGCGGTAATCGCGGAGATCGCCCGCTGCCTGGCCCCCGGCGGCCTGTCGATCACGGTCACCAAGTCCGCCGACAGCTACCGCGCCCTGGACGAGGTGATCGCCGCCAGCGGACTGGACCCCGAGGCCGCGAGCCGGCCGAGCCTGTACGAGACCTTCCACAGCCACAACCAGGCCGACATCGTCGCCACCTGCCTCGAGGTGCAGCAGGTCCTCCACCACGAACACCGCTTCCGCTTCACCGGCGCCGACCACATCGCCGCCTACGCGGCCACCAACCCCAAGTACCAACTCCCGCACGAACCGGCCGAGATCGCCCGACGGCTTCGGGGCACCGTCGGCGACGGGCCGCTGGAGACTACCTCCACCGTCACCTACGTCGTGGCCGTCCGCCGATGAGGACCTTCACCAAGACCTACACGGACCCCCAGCTCCAGCAGCGCACCCTGGCCCACTACCGGTGGATCGCCCGCACCAACCCCAACGTGCGCATCCCCCAGGTCCTCCAAGTCCGCTCCACGGCCATCGACTTCGAGCACCTCGAAGGCCGCCACGGCACCGCCGACGACCTGCTAACCCTGGCCGGCCTCCTCGGCCACCAGCACACCACCGCCCACACCCGAGACCTGCACGCCGCCCGTCTGGACACGCCCCACACCAGCGGCGACGTCACCCTCGCCGGCTTCGCCGACAGCCGTCGCGAACGCCTCCACCAGCTCCTGGCGACCGGCACCGTGCCGGGCTCGGCCCTGACCCGCGAGGCGATCGACGGCTGGCTGGAGCGGGCCGCCACGATGCCCGCCGCCTTCTACAAGGACGCCAACCCGCGCAACTTCCTCACCACCAACACCAGGGTCGCCGTCATCGACTTCGACTCCCTCACCCTCGCGCCCTTCGGCTACGACCTCGCCAAGATCGTCGTCACCACTGCCATGACCACCGGCCCACTGCCCGAGGCCACCATCCGCCAGGCCGTGGACACCTACAACCGTCACCCGCAGCACCGCGGCCTGCCCGGTTGCACCTGGGGCGAGTTCGCCGCGTGGTGCGAGTTCCACCACGTCCTCACCGCGCCCTACCTCGGTACCAACAACTACCGGTTCAGCTGGCACACCGTGAGGCCGACCTGGACCACCGATGCCCTCCGGCATTTCGACAAGGAGTGGACACCGTGACGCCCAACAGCGTGATGAACAGCCGGAACGCGGTCTGCGTGATCGTCCACGACAAGGACACCGACACGATCGCCGCCCTGCACTACGCCGCCCGCAACTGGTCCCCGCACCCGTCCTGGACCGTCCCCGGCGGCAAAGCCGAGCCCGGCGAACCCCTCGACGAGGCCGCAGCCCGCGAACTCAAGGAAGAGACCGGCCTGCTCGTCGACCCGGCCGACCTCGAACTCGTCCACGTCATCCACGTCGAACAGGGCTGGGACCAGGCCGGCCAGTTCGTCCTCTTCGTCTTCGCCACCGACAAGTGGACCGGCGACCTCACCAACACCGAACCCGACAAGCACCTCACCGCCCGCTGGGTTCCCTCCGGCCACCTCCCCGAACCGACCTTTCCCACGGCCACGCAAGCGCTCGCCGCTTACCGCGATGGCGGTCCCGCCTTCTCGCGCTACGGCTGGGAGGCAGCGATGCCATGACGTCAAGCCTGCAGGGCTCGTCGAGGGCTTCCTCGACGAGCCCTGCAGCGCGAGCACACACTGTTTTCTCGTTCGGCGGATACGCCCCGTTGCTGCTTGGTACGGTCATCCCGCAAGTTTTTCTGTGATCATCTGGCTTCGGGGGGTGACCGGGTGACGTTAGGGGGCTGGGCGGAAACAACCGCTTCTGCCAGGCGATTCGACGGGTCAGGGTCGGGGGAAGACAGCGACCATCTGAGCGATGGGCCAGGCGTCCCAGTTGGGTCGGCATCTACGCACACATTTGCTCCGGGGCTCTCGGAGGTGACCCGCAGGCTCTCGGCGATCGCTTATATGCGACCCGACCATCTGGCTGGTCTCTCTGCCCGCCTGGTGGCGAAGATCAGCGGAGGGCGAGGGAAGGGCTCCGGCGCAGCCTCTTCGGCTGGCGGCGAGGAGCAGGGGGAACCGAAGGTACTGGTCGGCGAGGAGTACGTCAGCTGGGTCCGTCGGCGCATTGCGAGCGGTCGCCCACTACCGTCGTTCGGTTACGACGAGTCCCTGGTACTGGGCCACTGTCTTCGCGCGCAGCGCCTCCGCTACTTGAGACGGCCCTTGATCGCGCTTCTGGCGGTCCCCGGCATCGCCGTCGGTCTGCTGCGGTTGGTGTCGCCGGAGTGGGCCATCGGACTTGCCGTCACGGGCATGTGGCTGGCCTTCTACCTGGACCGACTCGCAGCCCAGCAGTTGCTCTACCGGATGCGGCCATCGGAGTTCATGGCCGGCCGCCACTCCCGGCCTGCCGGAACGGCACACTTCCTGGAGAGGCGATTCCAGTCATGGGCTCTGCCCTACACCCGGGAGTGGCGAGGCAAGAGCGCTCCGAAGGAACACTTCATCGGGGCCGGCCGCTTGATCTGGTCCACCGCATCGATCGGCATCGATGTGGAGCCGGCTCCGAGACGTCCACCCGAGGAGCCTGAGCAGAGCGAGGAAGCATCGTCACCCCGTATCCCGGTACAGATGGAGAAACTGGCCGAATCGGGCCCACAGGACACCGCTACCTCCTTCAGGAACTTCACGGTGGAGGAGCTCTACGCCTTCGTGGCCGGTCGCCTTATCGACCCCGCTCCGTCCCACGCCCCTGGGCACCCGTTCGCCAACATCGAGGTGCTGGGCGTTGCCGCCGTCTCGGCCAACCGGTGGGGCCAGCTCGACGACCCGACCTGGCAGAGCATGGAGTCTCTCGCCGCCGGGCACCCTGACGGCGGGCCTGGACCGTATATCGCTCGCCGCTATCTGTGGGCGCGCATCGTCTCGTGGGGCGGTGAGATGGCTGCCTCGATCCTGGTCAACTTCGCCTACGAGAGTGGTTTCCTCCGGGTCACCGTCCGCCCACATCTCATGCCACCGCTCAACAGCGCACTCGCGGCGTCGGCGAGCCCACTCTCCCCGGCGTCGTGGCGCTGGCAGCGGACCGCGTGGCTCCAGGCCCTGGGTGACCTGCTGGGTGCAGCGAACCGTCTCATCTCCACACGTGTCGCGCCGCCGAAGCCTTCGCTGGATCAGGGTGGCCCTGTGAGCCTCCGTGAGACGTACTCGACTCGGTACATCGACGAGATGCACATGTACGAGGACGCCCGCCGTTACGTGCAGATGGTGCAGAGCAGGGTCTTCGACACGGTCGAGGCGTTCCTCGGAAACCATCAGATCGACACCCGGTCCTACCAAGCGCAGGCCACGGCCATCTACAACTTCGGCGTCATGGCCGGCGGCGACATCACCGGCAACATCCAGAACGCACCCGGTGCCGCCGGCACCTTCCAGAGCCAGGAGGCATGATGCCTTTCCGCCGCGAGCCCCGCCCGAACCCGTCTCCCGCCCATGGCGGCATCAGTGCCGGGGGCAACATCACGGGCAACATCCAGAATGCGCCGGGCGCACAGAACACCACGCAGAGCCAGCACGTGGCCGCCTCTGCCGATGAGGCACTCGAAGAAGCACGGCGGCACCTGCAGCAGCTGCGTGAGGCCGTCGAACAGCACTCTGTACAGCTGGCACAGCCGCAAGCTTGCCTCGAAGAGATCTCGGCCGTCGAGCAACGCCTTCACCGAGCCGGAGAGGACCCTGTCGGACTACGCGTCCTCATGAACTCGGTGTACCAGCACTGCGGTGGCGTTCCGGGCCTGGTCGCCATCGCGGCCTTGGCGCAGCAGACGATCGCCTCGCTGGCCTGAACCACAGCGGTGGGCCTGCGCCATCCCCGCGGGCGGAGCACTGGCGAGTTCACAGCCAGCGGAACGCCAAGAGGGCGTCGTGTCAGAGCAGTTGAGTAAGCTCGCCGTATGCCTGCCGGACGTCACGCTGTACCGCGCGAACTGCAGCGCGCCCTCCTGGTCGAAGCGGGGCATCGATGCGCGATTCCTACTTGTCGAGCGACCCCCGTAGAAATGGCTCACATAGTTCCATGGTCAGAGATCCGTACACACGAGTTCAGCAACATGATCATACTTTGCCCGAACTGCCATACTCGTTACGATCAAGGCCACATTGATCGGCTTGCGATGCGGCAGTACAAGGCCGGCCTTCGGGGATCCGCAGACCGAGTTCACTTACTCGACGCCTATCGTAATTTCCAAGCGGCGATTGACTGCTGGACGGAGTCCATAGCCGATCCACGCTGGGATGACGTCCGCTCCGACACACCTGCACTGCGATGCACCCTCATCACCAGGTGCGGCCACGATGGTGGACGGGCACAACGATCGCTGGACAGCCTCACCCGGGTCGCTGCCGAAGAGGCTTCGTGGGAGGCAAAGATGCTCTACGGATGGGTTAAGTCGTGGGCCGACGATGTGGCCGACGGTCTTTGGCCGAGCACCCACCCTGGCGCGACCGAACACGATCCGTACGACCGCGGCGAGATCGAGTATGCACTTCACCGCGCGATCTGCATTGAGCTCGGACTTGAGGTGGGCGCGCTTCCCCTATTCGTCGATGCGACGAATGACGGCTTATCTATCCAGATTGGAGGTACCGGAAAGATCTACTGAGCCCATTGCGACCTGGCTGCCTCGGCCCAGGCGGATGCGTTAACCCCACAGGCGCTTCCACCACGGAAGCAGATCACGCAGGTGGATACGGACGGCATCGAGGTAGGCGGTCTCGTACTGAGCGAGTTCACTGAGGTCGATGACGGTCAGCGGGATGTTCATCTGTGCATCGGCTGTGATGGCTGGTGCTTCCCAAGCTTCGTGCATGGCCGTGCCGGCAGTCCGGCGGAGGTGTTGTATGAGGTCCTTGTAGGCCTCGCCGACGGGAGGCGACTCAAGACCGGTCCAAGCAAGGTGGTAAGCGAGTTGGGCCTGGGTCTCACGGAGGATCTCCGAAAGGCGGACCCGCTCCTCTGCGGCTTGGTCGACGTGTCGACGACGGATCGCGTAGGGCATCTCCCTGTAGGCGGTGTATGCGACAAAGGCTTCTGCGAAAGCCGTTCGCAGGCGGATGCGCTCCTCTTCTCGGGAGCGGCTTCGGGCGAGCCACAGATTGATGGTTGCGGTGAGAGCGGCTGCGAGGACGACCCCGGAAACTACCGCAGATGTCAGCACCCCGCCCCCAGTCGTTGCGGGTCCGGGGGCTGGGAACGGAACAGATGGTGTCGTGGTCACCGTGATTAGGGCGGGAGAGGGCAGCGCCGGGGTTGGCGAGGTCATGCCGCCCCTCCTGGTTCGACTACACGCTGGGCTCGAGCATGCGGTGCGGGGCTTCCTGCCCCGGCCACTCACCAGTTCGACGCCACCACTCCTCTTTGAGCAAGTGCGCCGCGATCAGGCCGAGCAGGACCGCTGGTCCGTCGCGGAGCAGCCACCGCTGCTCCGCCGGGTCGTACGGGTACCAGATGCAGAGGGCGCCGTCGTTGTACCGGTGCGGCGACTCGCTCGGTCCGTCACTGTAGATGTGCGGCACTTGGGAAGGGTAGTGACCAAACGCAATGGTGATGGTCTGTCGGGGAATGTCCGGCAGGTCGAAGGGCACTGCAAGGGCGAAACCGCCACGGTACCGATGCGGGGGCTTTACGGCTCTGGTAGTCACGCCACAGGTTTCGATACCACGCTGGAAGGCGAAGCGAAGCGCCGGCCTGGTGAACCAGGCCGGCTCTTGCCACGCCGTTCGCCGGCTCACCGGCCCTCAGGTAGGACGCCGAACGAACGGACGGCGGGGATGGCTGCGGGAAGGCCACCGAGCCCAAGGGTTGCGGTGGAGAGAGGGCCTGGCCGCCGCAGCTCACTGATCTTCAGAGCGAGGCTGCTGGGAGACGGATCGTCGATGTACTTGTAGAAGGCCTTGGAGAGGGCGGAGAGTACAGCGTCGCGATCATCGTCGTGGTCGATTGCCTCCTGCAGGGCAGTAGCCGCCGTACGCAGCCTGCGAGAGGCGGTGTCGCGCGGGACAAGCAGCCGAACGTTCGGTGATACCCCCGCGGGGTCGACCGTGGCGCTGCCAGAGTCGACCCGGCGGGCCGCCTTCGCGAGGACCGTGCTCAGCGCGACAACCATGCCCATCCCGGGCTCGATGAACTCGCAGGCCCAGACAGTCAGGTTGTGGGAGGAGAAGCCGGGGACGGAGTACTGCTTGTTCCACGCCTTCAGCAGACGCACGACCCGGCGTCGGGTGCGCTGGAGGGAGGCGCCTCCCGAGGTGAACAACTTGACGTGATGCTCGGGGTCGGAGGCCTCCCATGTGTTGTTCTTGAGGTTTGGAATCCACAGCCCCGGCGCATCCTTGCGGGTCAGCGCGACGACCAGGTCCACGGTGGGGTCCTGCCCGTCCACCGACTGACCGAACGTCAGCTTTGGCCCGCGCTTGGAGGTCCCGCACCGGGCATTGGGATACACCTCGCGAACTGCGGGGCCCAACAGTCCGCAGAGCTTGGCCGAGATGTCGGCAGGGGTCTCGCCACCCCCGTCAGGCCCGAGTCCCGGGTAAACGCGGCGATCGAGGACGAGTCCGCCGTCTCCGTCGCCGACCGGGTGGATGAAGGTGTGCTGCGCCAGTGATCCACTGGCGTAGGTCCGCAAGGAGCCGGGGAACTCCTCGGCCGTGGAGCGGACCAGGGCCAGCCGCTCTCGGGCCGCCGCGAGCGGCTCGGCGTGGGCGTCGATCTGAGAGCGAATGTCGTCCAGGATGTCTTGGGTGCGTCCCATCAGTTTCTCGATTCTCACTACTGGGCGTCAGAGCCCCGGCTTCAGACCCGCCACAGCAGGCCGAACAGCCTTGTAGCTGCTCACCAACACCTGACGTCACATCGTTAGAATCGTCCGGCCAAGGTTCACCTGTTACCGGAAGAGCGGTCAAGCACAGTCGCGACAGGTGACACTGGCGCCATCGAACCGGCTCGGAGCCAGCACAAGGAAACATCGGTCGCAGGCGCGGTCCTTACCCATGCGGGCGGTGACGCAGCCACAGTGCGAGTCGGGGCATGTAGCGACGCCGCAGTGTTCGCACGGCGCGGTGCTGACCTCGAACGCCTCTCCGCAGGTCTCGCAGACCCACGATGTGCCGTACCAGGAAGCACCGGTGCCCGGCCGCGGGGCCGAGTACCTGCGCCAGGGGGCATTGTCCGGAACGAGGACCGCAACGAGGTAGTCCTCGTCGCACCAGGCAGCCTGTCCGTACAGCAACTCACTTTGCTTGCCTGAGCGATACTCCACGTACGTCCTGTCGTGCTGTGCCGTAGTCCCGGTCCGCAGCGCTCGCTCGACAAGGGGGTTGCCGGACTGATCAGTACCCCGGGCTGGGGGGATCAGACTGCGGGAGATGCTGAAGATCGTGGTGCCGTCGCCGTCGAGCAGGAGCACAGCACCACCCGCGAGATATTCCGCCGCCCGGACGCAGCACGCCTCACGCGACGCCCGCGAGTGGCGGAACATTTCGACGACATCCGTTGCGGACGGCCCCCGTAGCCGCACGTTCGCGGGGATCTCGCTGTCTGGAATCAGTACCCGAGCTGCGAACGCGTCGCATGCAGCATCCTCGAAGACTTCCGAGTCCTGCCAAGCAAACAGAGCCTGGCCGAGGCCGGGGTCGGTCTGCTGCAGGTGGTGCCCCAGTTCGTGCAGCGCAGTGAACCCGCGGCGCCGGTACGACCGGGAGGTGCCAACCACAAGCGTCGGCGGATCTGTCTGATCCATATAACTGCCGGCAACCGAGCATCGGCCTTCCCCATCCTCAGGTGCCGTCACGACCTGAAGGTCTGGCCAGGAGTTCAGCTCGGTCAGTGGATCTTCGCGCAGCGCTGCAAGAGAGCCTGGGTGGATCCTCTCGACTGCGGCGATCATGGCCCGCGCTTGCGGCGGTGCCTCCTCTACGAAGCGGCGCCGCATTACGTACCCGATCCGGCAAGGTCTTCACCGCGCAGGAACTGCCGGAGTCGACCTTCCCAGTCTGGATCTGCGCCACCAGTTTCGCGGGCAGCCAGCGCGAACGCCCCATAGCCACCCGTGAGGCGCGCATCCCCTTCACTGACGCCCAGCCGCTGGGCCCTGCTCCTCCAGGTCTGTCGCCAGCGGGGATGCTCCGCCGCTGCTACCAAAGCCGGTGGGAGGGGGCGTACCGCAGCGGCGACCGCTTCAACCGGCAGGCCTGTCACTTTTGCGACCCCCTCGGCCTGTCCCGGGGCCAGGGGTGTCGAACCCCGCAGGATCCTCATCACTTCCGGCTGAGAGAGCCCCAACGCTGTGCCCAGAGCCGGCAGGTCGGGGAGGCGGCCCTTCAGTAGCTCTCCGAGCGATACGACCTTTGCCGATCCCTCTGCCGCAGGCAGGCCAGGCGCCATCCGCAAGGCTTCGAGATCATCTTCAAGGACAGCTCGTACGTCTTCGGAAGCGTCGAAGACCGACACAGGGGCGATGCCCTGTCGGGCTCCCGCGGGTACGGAGGGTGCTCCGCCGGCGGCCGTCTCCGCAGCCCACGCCACGAGATCAGGTTCCCAAGAATCGACTACGCGGTCGAGGACACGCGTAGGAACTGGCCCAGCCAGCCCTGCCCACACCGTTGTTTCTACCTCGAACACAGTGCGGTGGCCATCGACCACGAGGCTCGCTGCATCTTCACCCGGAGGGTCGATCGTCACCGGGACAGCGTGAACCTCGCGGGTCGCGAGTTCCAGGATCAGCACGAGGAGACTGGTCTCCTCCCAGCATGCACGCCATACCTGCCCTGCCGCGAGGCAGACTTTCTCGGGACCACCGAACCTGGCACGAAGCCCTTCGTTCGACAACTGCTGTGGTGCCATGGCCACAGCGGCCAGTTCAAGGAAGCGCTGGGGTACACCTGGTCCACTCATGGAGTCCTCCCGGCTGACATGGCTGAACAGCTCCACCCATGTTTGACGTCACAACCATCGCGGTGTCCGAGGGACCACGAGGTCACTCCACGTCGTGACTTTCGGTGCACAGCCTGATCACCTCCAGTCCCACACCGTGAACGTCATGCTCTCCAACCAGCTGCCTGAGCTTCTCCCGAAGGCGCTTCACCTTTAGGGATGCCTGACTCCTGCCACATCCCAACAGCTCCTGGACCCTAGCCTGCTGGTCGGCAATGGGTACAAGGAGGCGCTCCTCCGGTGACAACGTCCCCACGATTTCCACTGCGGTGACGGCGGTGTCGAGTTCTGCTTCGGCAGCAACCACTACCTCTTCAGGCGTTGGGGCTCCGTCTCGGTGAATCCCCTCGAACTCGTCCCCCGTGGTCACGATCACCGGGTCGAGCACGGTCGGGAACCGTGCAGCGAAGACCGCGACCAACTGAGCGATCTCCATCGATCCAGCAGCCGCGCTAAGGACAGCAGTGACCAAGGCGACGAGCGACGTCTTGTCGGCGATTGGTGCCCGACGCGTTGTGCTGGACCACTTCGGTATCTTCACTGTCTGGACCGCATGAGAGGCAGTTGTCAGGTCACCGGTGGCGCCTGACCATGGATTCCATCCGCTTCCCGCCAGCCTCCATCGCTTGGCTCCGGACTCGCCTTCGGAAACCTGCTCGAAGTTTGGCTCGGAGGACAGCACTGCCTCCAATCGGCGGCGCAATGCGCCCAGGCCCGTCTGGCGGGCCCTGTCGATCAACCAGTTCCGAATCGACCTGCGCAGGATCCGACCCATCGAAGCATCGTCGGTTGCGCGGCTCAGCAGGTCGGCATTGAGGGCCTTGACCCGGTCCGCAAGGAAGTCGCCGAGCAAGTCCTCCCAGTCGGCAACCTGCCACCCCGATGCAGGAGCCAGTACGGGGAATCGTCGGGCTTCCTCCCGCACCAGCCTGTAGACCAGCTCCAGCCCTCCATACCCCAGATGGCCAAGATGATGAAGCTCTTCGAACTCGGAGATGGCTGGCCTCCCTCCACGGCTGACGGACACGGTACGCCCGGCGGCAATCCTTTGTCCCGATCTTGGCCATCCAGGTAGGGATCGGTTACTGGAGGCCTCGACAACAGCGTTGGCACCCTGCTCGGGCTGGACGACTGAACGCCACAGCCCGAGCGCTATCTCTCACCTTCCAGCCCTGCGAAGTGCTGCGAAACGAGGGCACATCCAGGGCACATGCGGGCGGAAACGGCGCTGACCAGTGAAAACTCCCGACAAGAGTTTTCCCAGGTCAGTGCCATGCTCGGCAGAAAACAGCAGGTCAGCGCGACGCTCGTGCAGTACGTGAACTACCTCTGACCCCTGGAGGGTTGTGCGGAAGGGCCCCGCCCCCGGGAGTTTGAGCTCCCGGGGGCGGGGCCTTTCGCGTGGATGGGGTCAGCCGGCGGCGGGGTGGGGGTGGGTGGCCGTGGCGAGGGCTTGGGCCTGGGCGCGCAAGGTGGCGAGCTGGTCCAGCAGAGTGGCCGGGCCGGAGGTCTTGGCCCGGGTCGGGGCGGTCGATGTCGGGGCGGCCGGGAGCTGGGCGATCAGGCTCTGCAAGGTGGCCTGAAGGGTGGCGACGAGCTGCTGGACGGCTGCGGGGTCGGGGGTGGTGGACGTGGTCTCCGCGAGCAGGCCGGCGATCTGGTTGATGACGTCGCCGAGAGCCCCGAGGGCCGCGCTCGGGTCCGGGGTCGCGGGCAGGGCCGGGACGGCGGGCACCGGGACGGTCGGCAGGGCCAGGTCGGCGGGCAGGGCGAGGTCCGCCGGCAGGAGCGGGGCGGAGACCGCCACGTCGGCGGGCGCCGGGATGGCGGCGGGGTTCGGGGCGGAGGCGACGGTGGTGCGCGGGGCCGTGGCTTCGTGGCCGGCGGCGGACGCAGTGGTGACCACGGTCAGCGCGAGGGCCGCGATCAGCGCGGCGACCATCCGGGTGGCACGCATGGGTGCTGCTTCCTCTCAAGTGCGAGTCAGGCGGGATCGCCTGCTCCACACGGTGGGGCAGCATTCCTGACGCAGCCACCGCAGTTACGCCGAACGGCGCGCGGCAGCCGGCCGACGATGAGCCACCCGACGACAGGTCAGTCGGCGTCCGCCCAGCCGCTGGTGCCGCGGTGGGCGGACAGGCCGACGGACGCGAACTCGTCCACCCGGCCGGCCTCGGTGCGGGCGCCGATCCGCCGCAGGGCGCGGGAGATCGGGGAGCCCTCGGGCGGGAAGGGTTCGAACTCGCCCTTGGTGAGCGGGCCGAGGACGATCCGGCCGTTCTCCCAGACGGCGGCGCGCTGGGTGCCGCTGCCGCCGAAGTACTCGGCCTCGACGCAGGCGATCGGGCCCGCCTTGGACCAGGCGGCCAGCCGGAGTTCGAAGCCGCCCGGGTGCCAGCCGAAGCCGGCCGCCTCGGCGGGCTTCGTCGAGCCGCCGTCGGTCTGGAGGGCGGAGAGTACCGCGGGGGTGACCGGTATCAGGGCCAGCCCCTGCGCCAGCGGCACCACCCGGGCCGCCGAGGTTTCTGCCGCGGCCACCGCCAGCAGCTCGAATGTTCCTATCAGGGCCTGGAGTTCATAGGACATGCCGGTCATCGTGTCCCACCGCACCGACAGTCGGCGCGGAGTTTATGATTCCGTGCCCGGCTGGAGTCCGTAGAGCAGGGTGAAGACCGTCACGTCCACCGCGTCCTCGGCCGTGCTGGGCGCTTCCGCGTTCAGTTCGTCGATGACTGCGGCGAGTTGGGTCCGCAGCCGGATCAGCCGGTCCGGGCTGAGCCGCAGCGTCGAGTGCACGAACA
This sequence comes from Kitasatospora sp. NPDC058243, assembly GCF_042882025.1. Classification (NCBI taxonomy): domain Bacteria; kingdom Bacillati; phylum Actinomycetota; class Actinomycetes; order Kitasatosporales; family Streptomycetaceae; genus Kitasatospora; species Kitasatospora sp. NPDC058243. The sequence continues at coordinate 275,797 of NZ_JBHVWW010000002.1, forward strand.
GGCCGGGCGGCCCGACCGATCCGTCCCGGGGCGAGCTGAAGTCCAGCCGCCCGCCGAGGACCTGGGCCCGGAAGTCGCCGCGGACCCGGTCGATGGCGGCCAGGATGGCGTCGTACGCCTCGGAGCGGCCCGGGGAGTCGGCGGTGAACATCTCCGGGGCGAGCCGGATCGACTCCTGCGCGGCGGCGTAGCGGCTTTCGACGATGCCGGAGACCAGCCGGGTGCCGGCCACGATGACCAGCCCGGCCTTCTCCAGCTGCTTGATGTGCCGGTAGAGCTTGGTCTGCGGTTCGCCGAGCGCGGCGGCGATCTCCTTGGCGGTGAGCGGGCGTTCCTCGCCGGATTTCAGGGCGCCGAGGATGGCCAGCCGCAACGGGTCGGCCAGTGCCTTGAGCACGGCGACGTCGGCCACCTGGCGTTCCTTGACCCAGGTGGTGGGTTGCTCGCCGCCGTCGGCGGGTTCCAGATCGTGCTCGGCCACGGGCACCACCTTGGCAGATCGGCCGCGCCGCACGCAATCACGCTCTGGTGAGCGCTCACCCTTGCGCAACCAATCATGCTTCCGACATCATTCACGTCAACGTGAATGATGTCGGAAGCGCGAACGGCGGGGTGGGCCATGGCGGGGAACAGAACGGCGGCTGACGAGTCAAAGACGGCGGAGGAGGCGCTAGCGAAGGCCGAGGCGGCCCCGCCGCCCGTCCCGCTGCGACGGAACCTGCGCTTCCAGGCGCTCTGGGCCGGCCAGGCCGCCGCGACGCTCGGCATGCGGATCGGCGACACCGCCTTCCCGCTGCTGGTCCTCGCGCTCACCGGTTCCTCCACCGCCGCCGGGGCCTTCGGGGCCGTACAGATGGTCACGACCCTGCTGCTGGGCGTCCACGGCGGTGTGGTCGCCGACCGCCTCGACCGCCGCCGGGTGCTGATCGCCTCCGACGCCGCCCGACTGCTCGTCACGGCGACCGTCCCGGTGGCCATGGCCTTCGACCGGCTGACCCTGGCCCACCTGCTGCTCGTCGCCGCCGCCGTCGGGGCGACCATCGCGTACAGCGGCCCGATCCGGCTGCTGGCGCTGCGCTCGGTGGTGGCGCCGGAGCAGCTGCCGCAGGCGCTCGCCCAGGACGAGGCCCGGATGACCGGGGCCGCGCTGGCCGGTCCGCCGCTGGCCGGCTTCCTGTACGGGCTCGGCAGCGCGGTGCCGTTCCTCGGCACCGCGCTCGCCTCCCTGCTCGCGCTGGTGGCCGCGCTCGTGGTGCGCTTCCCCGGCCGCCCCGCCCCCGCACAGCCGAGCGGCGAAACCGACGCGCAGCCGAGCGGCGAAGCCACCGCACAACCGAACCGCGAACCGGGCGGCACGGAGCCGGCCCCCGAGTCCGGCGGCGCCCTGGCCGGGTTCCGCCTGCTCGCCGCCTCCCCGCTGCTGCGCTCCGCCCTGGCCGTCCTGCTGGTGGTCAACCTCGCCGGGACGGCCCTGATGCTGCCGGTGATGGTGCTGCTGCGGGACGGCGGCACGGGCAGCGCCGGGATCGGCCTGGCGCTGGCCGGCGAGGCGGTCGGGGCGCTGGCCGGAACGGTCCTGGTGTCCCGGCTGCACCGGCTGGCCGGGCCGGGCGTCCTGCTGCTGCTGGTGGCCTGGACCGCCGTGCCGGTGACGCTGGCGCCGCTGCTGCCGGGTGGGGTGGTCACCGTGTTCGCCGCGCTGTTCGTGGTGGGGATCGGCGTTCCGGCCCTGCGGGTGATGCTGGACCTGCTGGTGTTCCGGCAGGTGCCGGACGAGCTCCGCGGCCGGGTGATCGCGGCGACCATGACGCTGCTGACCGCGGGCATGCCGGCCGGGACGCTCGGCAGCGGCCTGCTGCTGGACCACCTCTCCCCCGCCGTCGCGCTGACCGCGATCAGCGTCCTGCTCGCGGCCGCCCTGCTGCCCGCGACCGTGAGCCGTACGCTGCGTCGCGCCGCCTGGCCGGCCCCGCAGGATCCGGCGGCCCGCCCCTGACAGTCGCTCACCCGTGCGGGTGCACGCCGCATGCGGCGTCCTCGGCAACCGGGTGAACTGGCCGGGTACGGCCCGCCCCGGGGCCCTTCCCGGGCGGCGTCCGCGCCCGGGGCGCCTCCCGCCCGGACGTCGCGCAGCCGACCGGGGCCGTACCGGAGGAGGACAGATGGGTTCCACGGACGCGCCCTCGCCCGGCCGGGGCGGCCCCGGCGAGGCCGCTGCCCCCGACGGTTCCAGCAGGTCCAGTGACCCGAGCAGCCCTGGTGAGCAGGGAGACCCCGGCGGCCAGGGAGGCCCTGGTGACCGGGGGAGCCCCGGCGCCCCGACCACCCGCGAGCGGACCGGCTCGGTGGCCGCCCGGGTGGTCACCGCCCCCCGGATGTCCTGGCTGACGCTCGCCCTGATGACCACGAGTTCGGTGGCCAGCCTGCGCTCCGCCCCGACCATGGCCGTCTACGGCCTGGCCTGCGTCTTCCTCTACCTCGTCCCGGCGCTGGTGTTCCTGCTGCCGACCGCGCTGGTCTCCGCCGAGCTGGCGTCCGGCTGGGAGGGCGGCGTCTACCGCTGGGTCTCGGAGGGCCTGTCGAAGCCGCTGGGCTTCCTCGCCGTCTGGTGCCAGTTCGCGATGACGATCTTCTACTACCCGTCGCTGCTGGCGTACGTGGCGTCGACGATCGCGTACGTGGTGAACCCGAGGCTGGCCAGCAACGGCCCCTACACCGCCGTGGTGATCATGGTGCTGTACTGGACCGGCGTCTGGGTCTCCTCGCGCGGGACGAAGGCCGTGGCCGGCCTGTCCTCGATGGGCCTGGTGATCGGCACGCTGATCCCCGGCACGCTGCTGGTGGTGCTCGGCTTCGTCTTCCTCGGCCAGGGCAACGGCTCCGCCGCGCCGATGGACTCCGCGCACCTGCTGCCGCAGTGGGCCGGCCTGGCCAGCCTGGTGCTGATCGTCAACAACTTCCTCAGCTACTCCGGCATGGAGATGAACGCGGTGCACGTCTCCTCGCTGCGCGATCCGGCGCGGGAGTTCCCCCGCTCGATGTTCACCGCGTCCGCGATGGTGCTGCTGATCTTCATCCTGCCGGCACTGGCGATCAGCTGGGTGGTGCCGTCCAGCGAGCTGAGCCTGACGGCCGGCGTGATGCAGGCCTTCGACGCCTTCTTCCAGTACTTCGACATCGGCTGGCTCACCCCGGTGATCGCGGTGGCGCTGATCTCGGCCTCGCTCGGCGGCATGCTGACCTGGCTGGCCGGACCGTCCAAGGGCCTGTTGATGATCTCCCGGCAGGAGGGCTACCTGCCGCCGTTCCTGCAGAAGCTGAACCGGGAGGGCGTCCAGCAGAACCTGCTGGTCGCCCAGGGCGTGGTCACCACGGCGATCGCCCTGCTGTACGCGCTGATCCCGAACGTCTCCAGTGCGTACTGGATCTTCTCGGTGATCACCACGCAGGTGTACCTGATCGTCTACCTGCTGATGTTCACCGCCGCGATCCGGCTGCGCCGCACCCGGCCGGACCACCCGCGCGGCTACCGGGCCCCGGCGCTGGTGCCGATCTGCGTGGTCGGGCTGCTCGCCTCGGCGTGCGCGATGGCGATCGGCTTCGTACCGTCCTCGCAGTTCGGCAGCGGCAGCGTCTGGACGTACATCGGGATCGTCGGCGGCGGTCTGCTGGTCCTCGGCCTGCTGGTCCCGTACCTGTTCCTGCGGCTGCGCAAGCCCGGCTGGCGCTCCCCGGAGGCGGCGGCGGAGCTGGCCGCGCAGGAGTCGGCCGAGCTGCGCGGCGCCGCGGGCGGTGCGGCATGACCACGAGCCTGATGGCCTCCCGGCACCGCTGGATCTACCTCGGGGCGATCGGGCTGCTGGTCGCGATGCTGATCACCGGCCTGCTCTCGTTCACCCGGCTGCACGCCACCGACCAGGCCGACCGCAAGGCCGGGCAGCTCGCCCGGGCGCTGGGTTCGGCCGGCTATCCGGTGCCCGCGCGGGACCAGATCGTGCACACCCTGGGCGAGGACGGCGGCGCCGTCTGCGCGAACCCGTCGAACGCGCTGACCCAGGCGCAGTGGACGTCCGGCATGTCCAACGGCGCCGACGGGCCTGGCCAACGGCCGGTGCTGTCCGACCGCATAGCGGTGCGGGCCGAGGCGATCGTGCTCTCGGTGTACTGCCCGGGCAGGCTCGCCGAGATCCAGGACAAGATCGACGACCTCAACTTGCAGGACACCGTCCGCAAGTAGCCCGCCCGGCTTTCGAGGAGGACCCGACCGTGCCTCGACCCTTCACCACCGAGGACTACACCCCGCACGAGCTGGGCTTCGTCTCATGACGGGGCCGTCACCCCGCTGCTCCGCCGTCAGAACGGCAGCCCGGCTGTGCGATTTTCTTACGAGGCGGTCATGGTTCACCCAGCGTCCTCCAAGTTTGCGTTGGTAGTTTCGGTGAGCATGACCAAGCTGCTCAGCCCGGCCCCGCCCACCCCGGCGCGGGCCGGGCGACTGCGACCCCTGACCGCCCGCCCCCGTCGTACCGGCCTGTCGAGACTCCGGCTGCTGGCCTGGCCGGTCTACCTGACCGCGCTCTTCTGGTTCCTGCGCACCCAGGGCATGGCCTTCGCCAACGACGTGGTGTTCCTGTGGCTGATCGGTGCCCTGCTGACGGCGGCCGTGCACAGCGGGCACGGCCGCCGCGGCTTCCTGCTGGTGCTGCGCGACTGGGTGCCGGTGATGGCCGCGGTCTGGACGTACTCGCTGCTGCGCGGCTACGGCGCGCACACCCCGTGGGCCCCGCACTGGCTGCCGCAACTGCGCGCCGACGAGGTGCTCGGCTTCGGCGAGACCTGGACCGTCCGGCTCCAGCACGCGCTGTGGACGCCCGGCTCGCCGCACTGGTACGACTACGCGGCGACCGTCGTCTACCTCTCGCACTTCTTCCTGGTCTTCGTCCTGCTCGCGGTGCTCTGGCGGCGCCGGCACGACCGGTTCCGCCAACTGCTCGCCTGCTACCTGCTGCTCACCTTCGCCGGCTTCGCCACGTACCTGCTCTACCCGGCCGACCCGCCGTGGCTGGTCGCCCAGGAGGGCCACCTGCCGGGGCTCACCCGGGTCGTGTGGGACGTGATCTCCACCAGCGGGCTGCCGCAGGCCAACTCGCTGGTCGAGAACGGCAGCCAGTTCGCCAACGACGTCGCCGCGATGCCCTCGCTGCACTCCGCCTACCCGGCGATGCTGCTGTTCTTCTTCTGGCCGACGGCCCGCCCCTGGCTGCGGGCACTGCTGGTCGCGTATCCGCTCGCGATGGCGTTCACCCTGGTGTACGGCGCCGAGCACTTCATCGTGGACATCTTCGCGGGCTGGGCGTACGCGGCGGCGGTGGTGTTGGGCCTGCGCCGGCTGCGGAACCGGCGTACCCGGCTCATCAGGGAGCGGGCAGACTTGGCCGGGTGCCGAACCAGCCCCTCCCTCCCGTGAAGCCCACCGCCGAACAGCTCCAGGCGGCCAAGGACACCACCATCCCGGACGTCACCGGGCCCGGACTGCGGGTGCTGTTCTGCGGCATCAACCCGGGCCTGTGGTCCGGCGCCACCGGGCACCACTTCGCCCGCCCCGGCAACCGCTTCTGGCCCGCCCTGCACCGCTCCGGCTTCACCGCGCGCCAGTTCCGCCCGGACGAACAGGGCGAACTGCCCGCGCTCGGCCTGGGCATCACCAACGTCGCCCCGCGCACCACCGCCAAGGCCGACGAACTGACCGCCGAGGAACTGCGCGAGGGCGGCGCCGCGCTCACCGAGCGCGTGCTGCGGCTGCGCCCGCGCGTCCTGGCCGTGCTCGGCATCGGCGCCTACCGGACGGCCTTCGGGCAGCGGCGGGCCACGATCGGCCGCCAGCCGGAGGGCATCGGCGACACCGCGGTGTGGGTGCTGCCCAACCCGAGCGGGCTCAACGCGCACTACACGCTGGACGCGCTGGCCGCCGAGTTCCGCCGGCTCCGGGAGGAGCTGGACGGCTGAGGGCTGAGCTGCCGGAGTGGCCGGGGCACGACCCGGTCACTCCGGCAGCACGGCCAGCTCCAGGGCGGCCAGCCGGGCCGGGTCGGCGACCACCTCGTAGCCGGCCACCCGGCCGTCCTCCACCGCCACCCGCAGCACCAGCCGCAACCGCCCGCCCGGGGCGATCACGATCCCCGGCACCCCGTCCACCAGCGCCACCGCGCCGAACCGGGCCCGCCGGCCGAACACCGTCGTCTCCCGGGCCACCGTCTCCGCGCCCCGGGCCACCAGGGAACGCCCGGCCGGCAGCGCGGCCGGATCGGCCCGACGCACCACGTCCGGCGCCAGCACCGCCAGCAGCGCGGCCAGGTCCCCGCCCCGGGCGGCGGACAGGAACGCCTCCACCACCCGCCGGTGCCCGGCGAGCCGCTCCGGCGGCAGCGCGGCCGCCCCGCGCACCCGCTGCCGGGCCCGGCTGGCCAGCTTCTTGGCGGCCACCGGGCTCCGGCCGACGATCGGCGCGATCTGCTCGAACGGCACCGCGAAGCCGTCGTGCAGCACGAAGGCGACCCGCTCGGCCGGCCCCAGCCGATCCAGCACGACCAGCAGCGCCCGGCCCACCGAGTCGACCAGCAGCGCCTCCCGCTCCGGATCCGCTCCCTCGGCCCCCGCGTCGGCCGCCGGATCCGGCAGGCCGTCCGGCAGCGCGTCGCCGGTCGGCTCCTCACGGCGCACCGCGCGGGCCCGCAGCACGTCCAGGCAGATCCGCGACACCACCGTGGTCAGCCAGCCCGGCAGGTTGTCCACCTCGTCCGGGCCGGCCCGGTCCAGCCGCAGCCACGCCTCCTGGACGGCCTCCTCCGCCTCCCCCGTCGACCCGAGCATCCGCTGGGCGACCGCCCGCAGCCGCCCCCGCTCGGCCTCGAACCGCGCCGCCAGCACCTCGTCCCGGTCCATCGGTCACCTTTCCTCGGCCCCGCCCGTCACACCGATGACGATCCACCCAGCACCGAAGTGACGGGAGAACGCTGTGACCACCACCACCCTGCTGCACCTGGACTCCAGCATCAGCCTCGGCGACTCGGTCAGCCGCGCGCTGACCGCCCGGTTCGCCGCCGCCTGGCGCGCCCGGCACGGCACCGCCGGCCGGTACGTCTACCGGGACCTCGCCGCCGAACCGGTCGCCGCGATCGGCACCGGGTACGCCATGCTCGGCCGCCGCGTCGAACGCAAGGGGACCATCCCGGCCTCCGACGTCGCCGCCCTCGCCGAAGGCCCGGACGAGGAACACGAGTGGTCCCTCACCCACCCGCTGGTCGACCGGCTGCTCGCCGCCGACACCGTGCTGCTCGGCGTGCCGATGTACAACCTCACCGTCCCGGCCGTGTTCAAGGCCTGGATCGACCGGATCAGCTTCCCCGGCGTCTACACCGACCCGGCCACCGGTGAGAGCCTGCTGCGCCGCACCCGGGTCGTCGTCGCGGCCGCCCGCGGCGGCGGCTACGGCCCCGGCACCCCGCGCGAGGCCTTCGACTTCCAGACCCCGTACCTGCGGGCCTACTTCGCCAGGCTCGGCGTCCCGGCCGAGCACCTGCACATCGTCCCGGCCGAACTCACCCGCGCCGACGACATCCCCGCCCTGGCCGGGCTGCAGCCGCTCGCCGCGAAGTCCCTGGCCGACGCCGAGGCCGCCCTGGACGCGCTCGCCACCGCCTGATCTACAGCGGGGTGACGGCCTTCAGCACCACCAGCAGGGCCACGGCGGCGTTGAGCGCGCACAGCGCCGACGCCGCCGTACCGGCCGCGGCGACCATCGCGGCCAGGCCCGCCCGGGTCTTCGCCGGGGGCCAGTTGCGGGACGTCGGCACCGGGCCGAGCAGTGCGGCGACCCGGCGCGGCACCGGGCCGGGCGCGGGCGCGGGGGCGGCGAAGGCCGCGAAGCCGGGCGCCGGCGCCGCGTGCGACACCAGGGCCGCCCGGGCCACCGCCCGCGCGGTGATCCGGCGGTCCCCCACCTCCTGCGCCGACTCCTCGTCCGCCCAGCGCTCCGCGCTGAACGCCACCGCGTACTGCAGCGGCCGCAGGAACGGGTTGACGCAGGCGGCCAGCTGGGTGGTCAGCAGGTACCGGTGGTGGCGGTGGCGCAGGTGCGCCCGCTCGTGCGCGAGCAGCGCCTCCCGCTCGTCCTCGGGCAGCCCGGCCAGCATCCCGGTGGAGACCACCACCCGCCCCGGCGAACCGGGCAACGCGTACGCGTACGGGCTGCGGTCCGGCAGCACCGCGAGGTCACCGGCCGACTCCGGCCCCGCCGGCAGCCCGGTCAGCGCCCGCCGGGCCCGGGAGCGCACCCGCAGGTGCCGGCCGACCGTCCGGGCACAGGCCGCGGCCACCATGACCAGCAGCCACATCGCGGCCGTCCCGAACGTCTCGTGGTACGGCAGCGCGGCCCGCACCTCCGGGTCGGACCAGCTGTCCGGCAGCGGGTTGCCGGGGATCTGCGCGGTGCCCACCACGCCGATCAGGCCGAGGCAGAGCACACTGCACACCGCCATCACCGCGCTGATCACGGTCATCAACCGGGCCGCACCGCGCGGGTGCAGGTGCTGCTCGGTGAGACGCGCGATCGGCACCGCGGTCAGCGGCAGGATGAGCGGGAGGAAGACGAAGAAGCCCACGGGTCAGCTCTCACGGTCGGCCGCTGCCGGATCGACGGACGCGGCGTCCAGCAGCGCCCGCAGCAGGTCCTCGTCGTGCGGGAGCAGCGCGCTCACGAAGCTGGCCAGGACGGCGTCCCGGTCCGCTTCTCCGTCGAGCATCCGGCGCATCCGCAGGGCCGCCAGCCCGGCCGCGTCGGAGGAGGCCTGCCACAGGTAGGAGCGGCCCGAACGGGACCGCGAGACGGCGCTCTTGGCGTGCAGCCGGGACAGGATGGTCATCACGGTGGTGTACGCCAGGTCGCCCTCCAGGCGCTCCTGGACCCACCCCGCGGTGGCCGGGCCGGGCGCCTGTTGGAGCACAGCGAGCACCTGTGCCTCCAACTCGCCCTGGCCGCGCCGTCTGACGGGCGCTTCCGCGGCCGCCGAGGCGTGCCTCTCGTCTGCCATGACGGCCCACTCCCTCCGGATGCCGCGCCCCGTAGCCGGCGGGGCACGCGTTCATCCTAACGAGCGCGGGCCCGGCGCGAACCGGTTCGCGCCGGGCTTCCCGCCTCCACCGCCCTCGACGCGTCGCTCGAACGGCCCCGGCCCGGTTGCCTAGCGCCCCGGCCCGGCGGACGGTCGAAGTCCGTACGGTCCGCCCGTAGGCCTGTTCGGCCCCTGGAGTCTCAATGATGAAGTCAAGATGCCTGCGCGACCGGTGGGGCGGAGGTGAAGATCCGGTTGTCGCGCAGGAGCGCCCACAGCACGTTC
>NZ_JBHVWW010000003.1:0-123304 GCF_042882025.1 Kitasatospora sp. NPDC058243
TGCCCCGGCCCGCCGCCGAGGCGGCGGGCGCCAAGCCCGAGCCGCCGTCCGAACTGGTCGGCGGGGCCCGGGCCGGCAAGGCCGGCGGCAAGCCTGGAGGCAAGGCCGCCAAGGACGACTACCCCACGGACGAGTTCACCTTCGTCGACGAGGAGGGGGAGGAGTCCGAGGACGTCATCGACTGGCTGAAGTTCGCCGAGTCCCGCAGCGAGGTGCGCGCCGAGCGCCGCCGCCGGCTGCGCAACCGGCTGATCGGCCTCGGCGTGGTGGTGGCGCTCGCGGCGGCCGGCACCGGCGGCTACCTCTGGTTCACCGGCGACAAGCAGACCGCGGCGAGCGCGGCCGGTCCGCGCCAGGTCAGCGTGGTCCACCTGCGCGACCTCCAGGGCAAGGTCTCCAGCGCGCTGCTGGTCAACGACTCCACCGGGAAGAAGGGCACCGTGCTCCTGCTGCCCGACACCCTGCGGCTGCCCGGCCCCGGCGACCCGCCGGTCACCACCGTCGGCCAGGCCATGGACAGCATCGGCGCCTCCGCGACCCGCGACGGCCTGTCCACCGTGCTCGGCGCCCCGGTCGCGGGCACCTGGCGGCTGGACACCCCCTACCTGGAGATGCTGGTCTCCCAGCTCGGCGGCGTCCGGGTGGACACCAACGCCGAGACCCACGAGGGCGGCAAGCCGGACGGCAAGCTGCTGTCCGCGGCCGGCAAGAACACCCTGCTGAACGGGAAGGCCGCCGTCGCGTACGCCACCCTCCAGGCGTCCGGCGAGAACCGGGACGCCCAACTGGCCCGGTTCGGACAGGTGATGGACGCGGTGGTGCGCACCATGCCCACCGAGTTCAAGGACGCCAAGGACGACGTGCACCGGATGAACGCGGTGCTCGACCCCTCGCTGCCCGAGGACGCCCTCGCCGGAGTGCTCGCCCAGCTCGCCCAGCAGGCGAAGGACGGCCACCTCGGCACCACCGCGCTGACCGTCAAACCGGACGGCGGCCTGGACGAGGCCACCGCCGGCAAGCAGGTCAAGGACGTGCTCGGCGGCACCGTGAAGTCCGCGGCCTCCGCCGACGCCCCCGCCCGGGTCTCGCTCCAGGACGCCACCGGCAACGACCAGGCGGCGGCCGCCGCACAGGTCCAGATCGTGAACTCCGGCCTGACCTTCCTGCCCGGCTCCAAGACCGCCGCGCAGGCCGCCAGTGAGATCCGCTACACCGACGACGCCCGGCAGGCCGCGGCGAAGTCGCTGGCGATCAGCCTCGGACTGCCGGACACGGCGGTGAAGAAGGTCGGCGACGCCCAGAACGCGGACCTGGTGGTCGTGCTCGGCAAGGACTACCAGCCGCCGAAGAGCCAGTAGGCCGCGGCCTCCGGCCCGGGCGGCCCCGGAAAAGCGTTCCGGGGCCGCCCGGGCGGCGTGAGATCCTGGAAGGCGACCCCCGGCCAGGAGCCAGGGGTCGCCCCCCAAGCCGCCGAGCCGGAAGAACACCGTGACCGTCACCGACCACAGCCAGCAGCTCATCACCGTCGCCGCGCAGGCGGCGGCCGACAAGCTCGCGCACAACATCATCGCCTTCGACGTCAGCGAGGTGCTGTCGATCACCGACGCCTTCCTGATCGCCTCCGCCAACAACGACCGCCAGGTCCGGTCGATCGCCGAGGAGATCGAGGACCAGCTGCGCGAGCAGCTGGACATCAAGCCGGTGCGCCGCGAGGGCGAGCGCGACGGCCGCTGGATCCTGCTCGACTACCTGGACATCGTCGTGCACGTCCAGCACTCCGAGGAGCGCTCCTTCTACTCGCTGGACCGCCTCTGGAAGGACTGCCCCGAGCTGCCGCTGCCCGAGGACGCCCTGGCCACGCGCAACCGGCCCGACGCCCACACCGACGAGGCCGGCAACGTCGTCGCCCCGGCCGACGACTTCGGCAAGCCCGAGGACCTGCACTGAGCCGGGACGGGCGGGGGCCGCGCGTCGTCTTCTGGCGCCACGGCCAGACCTCGTGGAACCTGGAGTCCCGCTTCCAGGGCACCACGGACATCGAACTGACCGACCAGGGCGTCCTCCAGGCCCAGCGGGCGGCCCGGCTGCTCTCCGGCCTGCGCCCCGACCTGCTGATCTCCTCCGACCTCACCCGGGCCAAGCGCACGGCCGAGGAACTGGCCGAGGTCACCGGCCTCGACGTGCAGCACCACGAGGGCCTGCGGGAGACCTACGCGGGCTCCTGGCAGGGCCTGACCAACGCCGAGATCCGCGACCGCTTCCCGGAGGAGTACGCGGCCTGGGCGGCCGGCGAGCCGGTGCGGCGCGGCGGCGGCGAACTGGCCACCGAGGTCGCCGACCGCTCGGTGCCGGTCGTGCTGGAGGCCGTCGACAAGCTGCCGGAGGACGGGACGCTGGTGGTGGTCAGCCACGGCGGCACCATCCGCACCATGCTCGGGCGGCTGCTGGACCTGGACCCGGTCCAGTGGGAGTGCTTCGGCGGGCTGTCCAACTGCTGCTGGTCGGTGCTCGGACAGGGGGCGCGCGGCTGGCGCCTGCTGGAGCACAACGCGGGCACGCTCCCGCAGCCGGTCATCGGCGACGACACCTGAGCGACGACGCCTGAGCGACGACGCCTGAGCGACGACGCCTGAGCGACGACGCCTGAGCGACGACGCCTGAGCGACGGGCGCGTCGCGGGGTGGGGTGGGGTGCGGGCGGGGTTGCGGGCATGCAGGGGCTTGCCGGGGGCTCGCCAGGGGCGTGCAGGGGCTTCGCAGGGGCGGATTTCGCAGTTCCGGCCCTGACCAGCTAGAGTTTTCCTCGTTCGCAGGGAAGGAACGCGGCCCGGAAGGGAAGCGGGAGATCCGACGACTGCGGGGCTATAGCTCAGTTGGTAGAGCGCTTGCATGGCATGCAAGAGGTCTGGGGTTCAATTCCCCATAGCTCCACTCCGCACCAGCGATCCTGTTCGATCAGGAGCGCCCGTGTCGCGGGGCTGTAGCTCAGTTGGTAGAGCGCTTGCATGGCATGCAAGAGGTCCGGGGTTCAATTCCCCGTAGCTCCACAGTAGTTGAGAGGCCGTCACCCATCGGGTGGCGGCCTCTCGCGTTGCCGGGCCGCCTCTGTGGGTCTGCCAGTTCCCGTCGCCGGGGCGCCTCCGGGGTGACCTGCGGGCCCGGGGGTGGCAGTGCGGGTCCCGAAGTGGGGGCGCGGGCCCCGGGGGCGGGAGCGCGGGTCTCGGGGTGGGGGGCGCGGGCCCCGGGGGCGGGAGCGCGGGTCTCGGGGAGGGGGAGCGGGGGCCTGAGGGAGCGGGAACGCGGGCCCCTGGGAACGGATTCGTGGAGCACCCCCGGGACCGTGTAAAGTGGGCGATGTCGCCGAGGGAAACCGGACGGAAACGGTCGAAAGCCTCCGGTGACATCGCAGGTCAAGGGGCTGTAGCTCAGTTGGTAGAGCGCTTGCATGGCATGCAAGAGGTCCGGGGTTCAATTCCCCGTAGCTCCACAGCAGTCGAGGGCCGCCTCCCGAAATGGGAGGCGGCCCTTCGGCGTTCTGCGCATGCCACCGGCGGAAGGGCCGGAAAGACCGCTACCGTCGTTCCATGGCCGATCTGGAGCGAAGGCGGAACGAGGAACTGGCCCGGATACTGCACCAGCTCGGCTGGAGTCCGGAACGGCTCGCCCGCGAGGTGAGCCTCGCCCTGCCGCCAGGCCTGGCCATCAGCTCCACCGCCCCCTACAAGTGGCGCGACCGCGGCATGGTGCCGCGCAGCCCGCACGACCAGACCGTCTGCGAAGTGCTCAGCCGCACCCTCGGCATCGCCGTCACCTACGAACAGCTCTGGGGCCGGATGGGCGGCCACCGGGGCGCCAAGATCCTCTCGCCCCGGCTGCTCACCGACCCGTGGACCGCCGACACCGCCCAGACCGCGCTGCGCGAGGCCGCCACCGACGCCGGGCCCGTCCGCCTCACCGACCTCTTCCGCGGCGCCGACCTCGACCAGGCCGCCGAACGGCTCGCCTCCCCGCCCCCGCCCGTCGGGGGCGGCGAAGGGGCGCTGCGCATCGACCCCGGCCTCGTCGGCGACCTCGGCCTGTCCTACCGCAGCAAGCAGCGGCTCGAACGCTCCTGCGGCGGCGGACTCGTCCTCGGCCCCACCCGGGCCGAACTCGCCATGCTGGCCAAGCTGCTGGAACTCGGCGCCTACGACGAACGGGTCGGCCGCGAGCTGTACGGCACGGCCAGCCGGCTCGCCCGGCTGGCCGGCTGGGCCGCGTACGACCTCGGCCACGACGCGGCCGCCCAGCGCGCCTTCGTCGCCGCCCTGCGGGCCGCCCACGTCAGCGGCGACGCCCGGCTCGGCGTCGCCGTGCTCGGCGGCCTGGTGGTGCTCGCCACCCAGGGCACCGGAGGGCGCGGCCTGGACGCCGTCGCCGCGCTCAACACCGCCCTGGCCCGGCACGGCTCCGCACTGAGCCCCGCCGGCCGGGCCCGGCAACTCGGCCGGATCGCCCGCGCGCACGGCCGCCGGGGCGAGGCCGAGCAGGCCGAGGCCGCCGCCGCCCGGGCCTTCGCCGAACTCGACGGCGTGCCCGGCACGGAGGCGGCCCGCGCCGAACTCGCCGGGATGGTGGGGGAGGGCCGGCTGGCACTCGGCCAGCACCGGATGGCCAAGGCGCTGCTCGCCGAGGCCGTCGCCGGGCTGGGGGCCGGCCGCGGGCGGTCCAAGGCGCTGCTGATGGTCCGCCTCGCCGAGACCCACCGGCGCCTCGGCGACCAGCGGGAGGCCGCCCGCACCGCGTCGCTCGCCCGGGCGCTCGCGGCGGGCATGCAGTCCGAGCGGCTGGCGCGGGCGCTGCGCGACTTCGACGCGGCGACGCGGGCGGCGTCGGCGGGGCGGTGAGGTCTGTGTGTGGCGGGGCGGGGGCGGCGTCGGTGGGGCGGGGGCTGCGTGTGGTGGGGGGCTTCCCGGGTCGGCGGTGAGGTCCGTGCGGGGGCGGGCCCGGGGCCGTCGGGCCCCGGTGGATACCCGGGAGCGCGCTGATCTGCTTGCGGTACCCTGAGCCCATGCGAACCGTGCGCCTGCTCCTTAGCCGGCCGCGCTGACCAGGACCGGTTACGCCCTCGGGCGGTGCCGGAGTCGGCGTGGCGTCCCCTCCTGCGAGGGGATTTTTTGTTTTCCGCCCCCGTTCACGGGCCGGCCGTGTCCGCGGTTCGCCAACTGACATCGATGGAGCTTGAAGGACCATGAGCGAGACGACCCCTGCGTCCGGCACGGCCGAGACCGCGACCGAGCCGTTCCGGTACAGCGCCGCGCTGGCGGCGGAGATCGAGTCCCGCTGGCAGGACCTCTGGGAGAAGGAGGGCACCTTCAACGCCCCCAACCCCGCCGGTGCGCTGGCCGACCCGGCGGCCGGAGACGTCGCCGCGAAGCCGCACAGCTTCATCATGGACATGTTCCCGTACCCCTCGGGCGCGGGCCTGCACGTCGGCCACCCGCTGGGCTACATCGCCACCGACGTCTACGCCCGCTACCAGCGGATGACCGGCCACAACGTGCTGCACACGCTGGGCTACGACGCGTTCGGCCTGCCCGCCGAGCAGTACGCGGTGCAGACCGGCACCCACCCGCGGGTCTCCACCGAGGCCAACATCGCCAACATGCGCCAGCAGCTGCGCCGGCTGGGCCTGGGCCACGACCCGCGCCGCTCGATCTCCACGATCGACCCGGAGTACTACCGCTGGACCCAGTGGATCTTCCTGCAGATCTTCAACTCCTGGTACGACGAGCAGGCCGGCCGGGCCCGGCCGATCGCCGAGCTGATCGCCCGGTTCGAGTCCGGCGCGAAGCCGACCCCGGACGGGCGCCCGTGGGCCGACCTGTCCGCCGCCGAGCGCGACGAACTGCTGGGCGAGTACCGGCTGGCGTACTCCAAGGAGGTGCCGGTCAACTGGTGCCCCGGCCTGGGCACCGTCCTGGCCAACGAGGAGGTCACTGCGGACGGCCGCTCCGAGCGCGGCAACTTCCCGGTGTTCAAGTCCAACCTGCGCCAGTGGATGATGCGCATCACCGCGTACTCCGACCGCCTGATCTCCGACCTGGACCTGCTGGACTGGCCCGAGGCCATCAAGCTCCAGCAGCGCAACTGGATCGGGCGCTCCGAGGGCGCCCGGGTCGACTTCGCCGTCGACTCCGGTGAGAAGATCACCGTCTTCACCACCCGGCCCGACACCCTGTTCGGCGCCACCTACATGGTGCTGGCCCCCGAGCACGGCCTGGTCGACTCGATCGTCCCGGCCGCCTGGCCCGCGGACGTGCCCGCCGAGTGGACCGGCGGCGCCGCCACCCCCGCCGAGGCCGTCGCCGCCTACCGCGCCACCGCCGCCGCCAAGTCGGACGTCGAGCGGCAGGTCGAGGCCAAGGTCAAGACCGGCGTCTTCACCGGCGCCTACGCCGTGAACCCGGTCAGCGGCGCGTCCGTCCCGGTGTTCATCGCCGACTACGTGCTGATGGGCTACGGCACCGGCGCCATCATGGCCGTCCCCGCCCACGACCACCGCGACTTCGCCTTCGCCCGCGCCTTCGCGCTGCCGATGCGCTGCGTCGTCCAGCCCACCGACGGGCGCGGCGAGGACCCGGCCGCCTGGGACGACGCCTTCGACACCTACGACTCCGTCATCGTCAACTCCTCCCGGGACGGGCTGACGCTGGACGGGCTGGGCGTCGTCGACGCCAAGGCCGCCGTCACCGCCTGGCTGGCCGAGCGCGGCATCGGCGAGGGCACCGTCAACTACCGTCTGCGGGACTGGCTGTTCAGCCGCCAGCGGTACTGGGGCGAGCCCTTCCCGATCGTCTACGACGAGGACGGCGTCATGCACGCGCTGCCCGAGTCGATGCTGCCGGTCGAGGTCCCCGAGGTCGAGGACTACTCGCCGCACACCTACGACCCGTACGACGCCACCTCCTCGCCCAAGACCCCGCTGTCGCGCAACGAGGCCTGGGTCAACGTCGAACTGGACCTGGGCGACGGCGTCCGCACCTACCGGCGCGAGACCAACACCATGCCCAACTGGGCGGGTTCGTGCTGGTACGAGCTGCGCTACGTCGACCCGTCGAACTCCTCGGCGGTCGTCGACCCGGCCAACGAGAAGTACTGGCTCGGCCCCACGGCCACCAAGCCGGCCGGCGGCGCCGACCTGTACGTCGGCGGTGCCGAGCACGCCGTGCTGCACCTGCTGTACGCGCGCTTCTGGCACAAGGTGCTGCACGACCTGGGCCACGTCTCGTCCGTCGAGCCGTTCCACAAGCTGTTCAACCAGGGCATGATCACCGCCGACGTCTACCGCGACGAGCGCGGCTTCCCGGTGCCCGCCGCCGAGGTCGAGGAGCGCGACGGCCAGTACTTCTGGCAGGGCGAGGCCGTCAAGCGCGAGGCCGGCAAGATGGGCAAGTCCCTGAAGAACGCCGTCGCCCCCGACGAGATCGCCGACGAGTACGGCGCCGACACGCTGCGCCTGTACGAGATGTCCATGGGCCCGCTGGACGTCTCCCGCCCCTGGGACACCCGCGCCGTCGTCGGCTCGTACCGCTTCCTGCAGCGGCTGTGGCGCAACGTCGTCTCGGAGGCCACCGGCGACCTGGTCGTCACCGAGGAGGAGCCGGACGAGGCGACGCTGCGTGCCCTGCACAAGGCGATCGACGGCATCCGCGGCGACATGGCCGGGCTGCGGTTCAACACGGCCGTCGCCAAGGCGATCGAGCTGAACAACTACCTGGTCAAGCGCGGCTCCACGCCGCGCGCCGTGGCCGAGCAGCTGGTCCTGATCGTCGCGCCGCTGGCCCCGCACATCGCCGAGGAGCTGTGGCGCCGGCTGGGCCACGACGAGTCGCTGGCGCACACCGACTACCCGGTCGCCGACCCGGCGTACGTGGTGGACGAGACGGTGACCTGCGTGGTGCAGCTCAAGGGCAAGGTGAAGGCCAGGCTGGAGGTCGCGCCGACGATCTCGGACGCCGAGCTGGAGGCGCTGGCGCTGGCCGACCCGGCCGTCGTCGCGGCGATCGGCGAGGCGCCGGTGCGCAAGGTGATCGCGCGGGCGCCGAAGCTGGTGAACATCGTTACGGGCTGAGACTGAGAGGCTGAGGCTCAGGTCGGTCGGCTGCGGTTGAGGTCGGCCGGCTGCGGTTGAGGTCGCGCGGCTGATGTCGGTCGGTTGGTAGTCGGCCGGCTGAGGCTGCTGGGGCGGGTGTCCTTCGGGACGCCCGCCCTTGCTCGTGCCCGGGGCCCTGGGAGGACCCCCGAACCCTCGGGGAGATCCCCGATCTGTCCCTGATCTCCGCTGCCCGGGCCCGTTCCGTCCGCCCCGGGCCCGATCCGGCGGCTACCGTGGAACCCTCGGCAGTACGGCCCGCGTTGGGTCCGGTGGGGGCCGAAACGGTGGCGGAAGGTGGCTCGCGATGGACGCGTTCGGCGTGATGATCGGCCTGGTCCTGCTCTTCGGGATCGCGGCGTTCGTCCTGGCCGTGGTCGGCACGGTCAAGGCGGCGAAGGCCGTCGCCACGAAGATCGGGCGGCACGAGGCCAACGCCCGGCGCGCCGTGGAGAACGCCACCCTCAAGGCGAAGACCTTCACCAAGGTCGGACCGCCCGGCCAGATCGCCGCCGTCCGGCTCGGCCTGCGCACCTCGCTCGACGGCACCCGGCAGGTGCTGGAGAGCGGCCTCCCCCAGGACGGCCAGCTCGGCGAGTCCCTCGCCCTGCTCGGCAGGCTCGACGCACACGCCGCCGAACTCGACGGCGAACTGCGGATGCTGGAGCGGGAGCCGGACACCGCGCGGATCGCGGCCAAGCTGCCGGAGCTGCGCGAGCGCGCCGAACGGATCACCCACTCCGCGGAGACCATGCGCTGGGCCGCGCAGGACCGGATGCACCGGTTCGCGGACGACGAGCTGAGCCGGCTCAGCCAGGAGTGCGAGAGCGAGGCGGGGGCGCTGCGGCACTGGGACACCTCGGGGGAGTCGTCGTCCGCGTCCGCCTCCGGCTCCGCTGCTTCCTCCGCTTCCTCCGCTTCCTCCGCGTCCTCCGCGTCCTCGGGTTCGGGGGCGTCCTCGGGTTCGGGTTCTGGCTCGGGGGCGGCCTCCGGGGGTGCTGCGCGGGCCGGGCTGACGGACGGGAAGGGCCGTCCGAGCGCCGAGGAGCTCCTCGGACTCGCCGACCCGCTGGCCAAGCTGGCCCAGCGGCTGCGGAAGCCGTCGGCGGGGCCCACGGCAGGCTGAGCTGAGCCGAGCCGAGCCTGAGCCGAGCACCCCGCGCCGGGTGCTGCGGCCGTGCTTCGGCGGGTGCTGCGTGCTTGCTCCGGCGGCGTCCTCGGGGCCTTTCGGGGCTCGCACCCGGGCGCTGTCCTCCCGGACGAACGGGGAGTAATCTCCGCCTCATGCCCTCTGACCTCGCACTTGTCACCGACTCCACGGCCTACCTGCCGCAGGAGACCCTCGACCGGTACGGGATCACGGTGGTCCCGCTGAGCGTCGCGGTCGGTGACGCGGTCCTGTGCGAAGGCGTCGAGATCTCCCCCAAGGACGTCGCCGAGGCGCTGCGCGACAAGCAGCGGGTGACGACCTCCCGACCGAACCCCGAGGCCTTCGCCGCCGCCTATCGGGCCGCCGCCGAGGCCGGGGCGAAGGGCATCGTCTCGGTGCACATCTCCGGTGAGCTGTCCGGCACGGTGGAGGCCGCCCGGCTGGCGGCCGCCGAGGCGCCGGTACCCGTGCGGGTGGTGGACAGCCGACTGGTCGGCATGGCCCTCGGATACGCGGTGCTGGCGGCGGCCGAGGCGATCGCGGCCGGGCGGGACCTGGCGGAGGCGGCCGAGGCCGCCACCCGGCGGGCGGCCGTGACCAGCGGGTTCTTCTACGTCGACACCCTGGAACACCTGCGCAGGGGCGGCCGGATCGGGGCGGCGCGGGCGCTGCTCGGGTCGGCGCTGGCGGTCAAGCCGCTGCTGCACCTGGACGGGGGGCGGATCGAACCGCTGGAGAAGGTGCGCACCGCGTCGCGGGCGATCGCGCGCTTGGAGGAGATCGCCGTCGAGCGGTCGGGGGGCGGGGAGGTCGACATCACCGTGCACCACCTGGCGGCCGAGGAACGGGCCGAGCCGCTCGCGGAGCGGCTGCGGGCCCGGGTGCCGGGGCTGCGGGAGCTGTACGTGGGCGAGGTGGGGGCGGTGATCGGCGCGCACGTCGGGCCGGGGCTGCTCGCGGTGGTCGTCGCGCCGCGCTGAGCGGGCCGGGCGTGCCGTGTCGCGGGCTCTGGTCAACTCTTCGTGGCGCTGATCACTCGTGTGAGTGATCTGTTTTGTCCACAACCCCTGAGTTATCCACAGGGGTTCGGTAATTTCTGCGTACTCTGCCGAGGACTCCTACCGTCCTCGGCATGACGACCATGGGCCTGGGCGCGGCGAAGCGCCACGAGATCAACGAGACCGTCCGGCTGCGGATGGCGGCGCTGCTGCCGACCGGCGGCGGCGTCGCGGGCGATGGGGCGGGAGCAGAGGCCGGGGCGGGCGGGCCGGTGGGCTCCGGTGCCGCGATGGGCGCGCTCGCGTCGACCGGGCCGCCTTCGGGCGCGGTTCCGTCCGGGGCGGGGGAGCGGCCTCCGTCGGCGGGGCCTGTGCCGCCTGTGCCGTTGGAGCCGGTCAGGGCGGGCGGTGACGCGGATCCGCCGGGGCCGGGGGCCGGGTCGGGCCTTCGATTCGGCTCGGCGATGGCACTCGACCGGCGGGCGGTGGCCGGGTTGGCCGTCCTGCTGCTGTTCGCGGTCGGCTACGCCGTGCAGCACTTCTGGCTGGCCAGACCGCAGGCGGTGGCCGTGCCGGCGTTGGCGTCCGCCCCGGTCTCACCGGTCCCACCGGTCTCGCCGGGGGTGGAGGGGGTGGCGGGGGCGGCATCCGCGTCCGTGCCGACTCCGGCCTTGGGCCCGGGCCCGGCCGCGGTCTCGGTGGCCGATCCCGTCGGCCCCGGGGGCGGGGCGGTCGTCGTGGTCGACATCGGCGGGCGGGTTCACCTCGCCGGCCTGCACACCCTGCCCGGCGGCTCGCGAGTGGCCGACGCCCTACGGGCGGCGGGCGGTCCGCTGCCGGAGACGGACACCCGAAGCCTCAACCTGGCCCGGGTCCTGACGGACGGTGAACAGATCCTGGTCGGCGAGCCGGCTCAGGCCTCCGCCCCGGGAGCCGGAGCCGGCAACGGACCGCCGGCGGCCGGCACGCCCAGACCGCCCGTCAGCCTCAACCGCGCCGGCCTCGAACAGCTGGACACCCTCCCCGGCGTCGGCCCGACCCTCGCCCAGCGCATCCTCGCCTACCGCACGTCGCACGGCTCGTTCCGCACGCTCGACCAGCTCCGGCAGGTCAGCGGCATCGGGGCGCGCACGTTCGCGGAACTCCGTCCGCTGCTGACCCTCTGACCTCCCCGTCCGTCCCCTTGCCCGCCTGTTCTCCCGCCCGTCCGTCGTCGGCCGTCGTTGCTCGTCGTCGTCGTTCGTCCGTCGCCGCCACCCGCCGAAGGGAGGTACCGCCGTGCCCGCCACCACCGAACCGAACCTGCCGAACCGCTCCACCGGTGCCGACTTCCGGCTGCTGCTTCCCGCCGTCTCGGCCTGGGTGGTGACGGCCGCGCTCCTCGGCCTGGAGCCGGGGTACGACGTCCTCGCCTTCGGCCTGGCGGGTGCCGCCGCGCTGGCGGCCGTCCTGCTGCTCGTCAGGCCCGCGCTCCCACGCCGACGCGCAGCGGCGGTGACCTTGGCCGCCGTCCTGCTCACCGGAGCCGCCGCCGTGGTGGCCACCCCGCTGCACACCGCCGATCTGCACCGGGGTCCGCTGCCGGAGCTCGTCCGAGCGGCCGAGCACGCCCCGCCGCGATCTCCGGGCGAGCCCGCTCGGGTGGTGGAGGCGGAGCTGACCGTCGCGGCGGACCCGAAGTCCCACGCGGCCCGGGGCGGGACCACCGGCGGGCAGACCCTCCTCACCGTCGACGCGGTGGCCGACCGGGTCACGCTCCTGCCGGACGGGCGCAGTACCCGGACGCGAACCCCGGTGACCGTCATGGTCCGGGGCGCGGAATCCGGGCCCTGGCAGGGGCTGCTCCCGTCGGAGCGGCTGGTGGTGGAGGCCGAGGTGCGGCCCGCGGGAGACGGCTACGACACCGAGTGCGCGGCGCTGCTGGTCGTCCACGGCCCGCCCCGCCGCCTCGCGCCGCCGAACCTGCCGCAGCGGATCGCCGGGCGGCTGCGTGCCGGTCTGCGCACGGCCAGCGACGGGCTCCCGCCGGACGCGCGCGGGCTGCTCCCGGGCCTGGTCGTGGGGGACACCTCGCGACTGCCCGACGACCTTGAGGACGCCTTCCGGGCCACCGACCTGGTGCACCTGGTGGCGGTGAGCGGGGCCAACCTGGCGATCGTCCTCGGCGCGCTGCTGGGCGCCCCGGGGCAGGCCGGCACCCCGGAACGGCGCGGGCTGGCCGCGCTGCTGGGGCTCTCGCTGCACACCAGCGCGCTGCTCGGGACGGCGCTGACGCTGGCCTTCGTCGCCGTCTGCCGGCCGGAGCCCAGCGTGCTGCGCGCGGCCGGGACGGGGCTGATCGGCATGCTCGCGCTGGCCACCGGCCGGCCCCGGCAGGCGGTGCCCGCGCTCGCCGGGGCGGTCCTGGTGCTCGTCCTGCTCGACCCGTTCCTGGCGCGTTCCTTCGGATTCCTGCTCTCGGTGCTCGCCACGGCCGGGCTGCTCGTCCTCGGGCCGCACTGGGCCGAGGCGCTGCGGTCCCGGCGCTGGCCGCACCACCTGGCGGGTGCCCTGGCGGCGACGGCCGCCGCCCAGGCCCTGTGCGCGCCGGTGACGGTGGTGCTGTCCGGGCACGTCAGCCTGGTCGCGATCCCGTGCAACCTGCTGGCCGAACTGGCGGTGGCCCCGGCGACCCTGCTCGGCTTCGGGGTGCTCGTGCTGCAGCCGCTCCTCCCGGACCTGGCCCGCCTGCTCGCGGAGCCGGCCGGAGTGCCGGTCGGCTGGCTCGCCCTGGTGGCGCGGCGCGGCGCCGAACTTCCGGGCGGCCAACTCTCCTGGCCGGGCGGGTGGTTCGGGACGGCGACGGTCGCGCTGGCCACCCTGGCGGCCTGCTGGGTGATGCCGCTCCTGCTGCCACGGCGAGCGCCGTCCGGCAAGCCCGTCCGTGCCCGGCGGCGGTGGGTGCGGGCGCTGGTGACGGGGGTGCTGCTCGTGGTCCTGCTGGCCGTGCTGCTGCGGCCACCGCAGCTCACCCGGATCGCGACCGGCTGGCCGCCGCCGGGGTGGCGGATGGTGATGTGCGACGTGGGCCAAGGGGACATGCTGGTGCTCGCGGCCGGTGCACCGGACAGCGCGGTGGTGGTCGATGCGGGGCCGGATCCGAACGCCGCCGACAGGTGCCTGCGGGATCTGGGTGTCACGGAAGTGCCGCTGTTGGTGGTGACGCACTTCCACGCCGATCACGTCGAGGGTGTGCCGGGGGTGGTTCGGGGCCGCCGGGTCGGAGCGATCGAGGGCACGACCCTGGACGATCCACCGGGTGAGGCGGCCCGGGTGGCGGGCTGGGCGGTCGGTGCCGGAGTCCCGCTGCTGCGCGCGGGGCGCGGTGAACGGCGCTCGGCGGGCCCGGCGTTGTCCTGGGAGGTGGTCTGGCCCGACGCCGGGGCGGCTGTCGAGGCCCCGGGGGCGAACAACGCGAGCGTCGCGCTGCTGGTGTCGGTGGCGGGCGGACTGCGGATGGCGTTGCTCGGGGACCTCGAACCGCCTGCCCAGTCGGCGCTGCTGGGCCGGTTGGGGCGGGTGGACGTCCTGAAGGTGGCGCACCACGGATCGGCGCATCAGGACTGGGCTTTGACCGGTGCGTTGCGTCCCCGGCTGGCATTGATCTCGTGCGGCGAGGGAAACGCGTACGGGCATCCGTCCGTGCGGACGGTGGATCGGCTGCGCGCGCTGGGTGCGAGCGTGCTGCGCACCGATCGGGTGGGCGACATCGCGGTGACGGGCGGATCGCCGGCCGTCCTCGGGGTGTCCGTGCACCCGCAGGCGGCGCACGAGGCGCGCAAGCCCCGCTCGCACGCTGCGGACGGAGCGCCCGCCTCCCGTACCGGGCGGGGCTCGCACACCCCGCGAGCCCCGCCCGGCTGACCCCGCCCTCCTCTCCTCCCAACCATCAGGTGGGGAAGGGAAAGGGGTTGGGGTGGGGAGGAGGGAGGGGGCGGGGGGCGGGGCGGGGCCCGGAGAACGATTGCGGCGCGCTCCGGGCCCCGCCCGGAGCGCGCCGAAGTGCGGGCACCTGCGATGGCGCGTCGCACTCGACCATCAAGCGCGAGCTGTCGGCAGGGCCGGTCGGGTCAGCAGGAGATGTTGCCGCCGCCGACGTCGGTGCCGAGGATGCCGACGAAGTTCTGGAAGAGGTTGATGCGGTCGTTCCGCTCGTCCGGGTTCTTGCCGTCGCATTCGAGGGCGCCGTTGATGCTGCGGATGGTCTCGCCGAAGCCCCTGCCGTTGACGATGGCGTCGTGCGCGGTCATCGTCCCGGCGCCGCTCTGGGTGTCCCAGAACCAGAGGCCGGTCTTCCAGGAGACGGCGGAGTCCCGTTCCACCTGGTACGGGTCGTCCAGCAGGTCGATGTGCAGGGCGTCGCCCGCCGCCTTGTAGTTGAAGTTCCAGCTGATCTGGAGCGGGCCGCGCCCGTAGTAGGCGCTCTGGCCGGCCGGACAGCCGTAGGACTGCGAGGCGTCGCAGTAGTGGCTGTAGTTGGCGGTGTTCTGCTCGACGACGTACTTCAGGCCGCCGGTCTCGTGGCTGACGTTGGCGAGGAAGGCGGCCGCCTCCCGCTTGCGCGTCGCGTCGTCGCCGGTGGTGGCGAACCCGGGGTAGGCGCTCAGCGCATTGACCAGGCCGTCGTACGTGTAGAAGGAGTTCCGGTTCGGGAACATCTGGTTGAACTGGGCCTCGCTGACCACGAACCCGTCGGCGGAGGCGGGCGTCGCCGGAACGGCGACCGCCAGCCCGCTCGCGACTGCGGCGGCGCTCAGCACGGCCAGAACGCGGGACCGGGTCCGGGAGAGGGCGCGGGATACCGACATCTGCACTCCTTGGGTGGCGTGGACCGAGTCGCTGGGCCCCTGCGGGCAGCCGGCTCGGATGCGCGAAGATTCGTGGCCGAAGCAACGTTCGCAGAATGGCACGCACTTGGGGTGAGGAGGCGCGGAAGTGACGGTGAATCACTCGACAGGGGTGTGGCTCATCGAGGGTTGACGCCGCGGTGGCCGGACCCGGTGGCCTCGTGCTCCTCGGCCCGGAACGGGCGCAGCGCCGCGTCCGGGGCCCGTCCCCCCTCGCCCGTCCCTCTCGAAGACTCCGGGCCGGGCCCGGCCGGCCGGGTCAGCCTTCCTCGCGCCAGCCCTCGTGCTCGACGGCGATGGCGTCGAGGGCGCGCAGCAGGGCCGGGGTCCAGCCGTCCTCCGGGGGCTCGACGACGACCAGCCACTGGGCGTCCTCGGCGTCGTCCTCGCCGGCTAGGGCGTCCCGGACGAGGTCGAGCTCGCCGAGGTCGGGGTGGGCGGCGCTGAGCTCCTCGGAGGCGTCCTCGGCGGCGTCGCGGTCGGGCAGGACGAGCAGTTGCCGGGCGTGCGGGTCGTTGACGTCCGGCAGGTCGGTGGTGTGGTTCTCGGTCACCGGACCATTCTCCAGGTCGGGTGATCGGCGTGGTCGGGCAGGTCGGGTCGGGTCGGGCGGGTCGGGTCGGGTCGGGCGGGTCGGGTCGGGCGGGCCGGGTCGGGCAGGTCGGGCCGGAGGGGCGGGACCGGGCGGGACCGGGGGCGGGGGTCGCCCCGGGCGGGAGTGTCCGCGCCCCGTGGGATGCTGGTAGGCGATGGCCAGGAAGAGTGCACCCGACGACCTGCTCGCCCCGCTGACCCTCGCGGTCGGCCAGGAGGAGCTGCTGCTGGACCGCGCGGTCGCCCAGGTGGTGGCGGCGGCAAAGGCGGCGGACCCGGACACCGACGTGCGGGATCTGCCGCCCGGCAGCCTGCAGCCGGGGAGCCTGGCCGAGCTGACCACGCCGTCGCTGTTCGCCGAGCGCAAGGTGATCGTGGTGCGGGCCGCGCAGGACCTCTCCGCCGACTCGGTGAAGGAGGTCAAGGCGTACATCGAGGCGCCGGCCGAAGAAGTGATCATGGTGCTGGCGCACGCGGGCGGGGCCAAGGGCAAGGGCCTGCTGGACGCCGGGCGCAAGGCGGGCGGTCGCGAGGTGGCGTGCGCGAAGCTGACCAAGGCGAACGAGCGGCTGGCCTTCGTCCGGGGCGAGTTCCGTACGCTGGGCCGCTCGGCCACACCGGAGGCCTGCCAGGCCCTGCTGGACTCGCTCGGCAGCGACCTGCGCGAGCTGGCGGCCGCGTGCAGCCAGCTGACCTCGGACGTCGAGGGCGCGATCGACGAGACGGTGGTGGCCCGCTACTACAGCGGCCGGGCCGAGGCGACGGGCTTCGAGGTGGCCGATCTGGCGGTCACCGGCCGGGCCGCGGAGGCGCTGGAGCGGCTGCGCTGGGCGCTGGCGGTGGGCCAGCCGCCGACCGGCATCACCTACGCACTGGCCTCCGGCGTGCGCAGCATCGGGCGGCTGGCGACCACCGGGCGGAACATGCGTCCGGCGGACCTGGCCCGCGAGTTGGGCATGCCGCCGTGGAAGGTCGATCGGGTGCGCCAGCAGATGCGCGGCTGGACGGGCGACGGGGTGGCCACCGCGCTGACCGCGATCGCCCAGGCCGACGCCGCCGTCAAGGGCGGCTCGGACGATCCGGCCTTCGCGCTGGAGCGCGCGGTGGTGGCCGTCGCCCGGGCGGCCCGGGCTGGGTCCCGCCCGGCGTACTGACGGCGGCGGGGCCACCGGACCGGACCCAGGACGAGCCGGACCCGGCTACCCGCCGACCCACCTGCCACCGCCTACGTGCCACCGCCTACGTGCCCATCGAGCGGACGGTCCCCCAGACGCCGGCCCGCAGCGCCGCCGGAGCCCCGGAGCCCCCGAGCCCCGGACACGCGTGACCGACGACAGCGGTCGGGCCGCGGAACGCGACAGGCGCCGCAGTGGGCCTCTGGAGAGAGGCCGACTACGGCGCCTGTCGTACTGCTTCGTACACCGCACCCGCGTGGCGAACGCAGGCCGCGTGCGGTGCGAGTCTCACGCGCCTCAGGGGTCCGGGTAGAGGGCCGGGTCCGTCCCGAGGCGGTGGGGGCCGAGGCCCCCGGGGCGTCAGGCCTGGGCGGCCGTGTTGACGCGCTTGGTGATGGCCGACTTCTTGTTGGCGGCCTGGTTGGCGTGGATGACGCCCTTGCTCACGGCCTTGTCCAGCGCCTTGGAGGCGGCGCGGGCCAGCACGGTGGCCTTCTCGGTCTCGCCGGCGGCAGCGGCCTCACGGGCCTTGCGCAGGGCGGTCTTCAGCGAGGACTTGACGGCCTTGTTGCGCAGGCGCGCCTTCTCGTTGGTCTTGTTGCGCTTGATCTGGGACTTGATGTTCGCCACGAAGGAGCCTCAGTCTTGTCTAAAAGGATTGAACGGGCTGCACCGCGCGGCCGCCGGGCAGCTGAGAGGGCATGCCGGGGCCAGGTGCAGCAGCCCACGCTACCAGGGGCCCGCCACCCGCCCCAAACCGGGAGCCCGGCCCCACGGCGGGTCGCCTGCGCAGTAGTGGGTCGGCTACGCGCTGAGCACCGGCTCCCCGTAGTGCTCGACCTCCGGGAACGGCCGGTAGAAGCGGTGCAGCAGTTCCCGCCACTGCCGGTACTCGGCTGAGCGGCGGAAGCCCTCGGTGTGGTCCGCGAGCGTCTCCCATTCCACCTGGAGGAGGAATCGCGAGCCGCGTCCTTCGTCGAGGCAGCGCCGCAGGTGCAGGGAGCGGAAGCCCTGCTGGACGGCGATCAGGGGCCGGGCCTCGGCGAAGGCGGCGAGGAATTCGTCCTCCAGGCCGGGCAGGACGTCGAGCAGGGCGCTTTCGAGGATCACGGGGTGTCATCCTGCCGCCTGGCGCGGGCCCGGAGAAGGTCCGGGCGGACCGAACGGCGGTCCGCGCCGTGGTCGTGGGAAGATGGGAGGAACTATTTCGATCGGACGAGACTGTCCGGTCCCCGGGAAAACCGGTCAGCGATGACCAGGACACCCCCGGCCCCGGACCAACGGAGAATCGGACCAAGGTGCCCGCGACCCCCAGCAATGTGCCAGAGCCCAGCCGTACCGACCCGGCGCTGATCCGCAACTTCTGCATCATCGCCCACATCGACCACGGCAAGTCGACGCTCGCAGACCGGATGCTGCAGATCACCGGCGTCGTCGACCCGCGGCAGATGCGCGCCCAGTACCTCGACCGCATGGACATCGAGCGCGAGCGCGGCATCACCATCAAGTCGCAGGCGGTCCGCCTCCCGTGGGCGCCGAAGACCGGTCCGAATGCCGGGACGACGCACATCCTCAACATGATCGACACCCCCGGCCACGTGGACTTCACGTACGAGGTGTCCCGCTCCCTCGCGGCCTGCGAGGGCACCATCCTGGTGGTCGACGCGGCCCAGGGCATCGAGGCGCAGACCCTCGCCAACCTGTACCTGGCGCTGGAGAACGACCTCACGATCGTCCCGGTGCTGAACAAGATCGACCTGCCGGCCGCCCAGCCGGAGAAGTACGCGGCGGAGATCGCGCACATCATCGGCTGCGACCCCTCGGACGTGCTGCAGGTCAGCGCCAAGACCGGCCTCGGCGTCGAGGACCTGCTGGACCACATCGTCAACACCATCCCGGCCCCGGTCGGCGTCAAGGACGCCCCGGCCCGCGCGATGATCTTCGACTCGGTGTACGACTCCTACCGCGGCGTGGTCACCTACGTGCGTGTCGTGGACGGGCAGCTCACCAAGCGCGAGCGGATCGCGATGATGTCCACCGGCGCCACCCACGAGCTGCTGGAGATCGGCGTCATCTCGCCCGAGCCGAAGGTCGCCGACGGCCTGGGCGTCGGCGAGGTGGGTTACATCATCACCGGTGTGAAGGACGTCCGGCAGTCCAAGGTCGGTGACACCATCACCTCGATGCACAAGGGTGCGACCGAGGCGCTGGGCGGCTACAAGGAGCCGCGCCCGATGGTGTTCTCCGGCCTGTACCCGCTGGACGGCTCGGACTACCCGCTGCTGCGCGACGCCCTGGACAAGCTGCGGCTGAACGACGCCGCGCTGGTGTACGAGCCGGAGACCTCGGTCGCGCTCGGCTTCGGCTACCGCTGCGGCTTCCTCGGCCTGCTGCACCTGGAGATCATCCGGGAGCGCCTGGAGCGCGAGTTCAACCTCGACCTGATCTCCACCGCCCCGAACGTGGTCTACCGGGTGGTCATGGAGGACGGCACCGAGCACATCGTCACCAACCCGAGCGAGTTCCCGACCGGCAAGCTTGCCGAGGTGTACGAGCCGGTCGTGCGCGGCACCATCCTGGCGCCCAACGAGTTCGTCGGCGCGATCATGGAGCTCTGCCAGTCCCGCCGCGGCAACCTGCAAGGCATGGACTACCTGTCCGAGGACCGGGTCGAGCTGCGCTACACCCTGCCGCTCGCCGAGATCGTCTTCGACTTCTTCGACCAGCTGAAGTCCAAGACCCGCGGTTACGCCTCGCTCGACTACGAGCCCATCGGCGAGCAGTCCGCCCAGCTGGTGAAGGTCGACATCCTGCTGCACGGCGACGCGGTGGACGCCTTCTCCGCGATCGTGCACAAGGACAAGGCCTACGGCTACGGCGTGATGATGGCGGGCAAGCTGCAGAAGCTGATCCCGCGCCAGCAGTTCGAGGTGCCGATCCAGGCGGCCATCGGCTCCCGGGTGATCGCCCGTGAGACGGTCCGCGCGATCCGCAAGGACGTCCTCGCCAAGTGCTACGGCGGTGACATCTCGCGCAAGCGCAAGCTGCTGGAGAAGCAGAAGGAAGGCAAGAAGCGGATGAAGATGGTCGGCCGCGTGGAGGTCCCGCAGGAGGCCTTCATCGCCGCGCTGTCCACCGACGCCGAGGCGCCGAAGGAAAAGAAGTAACCACAGGCGCGTGAGAGGGGCCCGGGCGGACAACCGCCCGGGCCCATCCTCGTTCTCTCCACCGGAGCGGGCCGCCGCAGCTTCCCCGCCGGAGCGGACCGCCGCAGCTTCCCCCGCCGCAGCTTCCCCCGCCGCAGCTTCTCCCGCCGCAGCGCGCCGCGGACGAGGAGCCGGGGCGGTTCGGGCCCGCCCCGGCTCGGCACCGGCGGTGTGCGACGGTCAGTCCACCTCGGCCACGGCCTCCGCGAACTGCGCCTGGTACAGCCGCGCGTAGGCGCCGTGCGCGGCGATCAGCTCGTCGTGCGAGCCCTGTTCGACGATCGAGCCGTTCTCCATCACCAGGATCACGTCGGCGTCCCGGATGGTGGAGAGCCGGTGCGCGATCACGAAGCTGGTGCGGCCGGTGCGCAGCCGGGCCATGGCCCGCTGGATCAGCACCTCGGTGCGGGTGTCGACGGAGCTGGTCGCCTCGTCCAGGACGAGGATCGACGGCTGGGCGAGGAACGCCCGGGCGATGGTGATCAGCTGCTTCTCGCCCGCGCTGACCCCGGCGCCGTCGTCGTCGATGACGGTGTCGTAGCCGTCCGGCAGGGTGCGCACGAAGCGGTCGACGTGGGCGGCCTTGGCGGCCTCGACGACCTGCTCGCGGGTGGCTCCCTGGGCGCCGTAGGCGATGTTGTCGGCGATGGTGCCGCCGAACAGCCAGGTGTCCTGGAGCACCATGCCGATGCCGGAGCGCAGGTCCTCGCGGGACATCGCGGAGACGTCGACCCCGTCGAGGGTGATCCGCCCGGAGCTGACCTCGTAGAACCGCATCAGGAGGTTGACCAGGGTGGTCTTGCCGGCGCCGGTGGGGCCGACGATGGCGACGGTCTGGCCGGGTTCGACCTTGAGCGAGAGGTCCTCGATGAGCGGCTTCTCGGGGTCGTAGCGGAAGGACACGTCCTGGAAGGCGACCCGGCCGTGGATGGTGTCGGGCCGCTCGGACACGGCCGGTTCGGGGGTCTGCTCGGGGGCGTCCAGCAGTTCGAAGACGCGCTCGGCGGAGGCGACCCCGGACTGCACCAGGTTGGCCATGCTGGCGACCTGGGTGAGTGGCTGGCTGAACTGCCGCGAGTACTGGATGAACGCCTGCACGTCGCCGATGGACAGCGCGCCGCTGGCCACCCGCAGGCCGCCGACGACCGCGACGAGCACGTACTGCAGGTTGCCGATGAGCATCATCGCGGGCTGGATGATCCCGGAGATGAACTGCGCCCGGAAGCTGGAGGTGTACAGCGCCTCGTTGTGCTCGCGGAAGGTCTCGGCGGACTCGCGCTGGCGGCCGAACACCTTGACCAGGGTGTGGCCGGTATACATCTCCTCGATGTGCGCGTTGAGTTGGCCGGTGGACTTCCACTGCTGGACGAACTGGGGCTGCGCCCGCTTGCCGACCTTGGCGGCGACGGCCACCGACAGCGGCACCGAGACCAGGGCGATCGTCGCCAGCAGCGGGGAGATCCAGAACATCATGGCCAGCACGCCGACCACGGTGAGCAGCGAGTTGACGACCTGTCCCATGGTCTGCTGCATGGACTGGCTGATGTTGTCGATGTCGTTGGTGACCCGGCTGAGCACCTCGCCGCGCGGCTGCTTGTCGAAGTAGCTGAGCGGCAGTCGGGCGATTTTGGCCTCGACGTCCTGGCGCAGCCGGTAGCCGGCCCGCTGGATCGCCGTGGTGGCCAGCCGGCCCTGGACGATGCCGAACAGAGCGGAGGCGAGGTAGATGACCAGCACCCAGAGCAGGACGGTGCCGATGGCGCCGAAGTCCATGCCCTGGCCGGGGGTGAAGTCCACCGAGGAGAGCAGGCCGGCGACGCCGCCCTCGCCGTGGGCGCGCAGCCC
The DNA here is from genome assembly GCF_042882025.1 of Kitasatospora sp. NPDC058243. Taxonomy (NCBI): domain Bacteria; kingdom Bacillati; phylum Actinomycetota; class Actinomycetes; order Kitasatosporales; family Streptomycetaceae; genus Kitasatospora; species Kitasatospora sp. NPDC058243. The sequence goes on from NZ_JBHVWW010000003.1 coordinate 21,988, forward strand.
CTCGACGATCTGCGCCTTGGAGGTGCCGGGTTCGAAGCGGGCGCCGACGACGCCGGCGAAGATCAGGTCGGTGGCGTTGCCGAGGACCTTGGGGCCGGTGACGGCGCAGCCGATGCTGAGCACGCCGAGGGCCAGCACGCCGGAGATCAGGTTGCGTTCGGGGCGCAGCAGGGCGAGCAGCCGCTTGCCGGAGCCCTTGAAGTCCATGGACTTCTCGGTGCCCTGGCCGCCCATGAAGCGGCCCGGTCCGGCGGGGCCGCGGCGGGCGGCGGCGGCCTGCGAGTCGCTGGGCAGTTCGTCGGCGGGGTCCGCGGCCTTGGTGTCCGGGTCGGGCTGTGTGGTGTCCGTGGTCTCGGGGTCCGCGGTTCTGGTGTCCGCGGCCTCGGGGTCCGCTGTCGCGGTGTCCGCGGTCCTGGTGTCCGCGTCGGGCTTGCCGGGGGTGGTCACGCCGCCTCCTGCTCGGTGAGCTGGGAGAGCACGATCTCCCGGTACGTCGGGTTGTCGGCCATCAGTTCGTGGTGGGTGCCGGTGCCGACGACCGCGCCTTCGTCGAGGACGATGATCCGGTCGGCGTCGCGGATGGTGGAGACGCGCTGGGCGACGATCAGCACGGTGGCGTCGGAGGTCTCGCGGGCGAGGGCCTTGCGCAGCCTGGCGTCGGTGGCGTAGTCGAGCGCCGAGAAGGAGTCGTCGAACAGGTAGACGTCGGGCTGGCGGACCAGGGCCCGGGCGATGGCCAGGCGTTGGCGCTGGCCGCCGGAGACGTTGCCGCCGCCCTGGGCGATCGGGGCGTCCAGGCCTTCGGCCAGTTCCTCGACGAAGTCCTTGGCCTGGGCGATCTCCAGGGCGTGCCAGAGTTCCTCGTCGGTGGCGTCGGGCCGGCCGTAGCGGAGGTTGCTGGCGACGGTGCCGGAGAACAGGTAGGGCTTCTGCGGGACGAGGCCGACGCTCTCGGCGATCGTCTCGGGGGCGAGTTCGCGCACGTCGACGCCGTCGAGCAGGACCTGGCCGGAGGTGGCGTCGAACAGTCGGGGTACGAGTCCGAGCAGGGTGGACTTGCCGCTGCCGGTGGAGCCGATGACGGCGGTGGTCTCGCCGGGGCGGGCGGTGATGGCGATGCCGCGCAGCACCGAGGCCTCGGCGCCGGGGTAGCGGAAGTCGACGTCGCGCAGTTCCAGGTTGCCGCGGCGCAGCACCTCGGTGATCGGCGCGGCGGGCGGGACGACGCTGGAGGAGGTGCCGAGGACCTCCTCGATGCGCTCGGCGCAGACCTCGGCGCGCGGCACCATCATGAACATGAAGGTGGCCATCATGACGCTCATCAGGATCTGCATCAGGTAGGAGAGGAAGGCGGTGAGCGCGCCGATCTGCATGCCGCCGTTGTCGATCCGGTGGGCGCCGAACCAGAGCACGGCGACGCTGGAGACGTTCACGACCAGCATCACGGCCGGGAACATGAACGACATCAGCCGGCCGACCTGGAGGGCGGTGTCGGTGAGGTCCCCGTTGGCCTTGGCGAAGCGGGCCTGCTCGTGGTCGTCCTTGACGAAGGCGCGGATGACCCGGATGCCGGTGATCTGCTCGCGCAGGACCCGGTTCACGGTGTCGATCCGGGTCTGCATGCTGCGGAACTTGGGGCGCAGCGAGCGGACCAGGAGGAGGACGACGGCGCCGAGCAGCGGGATGACCGCGAGCAGCAGGCCGGACAGCGGCACGTCCTGGTTGAGGGCCATGATGATGCCGCCGACGCACATGATCGGGGCGGCCACCATGAGCGTGAAGCTCATCAGGGCCAGCATCTGGACCTGTTGGACGTCGTTGGTGGTGCGGGTGATCAACGAGGGGGCGCCGAACTGGCCGACCTCGCGGGCGGAGAAGCTCTGCACCCGGTCGAAGACGGCGGCGCGGACGTCCCGGCCGAAGGCCATGGCGGTGCGGGATCCGTAGTAGACGGCGCCGATCGAGCAGAGCGCCTGGACCAGGGTGATGCCGATCATCACCCCGCCCACTTGCAGGATGTAGCCGGTGTCGCCCTTGACCACGCCGTCGTCGATGATGTCGGCGTTGAGCGTCGGCAGGTAGAGCGCCGCCAGGGTGGACACCAGTTGGAGCCCCACGAGCAGCGCGATCGGTCGGGAGTACGGGCGCAGGTACGCCCTGAGAAGTCTGATCAGCACTGGCACACTCTTGTCGTCGACGGGTGGATTCGCATCCCGATTCTCGTTCTTTGGTGGACTCGTACAGGAGATTCACGAGTTGTGGATCGCAGGTTTGCCCAGTCCTTTGCCGAACCGTACGGCGGGCCCGGTTGCAGGGGTTCACCGGGGCGCGGGGCGGAGTGGTCGTCGGGCACCGGCGGTGCGGCGGTGTGCCGGCCGGGCCCCGCCCTCTTACGGAATGACCGGTTTCCCCCTAGGCTGCTGATTGCCCCCTTGTTACTCGCCGGTATCGCCAGGGTTGACCGGGGGCCCGGCGACCGCCCCCCACGGGCGCCGAAACCATCCCTCAGACGGCCACCCGCCCCCGGAGGTCCTCGTTGAGTTCCGCGCAGTCCCTGATCGACTCCGGCAGTGCCGACTTGGTCGCCGGGCGTCCCGCCTCCGTCGCCCACCTCTTCCTGGAGCGGGTCGCCGCCACCCCGAACGCCGAGGCCTACCGCTACCCGGCCCCGGTCGACGAGCACGCCGCGGACAGCGCCCCCGGCGCCGAGCAGTGGCGCTCACTGACCTGGGCGCAGACCGCGGCCCGGGTCAAGGCGGTGGCCGCCGGGCTGATGGCGCTCGGCATCCAGCCGGAGGACCGGGTGGCGCTCGCCTCCTCCACCCGGCTCGAATGGATCATCGCCGACCTCGGGAACATGTGCGCGGGTGCCGCCACCACGACCGTCTATCCCAGCACCAACGCCGACGAGACCGCGTTCATCCTCTCCAACTCCGGTTCCAGGGCGCTGTTCGCGGAGAACTCCGCCCAACTCGCCAAGGCCGTCGACCAGCTCGGACAGCTGCCCGAGCTGCGGACCGTCATCCTCTTCGACGCCGCCGAGGCCGACGCCCCCGGGACTGACGCCGCCGGGACTGACGCCGCCGGGACTGACGCCGCCGGGACTGACGCCGCCGGGACTGACGCCGCCGGGACTGACGCCGCCGAGGCGGGCGCCCCAGAGGCCAGTACCCCCGAGGCCGAGGGTCTGAACGCCCTCACCGTGCTCACTCTCGCCGAGCTGGAGCAGCGCGGCGCCGAGTACCTGGAGCAGCACCCGGACGCGGTCGAGAAGACCGTCGCCGCGCTCGACAAGGAGCAGCTGGCCACCCTCATCTACACCTCCGGCACCACCGGCCGCCCCAAGGGCGTGCGCCTGGTGCACGACTGCTGGGCGTACGAGGCCCGGGCCCAGGAGGCCAGCGGGCTGCTGCGCTCCGACGACGTCCAGTTCATGTGGCTGCCGCTGTCGCACGTGTTCGGCAAGACGCTGATCTCCGGCCAGATCGCCACCGGCCACGTGATGGCCGTGGACGGCCGGGTCGACCGGATCATCCACAACCTGCCGGTCATCCGGCCGACCGTGATGGCCTCGGCGCCGCGCATCTTCGAGAAGGTCTACAACGGCATCGCCGGCCGGGCCCGGGCCGAGGGCGGCGCCAAGTACAAGATCTTCCGGTGGGCCGCCAAGGTCGCCCGCGAGCACGCCCGCGCCGTCCAGGAGAGCCGGATCGCCACCGGTGCCGGCACCGCCCCGCTGGGCCTCAGGCTCCAGCACGGCCTGGCCGACAAGCTGGTCTACGCCAAGATCCGCGCGGCCTTCGGCGGCCGGCTGCGCGGCGCCGTCTCCGGCAGCGCCGCGCTCGCGCCCGAGATCGGCTACTTCTTCCTCGGCGCCGGCGTGCCGATCCTGGAGGGCTACGGCCTCAGCGAGACCAGCGCCGGCTCCTGCGTCAACCGTGAGGAGGACATCCGGATCGGCACCGTGGGCCGCCCGCTGCCCGGCACCGAGGTCCGGATCGCCGAGGACGGCGAGATCCTGCTGCGCGGCCCCGGCGTCATGCGCGGCTACCACGACCTGCCCGAGAAGACCGCCGAGGTGCTGGAGGCCGACGGCTGGTTCCACACCGAGGACATCGGTGAGCTCGGCCCCGACGGCTTCCTGCGGATAACCGACCGCAAGAAGGACCTGTTCAAGACCTCCGGCGGCAAGTACGTCGCGCCCAGCGAGGTCGAGGGCAGGTTCAAGGCGGTCTGCCCGTTCGTCAGCAACATCCTCGTGATCGGCAACGGCCGCAACTTCTGCACCGCGCTGATCGGCCTGGACGAGGCGGTCATCATGCCGTGGGCCGCCGAGCACGGGCTGAAGGGCAAGTCCTACGCCGAGGTGACGGCCGACCCGCAGGTGCACCAGCTGATCGAGGGCTTCGTCAAGCGGCTCAACGCCGACCTCCAGCGCTGGCAGACGATCAAGAAGTTCCACCTGCTGCCGCGCGATCTCGACATCGAGCACGGCGAGCTCACCCCGAGCCTGAAGATCAAGCGCCCGGTGGTCGAGCGGACCTACGCGGACGCCGTCACCGCGATGTACGCGGGCGCCAACGAGGCCTGATCGGCCCCGCCCCCGTACGGCTCACCGGTTCGGGTGAGCCGTACGGGACAATGGGGTCATGCCCTCCGCACTCCCCGACGGCGAACCGGTGCCGTCCGACGGTTCCCTGCCCGCATCCGCCCGCACCGGTCTCGGGCAGCGGCCGTTCGGCTTCTACCTGCACGTGCCCTACTGCGCCAGCCGCTGCGGCTACTGCGACTTCAACACCTACACCGCCACCGAGCTGCGCTCCTCCGGGGCGGTCGCCTCCCAGGAGACCTACGCGGACAACGTGGTCGCCGAGATCCGGCTGGCCCGCCAGGTCCTCGGCCCGGTCGACCTGCCGGTGCAGACCGTCTTCCTCGGCGGCGGCACCCCCACTCTGCTGCCCGCCCGCGACCTGGTGAAGATGCTCGCCGCGCTGCGCGAGGAGTTCGGGCTCGCCGACGGCGCCGAGGTCACCACCGAGGCCAACCCGGAGTCCGTCGACCCGGCCTACCTGGCCGAACTGCGCGAGGGCGGCTACAACCGGGTCTCCTTCGGCATGCAGAGCGCCCGCCCGCACGTCCTGAAGCTGCTCGACCGCCACCACACCCCCGGCCGCCCCGAGGCCTGCGTCGCCGAGGCCCGCGCCGCCGGCTTCGACCACGTCAACCTGGACCTCATCTACGGCACTCCCGGCGAGTCCGACGACGACTGGCGCGCCTCCCTGGACGCCGCCATCGGCGCCGGGCCCGACCACGTCTCCGCGTACTCCCTGATCGTCGAGGACGGCACCAAGCTCGCCGCCCGGGTCAAGCGCGGCGAACTGCCGATGATCGACGACGACGTGCACGCCGACCGCTACCTCATCGCCGAACAGGCGCTCAGCGCCGCCGGCTACACCTGGTACGAGGTCTCCAACTGGGCCACCACCCCCGAGGGCCGCTGCCGCCACAACGAGCTGTACTGGACCGGCGCCGACTGGTGGGGCGCCGGCCCGGGCGCGCACAGCCACGTCGGCGGCGTCCGCTGGTGGAACGCCAAGCACCCCGCCGCCTACGCCCAGGCCCTCGCCGAGGGCCGCACCCCCGCCCTGGGCCGCGAGGTGCTCGCCGAGGAGGACCGCCGGGTCGAGCGCATCCTGCTGGAACTGCGCCTCGCCGAGGGCATCCCGCTCACCCTCCTCACCGACACCGGCCGCCACGCCGCCGCCCGCCACCTCGCCGACGGCCTCCTCGCCGCCGAGCCGTACGCCGGGGGCCGCGCCGTCCTCACCCTCCAGGGCCGCCTGCTCGCCGACGCGGTCGTACGTGACCTGGTGGACTGACATTCGTTGACGTGGACGTCAGCCGTCGGAGGGAGCGTGCGATGACCGCCATCGATGATCGGATGACCGGGATCTTCGAGAACCTGGAGGTGCCGGAAGGCGTCAAGGCCGAGCTCATCAGGGGGGAAATCGTGATGACGGCGGGGCCGGATCTGGTCCACAACCTCATCGTCGAGTGCATCGTGGATCAGGTCCCGCGGGCTCTCTGGCATCGGTTGCAGACCCAGGACCTGGCCTTCGCGCACGAGGCCAGCGAGCCGCAGCCGGATCTGGTGGTGATCGAGCGGGGCGCGGTGGAAGCCCCCGGACGGTTGGTCCCGGCGCCTGCGGTGACCATGGTCGTCGAGGTGGTGTCGAAGACCAGCGCCTATCGCGACTACCACGTCAAGCGGGAGATGTACGCGGGCGGGACGATCAAGGCCTATCTGATCGTCGACCCCTTCAAGGGCGAGTGTCTGCTGCTCACCGAACCCGACACCGCTACCGCGTCGGGCGTCCCGGACTACGCGGTCGGGCAGCCCTTCAAGTTCGGCGACCCCGTCCGGGTCGACGTCCTGGGCGTGACGCTGGACACAGGTGAGTTCGGAACGCTCTGACAGTCACTCCGGAATCGTCACGAAGTCGATCAACTCCTCGACCTTTCCCAGTAGTTCCGGATCCAGGTCCTTGTAGCTGTCCACCGTGGAGAGGATCCGCTTCCAGGCGGCGGGGGTGTTCACCGGCCAGCCGAGGCGGCGGCAGACGCCCTCCTTCCACTCCTCGCCGCGCGGGACGGCGGGCCAGCCGGGGATGCCGACGGAGGCGGGCTTCACGGCCTGCCAGATGTCGATGTAGGGGTGGCCGACGACCAGGACGGCGTCGCCGGTGACCTGGGCGGCGATGCGGTGCTCCTTGGTGCCGGGGAGCAGGTGGTCGACCAGGACGCCGAGGCGCCGGCCCGGGCCGGGGGCGAAGTCGGCGACGATCGCGGGCAGGTCGTCCACGCCCTCCAGGTACTCGACGACCACGCCCTCGATCCGCAGGTCGTCGCCCCAGACCCGCTCGACCAGTTCGGCGTCGTGCCGGCCCTCGACGTAGATCCGCGACTCGCGGGCGACCCGGGCCCGGGCACCGGGGACGGCGACCGAGCCGGAGGCGGTGCGGGCCGGCGTGCGGGAGGGAGCGGGGCCGGCCGGGCGCACCAGGGTGACCGTCCGGCCCTCCAGCAGGAAGCCGCGCGGCACCAGCGGGAACACCCGGAGCTTGCCGAAGCGGTCCTCCAGGGTGACGGTGAAGCCCTCGGCGGTCTTCTCGCAGCGCACCACCGCGCCGCAGAAGCCGGTGGCGGCCTCCTCCACCACCAGGTCCCGTTCGGCGGTCACCTCCGGGGCGGGCTGCTGCTTCTTCCACGGCGGGGTCAGGTCGGGTCCGTACTGGCGGCTGTGCATGAAAGCGACTATACGGACGGACCGTCAGAGGCCCGGCGCGCCCCAGACCGGGAACCAGCGGCTGAGGTCCTTCTCCAGCCGCAGGTCGTTCCCGAGCGTCGCGTTGACCTGGAGCTCCAGCGGGCTGTTGCGCCGCTCCCCGCCGCCGGGCATCGGGGCGAAGGGGTAGAAGGTGCCGCGCTTGTAGAGGTAGACCAGGGCCAGCGACTGCCCGTCCGGGTTGCGGAAGCCGACCAGCGAGCAGAGCAGCTGCGGCCCGAAGCCGTTCGCCTCCAGCTCGCTGTTGACCGCGTGCAGGTCGTTGACCAGGTCCGGCAGTTCCTCGGGGGTGTGCCGGGCGAGCAGCCAGGAGTAGCCGTAGCCGTCCTTGGAGGCCTCGACCGGGACGCCGCCGCGCTCGGTGTCGGCGTCGAGCAGCGCCCGCACCTGTTGTTCGACCTGGCCGAAGGCCGCGCCCTCGACGGCGGCGAAGCAGACCGAGCCGAGCCCGGTGGGGGTGAACCCGGCCGCGGCCTCCAGGGTGAGGGCGGCGGACGGGACGCCGAACAGCTGGTCGAGGTCGGGCTTGACGGGCTTGGTGCGCCCGAACAGGGTGTCCAGGATTCCCACGGCGGTCCTTTCGGGGGAGGGAGTCGGGAGGAGCCAGGAGGGGGGCGGGAGGGCCGCAGGGGGCCGGGGCCTCAGCGGCCGAGCTGCTCGGAGATCTTCGCCAGCTCCGCGAGCCGCTTCTCCAGCGTCGGGTGGGTGGAGAACAGCTGCGAGGCGGTCTCCCGGGCGCTCAGCGCGGGGGCGAAGTAGAAGGCGTTGTAGGGCTGCGCCTGGCGCAGGTCCTTGCTGGGGATGGCGGCGATCTGGCCGGTGACCTTGGTGAGCGCGGAGGCGAGGGCGCTGGGCCGGCCGGTGAGCTGGGCGGCGGCGCGGTCGGCGGCGAGTTCCCGGTAGCGGGACAGGAGCCGGGTGAGCAGGAAGCTGATGGCGTAGACGACCATCGACACCAGCGGGATGATCAGGGCGACGATGGCCGCGTTCTGGTCGTTGTTGTTGCGGTTGCCGCCCATGAACCCGCCGTACATGGCGATCCGGGTCATGGCCCCGGCGAGGACGCCGAGGAAGCCGGCGATGGTCATCACCGCGACGTCCCGGTGGGCGACGTGGGACAGTTCGTGGGCGAGGACGCCCTCCAGTTCCTCGGGCTCCAGCCGGCGCAGCAGGCCGGTGGTGACGCACACCACGGCGTTCTGCGGGTTGCGGCCGGTGGCGAAGGCGTTCGGCATGTCGTTGTCGGCGACCGCCACCCGGGGTTTGGGCATGTCGGCCAGCGCGCAGAGCCGGTCGATGGTGCCGTGCAGTTGCGGGTACTGCTCAGGGGTCACCTGGTGGGCGCCCATCGCCCGTTCGGTGATCTTGTCGCTGAACCAGAACTGGGCCACGAACAGCCCGCCGGAGATCAGGACGATCAGTGGCCAGGCGCCGCGCAGCAGCACGATCAGCAGACCGGTGAAACCGACGTACAGCAGCCCGATCACGAACATCGTCACGACCATGCGGCCGGTCAGGCCGCGGTCGGGCGCGAAACGGGTGTGCTGGCCCGAGCTCGACATTGCTTGCTCCTCCATTCGCCGTCGTCTTCGATGCTGCCACCCGGACGGCCCTGCGGCACCACCCCCGCGCCGGGAACTGCGGGCAGGATCACTCCGGCCGGGCCGTTCCTGCCGTTGGGCCCGGGCCTTACACTGGCAGGTACGGTTTTGGCACTCGCAGGTTCAGAGTGCCAAAGCGGGTGCCGGAGCCGGGATCCTCCCGGAGCGGGCAGCAGCATGCGTGACACGAACGGACAACGTGCGAAGACGGAGGTGTGTGCCCCATGGCCGGTGAGGTTCGCCAGCTGGACGACCGCAAGCTCGCCGTGCTCCGCGCGATCGTCCAGGACTATGTGGGCACCGAGGAGCCGGTCGGCTCCAAGGCCCTGGTGGAGCGGCACAACCTCGGAGTCTCCCCGGCGACCGTGCGCAACGACATGGCGGCGCTGGAGGAGGAGGGCTACATCCACCAGCCGCACACCAGCGCCGGGCGCATCCCCACCGACAAGGGGTACCGCCTGTTCGTCGACAAGCTCGCCGAGGTCAAGCCGATGAGCGCCCCCGAGCGCCGGGCGATCCGGCACTTCCTGGACGGCGCCGTCGACCTGGACGACGTGGTCATGCGGACGGTGCGGCTGCTCGCCCAGCTCACCCGGCAGGTCGCGGTGGTGCAGTACCCCTCGCTGTCGCGGTCCACCGTCCGGCACATCGAGCTGGTGGCGCTGGCCCCGACCAAGGTGATGCTGGTCCTGATCACCAACACCGGCCGGGTCGAGCAGCGGATGGTCGACTGCCCGGGCCCGGTCGGCGAGACGGTCCTGGCGGACCTGCGGGCCCGGATCAACGCGCGGGCCGTCGGCCAGCGGCTGCCGGACGTGCCGGGGTTCCTGGAGGAGCTCCCGGCGGGTTTCGAGCCGCCGGACCGCCCGACCGTCAGCACGGTCCTGGCGACGCTGTTCGAAGCGCTCGCCGAGCAGAACGAGGAGCGGATCATGCTGGCCGGCACGGCCAACCTGACCCGCTTCGGGCACGACTTCCCCCTGACCATCCAGCCGGTGCTGGAAGCCCTGGAGGAGCAGGTCGTCCTGCTCCGCCTCCTGGGTGAGACGGCGGACGCCGCGATGACGGTCCGGATCGGGCGGGAGATCGCCTACGAGGGGCTGAATTCCACCTCGGTGGTGTCGGTCGGTTACGGTTCGGGCGACGAGAGCGTGGCCAAACTGGGTGTGATCGGTCCGACCCGGATGGACTATCCGGGCACAATGGGGGCGGTGCGTGCGGTGGCGCGGTACGTGGGCCAGATTCTGGCCGAGTCGTAGCACAGGCCGCCGTCGGAACCTCTGACGGCGGTGTCCAGTCGCAGCACTACTACAGGCGGAACAAGCGGAGCATTTGGTGGCCACGGACTACTACGCGGTACTCGGCGTCCGACGGGATGCGGGGCAGGACGAGATCAAGAAGGCCTTCCGACGCCTGGCACGCGAACTGCACCCGGACGTCAACCCGGACCCGAAGACGCAGGAGCGGTTCAAGGAGATCAACGCCGCTTACGAGGTGCTCTCCGACCCGCAGAAGCGCCAGGTCTACGACCTCGGCGGTGACCCGCTCTCGCCGGGCGGCGGGGGCGCGGGCGGCTTCGGCGCGGGGGCGGCCGGCTTCGGCTTCTCCGACATCATGGACGCCTTCTTCGGCGCCGCGGCCGGCCAGCGCGGCCCGCGCTCGCGCACCCGCCGCGGCCAGGACGCCATGATCCGGCTGGAGATCACCCTGGAGGAGGCCGCCTTCGGCACCACCAAGGAACTCCAGGTCGACACGGCCGTCACCTGCACCACGTGCAGCGGTGAGGGCGCGGCCCCCGGCACCTCCGCGCAGACCTGCGACATGTGTCGCGGCAGGGGCGAGGTCTCCCAGGTCACCCGGTCGTTCCTGGGCCAGGTCATGACCTCCCGGCCCTGCCCGCAGTGCCAGGGCTTCGGCACCGTCGTGCCGACCCCGTGCCCGGAGTGCGCCGGCGACGGCCGGGTCCGCGCCCGGCGCACCCTGACCGTCAAGATCCCGGCCGGTGTCGACAACGGCACCCGGATCCAGCTGGCCGGCGAGGGCGAGGTCGGCCCCGGCGGCGGCCCGGCCGGCGACCTGTACGTCGAGATCGCCGAGACCACCCACACCGTCTTCCAGCGGCGCGGGGACGATCTGCACTGCACCGTCACCATCCCGATGACGGCCGCGTCCCTCGGCACCCAGGTGCCGCTGCAGACCCTGGACGGGCTGGAGGAGCTCGACATCCGGCCCGGCACCCAGTCCGGCCAGTCGATCCCGCTGCACGGCCGCGGCATCACGCACCTGCGCGGCGGCGGCCGAGGCGACCTGATAGTGCATGTCGAGGTGCAGACGCCCACCAAGCTCGACCCCGAGCAGGAGGAGCTGCTGCGCCGGCTCGCGGTGCTGCGCGGCGAGGAGCGGCCGTCCGGCCAGTTCGCGCCGGGCCAGCAGGGCCTGTTCTCGCGCCTCAAGGACGCGTTCAACGGCCGCTAGGCCCTAGGGCGTGTCTGACAATTCCCGCCGGGCGCGCGACGCCGGGCATCCCGCCTGACCGCACCGGCGAAACATCCAAGTACGACCCAGTACGAGGACGCTTCGCCGGCACGCCCAGCCGGGCGCCCAACGCCGCGCGCTGATCCGCCGCGAATTGTCAGACACGCCCTAGCCCGGGCCCGCCAGGCCCTGGCCGTCCGCGCGGGGGTGCCGGGTTCCGCCCGGCGCCCCTTTCGCGTTCCCGATCCGCCCCACCCCCCGGAGGTTCCCCGCATGACCGCCCCCGTCTTCGTCGTCGAGACCGAGCGGATCGCCGCCGCCGCGCCCGGCTCCGTGGTGCGCCTCGACGGGCCGGAGGGGCGGCACGCGGCCGCGGTGAAGCGGCTGGCGGCGGGCGAGGCGGTGACCCTCGCCGACGGGCTGGGCCTCGGGGTGGACGGGACGGTCGCCGCGGTGCTCGGCAAGGACGCGATCGACGTCACGGTGGCCGCCGTCCGCCGGGAGCCCGAGCCGGCGCCGCGGATCGTCGTCGTCCAGGCGCTGCCCAAGGGCGACCGCGGCGAGCTCGCGGTGGAGACCATGACCGAGGTCGGCGTGGACGTGATCGTCCCGTGGGCCGCCTCGCGCTGCATCACTCAGTGGAAGGGCGAGCGGGGTGCCAAGGCGCTCGCCAAGTGGCGGGCCACCGCCCGGGAGGCCGGCAAGCAGTCCCGCCGGCTGCGCTTCCCCGAGGTGCGCGAGCCGGCGACCACCCGGCAGCTGGCGCCGCTGCTGGCCCAGGCCGCGTTCGCCGCCGTGCTGCACGAGGAGGGCGCCGAGCCGCTGGCGCTGGCCGCGCTGCCCGCGGCCGGGGACGTGGTGCTGGTGGTCGGCCCGGAGGGCGGGGTCTCCCCGGAGGAGCTGGCCGCGTTCGCCGAGGCGGGCGCCGGGCCGTACCGGCTGGGCCCCTCGGTGCTGCGCACCTCCACCGCCGGGGTGGCCGCCGGCGCCCTGCTGCTGGGGCGCACCGGCCGCTGGTCGTAGCCGGCCCGCCCGTGCGGTCGGAGTCTGCCCGAACCGGCCCGCGCCGTGCGCGCGCGTGCCTACGCTGACCGCGTGACGGAACCCCTGAGCACCTCTGCGGGCGCCTACCTGCGCCACCCCCATCTGCACGGTGACCTGGTCACCTTCGTCGCCGAGGACGACGTCTGGCTGGCCCCGCTGGACGGTGGCCGGGCCTGGCGGCTGACGGCCGATCACCTGCCCGTCCGGCACCCCCGGTTCGCCCCCGACGGGCGGCACATCGCCTTCACCTCCACCCGGGACGGCGCGCCCGAGGTGCACGTGGTGCCGGTGGACGGCGGGCCGTCCCGGCGGCTCACCCACTGGGGCAGCGAGCAGACCGAGGTGCGGGGCTGGACGGCCGACGGGCGCCCGATCGCCCTCACCACCGCCGGTGAGGCGACCCTGCGCCGCAGCTGGGCGCACGCCGTGCCGCTGGACGGCGGCGAGTCGGTGCGGCTGCCGTACGGGCCGGTCGGCGGGCTCGCCTTCGAGCCGGGCGGCGACCGCGTGCTGCTGGGCACCGTCAACAACCGCGAGCCGGCCTGGTGGAAGCGCTACCGGGGCGGCCGGGCGGGCAAGTTGTGGATCGGGCGGGACGAATTCGTCCGCGTCCACGAGGAGTTGGACGGCCAGCTCGACTCGCCGCTGTGGGTGGGGGAGCGGATCGCCTTCCTCTCCGACCACGAGGGCGTCGGCGAGCTCTACTCCAGCCTCCCGGACGGCTCCGACCTGCGCCGCCACACCACCGACCCGGACGGCTTCTACGCCCGCAACGCCGGCACCGACGGCACCCGGGCGGTGTTCCACCGGGCCGGCGACGTCTGGCTGCTGGACGACCTGGCGGGAGCCGCGCCCCGCCGCCTCGACATCCGGCTGGCCGGCCCGCGCAGCGGCCGCCGCCCCCGCCCGGTGCACGCCGCGCACTGGCTGGAGTCCGCCGCCCCCGACCGCACCGGCCGGGCCGGCGCCGTGGTGGTGCGCGGCGACGTGCACTGGCTGACCCACCGCGAGGGCCCGGCCCGGGTGCTGGACGAGACCCCGGGGGCGCGCGGGCGGCTGGCCCGGGTGGTGCCGGGCGAGGACGGCACCCAGGGCGTGCTGTGGGTGTCCGACGCCGAGGGCGAGGACGCCCTGGAGTTCGCCCCCGACGCCCAGGGCGCCGAGCGCCGCCGACTGGCCGCCGGGCGGATCGGCCGGGTCAACTCCCTGGCGGTGTCCCCGGACGGCAGGCAGGCCGCGCTCGGCGTGCACGACGGCCGGGTCCTGCTGGTCGCGCTCGCCGACGGCACCGTGCACGAGCTGGACCGCAGCGCCGACGGCGAGGTCGGCGGGCTGGCCTTCAGCCCGGACTCGGCCTGGCTGGCCTGGTCGCGGCCGGTGCACCGGCTGGGCCCGTACTCGCTGCGCCAGATCGTGCTGGCCGACCTGGCGACCCGGACGGTCGGCGAGGTCACCCAGGAGCGCTTCATCGACACCTCGCCGGCCTTCACCGCGGACGGCCGCTACCTGGCGTTCCTGTCGGTGCGCAACTTCGACCCGGTCTACGACTCGCACGTCTTCGACCTGTCGTTCCCCAACGGCTGCCGCCCGTACCTGATCACGCTGGCCGCCGACACGCCGTCCCCGTTCGGGCCGCAGCGGGCCGGGCGCCCGCTCGGCGGGGAGGAGGACGAGCCGCGCGGCAGGAAGGCGGACGGCGAGGAGGCCGCCGGCGACGCCGCGCCGGTGACCAGGGTCGACCTGGACGGCATCGCGGACCGGATCGTCCCGTTCCCGGTCGAGGGCGGCCGGTTCGACGCGCTCAGGGCCGCCAAGGACGGCGTGCTGTGGACCCGCGCCCCGCTGCTCGGCGAACTCGGCGACGAGGCGGCCTCGCCCGAGGACGAGCGGCCCCGGCCGGTGCTGGAGCGCTTCGACCTGAAGAAGCGCCGCGTCGAGCAACTGGTGCACGGCGTGGACGGCTTCGCGGTCAGCGGGGACGGCACCCGGGTGGCCGTGCTGGACGGGGGTGAGCTGCGGATCGTCCCGGCCGAGCACAAGGCGGGCGGCGAGGACGACGAGGTGGGCGTCGACCTGACCCGGCTGCGGGTCACCGTCGACCCGGCCGCCGAGTGGCGGCAGATGTACGCCGAGAACGGCCGCTTGATGCGCGACAACTTCTGGCGTCCCGACCTCGGCGGCGTCGACTGGGCCGGCGTGCTGGACCGCTACCGGCCGCTCGTGGAACGCCTCGGCTCGCACGACGACCTGGTCGACCTGCTCTGGGAGGTGCACGGCGAACTCGGCACCTCGCACGCCTACGTCGTCCCGTACGGCCGGTACACCGAGCCCGCCCGGCGCCAGGGCCTGCTCGGCGCGGACCTCGCCAGGGACGGCGACCGGTGGCGGATCGCCCGCATCCTGCCCGGCGAGTCCTCCGACCCCCGGGCCCGCTCGCCGCTGGCCGCGCCCGGCGCCGCGATCCGCCCGGGCGACGCGGTCCTCGCCGTCAACGGCCGCCCGGTGGACCCGGTCACCGGCCCGGCCCCGCTGCTGGCCGGCACCGCCGGGCAGCCGGTCGAGCTGACCGTGGCCGGCAAGGACGGCACCGACCAGCGCCACCCGGTGGTCGTCCCGATCGCCGACGAGGAGCCGCTGCGCTACCACGACTGGGTGGCCGGGCGGCGGGCCGCGGTGCGCGAGCTGTCCGGCGGCCGGCTCGGCTACCTGCACATCCCCGACATGCAGTCGGCCGGCTGGGCCCAGATCCACCGCGACCTGGCCGTGGAGCTGGCCAGGGACGGCGTGATCGTCGACGTCCGGGAGAACCGCGGCGGCCACACCTCGCAGCTGGTGATCGAGAAGCTCGCCCGCCGGATCGTCGGCTGGAACGCCATCCGGGACACCGACCACCCGGTGCCCTACCCCCTCGACGCCCCGCGCGGGCCGGTCGTCGCGCTCGCCAACGAGTTCTCCGGCTCGGACGGCGACGTCGTCAACGCCGTCATCCAGACGCTCGGCATCGGCCCGGTGGTCGGCACCCGCACCTGGGGCGGGGTGATCGGCATCGACAGCCGCTACCACCTGGTCGACGGCACCCTCGTCACCCAGCCCAAGTACGCGTACTGGCTGGAGAACTACGGCTGGGGCGTGGAGAACCACGGCGTCGACCCGGACGTCGAGGTGCCGATGGCCCCGCACCAGTGGGCCGCCGGCGAGGACCCGCAGCTGGCCGAGGGCGTGCGGATCGCCCTCGCCGCGCTCGCCGCGGCCCCGCCCCGCACGGCCCCGCCGATGCCCTGGGCGTAGGGCACGCCCCCGTCGCCCCCGTCGGGCGGGAGAGCAGCCGAACGGGAGGTCGGCCCGGCCGACTTCCCGCTAGGCTGCGCCCGTACGGCCCCAGACCAGACACGAACCGAGGAGAAGCCGATGGCCGGCGAGCCGCAGCCCGACTGCCTGTTCTGCAAGATCGTGGCGGGCGAGATCCCGGCGACCGTGGTGCGCAAGACCGAGCGCGTCCTCGCCTTCCGCGACATCGCCCCCAAGGCGCCGCTGCACGTCCTGGTCATCCCGCACGTCCACTACCCGAACGCCGCCGAGCTGGCCGCCGCCGAGCCGGAGATCGCCGGTGAACTCCTCGCCGAGGCGGGCGCGGTGGCCAGGGACGAGGGCGTCGAGGACTACCGGCTGATCTTCAACACCGGCGCCGGCGCCGGCCAGACGGTCTTCCACGCCCACGTCCACGTGCTCGGCGGCAAGCCGATGACCGAGAACATGGTCTGACCTACGTGTCACAGCGCGAACTCGTCGTCCTCGGCACCGCCAGCCAGGTGCCCACCCGGCACCGCAACCACAACGGCTACCTGCTCCGCTGGGACGGCGAGGGCCTGCTGTTCGACCCCGGCGAGGGCACCCAGCGGCAGATGCTGCTGGCCGGCGTCTCGGCCACCCAGATCACCCGGATCGCCGTCACGCACTTCCACGGCGACCACTGCCTGGGCCTCGCCGGGGTGATCCAGCGGATCAACCTGGACCGCGTCCCCCACCCGGTGGACGTCTATTTCCCGGCCTCCGGCGAGGTCTACTTCGAGCGGCTGCGGCACGCCACCGCCTACCACGAGACGGCCGTCCTGCGGCCCCGGCCGATCGACGAGCCGGGCCCGCTGCCCGCACCCGGCGCCCGCTTCGCGCTGGACGCCGTGCGGCTGTCCCACCCCGTGGAGTCCTTCGGCTACCGGCTGTCCGAGCCGGACGGCCGCCGCCTGGTGCCCGAACGCCTCGCCGCGCTGGGCGTCTTCGGCCCCGCGGTCGGCCGCCTCCAGCACGAGGGGGCGATCGAGGCGGACGGCCGGCGGGTCACCCTGGAGGAGGTCAGCGAGCCCCGGCCGGGCCAGCGCTTCGCCTTCGTGATGGACACCCGGCTCTGCGACGGCGTGTACGAACTCGCCGAGGGCGCCGACCTGTTGGTCGCCGAGTCGACCTTCACCGACGCCGACTCCCGGCTCGCCGAGGAGCACGGCCACCTCACCGCCGGGCAGGCCGCCAAGGCCGCCGCCGAGGCCGGTGTGCGCACCCTGGTGTTGACCCACTTCTCCCAGCGCTACCCGGACCTGGGCCAGCATCTGGCCGACGCCCGCAAGCACTTCGACGGCGAGCTGGTGCTCGCCGCCGACCTCGCCCGGGTGCCCGTCCCCGTCCGGCGCCAGCCGTGAACCCGGCCCGCACCCCGTGAAAAGCGCTCGCGCCGCCCCCCGATCTGCCGCAGCATCGTCGGGTGCGGCCCCGCCGCCCGCCGCGGCGACCACGTGCGCGGCGTACCCTGGTGCCCCGGAGAGACCGATCGGCACACGACACCACGGATGGGATGAGGCAGGCCCAGCGCCGACCTATGAGTGACACATCGCAGACCCGTACGAACGGACAGTCGCGCCCCGAACCGGCCGACGACGGTCGCGTCAGCGCCCGGATCGTCATCCCCGAGAAGCACCCGATGGTCACCCTGCTCGGCACGGCGGACTCGCTGCTGCGCGTGATCGAGCAGGGCTTCCCCGCCGCCGACATCCACGTCCGCGGCAACGAGGTGACCGCCACCGGAGCGCGCGCCGAGGTCGCCCTCGTGCAGCGGCTCTTCACCGAGATGATGCTGGTGCTGCGCACCGGCCAGTCCTTGACGGAGGATTCCGTGGAGCGCTCCATCGCCATGCTCCGCGGTGCCGCGGAGGACCCGGACAGCCCGGCGCCCTCCAAGGTGTTCACCGCGAACATCCTGTCCAACCGGGGCCGCACGATCCGCCCCAAGACCCTCAACCAGCAGCGCTACGTCGAGGCGATCGACAAGCACACGATCGTCTTCGGCCTCGGCCCGGCCGGCACCGGCAAGACCTACCTCGCGATGGCCAAGGCCGTCCAGGCCCTCCAGGCCAAGGAGGTCAACCGGATCATCCTGACCCGCCCGGCCGTCGAGGCGGGGGAGCGGCTGGGCTTCCTGCCCGGCACCCTCTACGAGAAGATCGACCCGTACCTGCGCCCGCTGTACGACGCGCTGCACGACATGATGGACCCGGACTCCATCCCGCGCCTGATGGCGGCCGGCACCATCGAGGTCGCGCCGCTGGCCTACATGCGCGGCCGCACCCTCAACGACGCCTTCATCATCCTGGACGAGGCCCAGAACACCTCGCCCGAGCAGATGAAGATGTTCCTCACCCGCCTCGGTTTCAACTCCCGGGTGGTGGTCACCGGCGACACCAGCCAGATCGACCTCCCGGGCGGTACCCGCAGCGGCCTCAAGGTCGTCCAGGACATCCTGGCCGACGTGCCCGACATCCACTTCTCCGTCCTCACCAGCACCGACGTGGTCCGCCACAAGCTGGTCGGCCGGATCGTGGACGCCTACGAACGCTGGGACGCCAAGCAGGAGGCCGAGGAGAACCCCTCGCCCGCCCGCAAGCCGGCCCAGCGGCGCGGCTCCCGCGCACCCCGTCAGTCCCATCGCACCGAAAGCTGAGTACGCAGCCCGTCATGTCGATCGACATCGCCAACGAGTCCGGTTGGGACGCCGATGAGGAAGCCATCCTCGACGTCGCCCGCTTCGCCCTGGACAAGATGCGGATCCACCCGCAGTCCGAACTGTCCGTGATCCTGGTGGACGGAGCGGCGATGGAGGAGCTGCACATCCAGTGGATGGACCTCCCCGGCCCCACCGACGTGATGTCCTTCCCCATGGACGAGCTGCGCCCCGGCAAGGAGGGCGAGGAGCTGCCGCAGGGCCTGCTCGGCGACATCGTGCTCTGCCCGGAGGTCGCCGAGCAGCAGGGCAAGGCGGCCCCCTCCAAGCACTCGATGGACGAGGAGCTCCAACTGCTCACCGTCCACGGGGTGCTGCACGTCCTCGGGTACGACCACGAGGAGCCCGAGGAGGAGGAGGAGATGTTCGCCCTCCAGAAGCGCATCCTGGACGACTGGCGGGCGGGCCGGGGCCTCGGTGGTCTCTCCCCGGCCCCCACCACCCACTGAGCGCGGAGCCCGAACCCCTGTGAGTGGTGAAAGTACGAGCTTCATCCTCGGTGCCGTGCTCCTCGTCGTCCTCGGCTGGCTGGCCGCGTGCGCCGAGGCGGGCATCTCCCGGGTCTCCCGGTTCCGGGCGGAGGAGGCCGTGCGGGCCGGGCGGCGCGGCTCGGCCCGGCTGCTGACCGTCGCCTCCGACCCGATCCGCTACCTCAACCTGGCGACCCTGATCCGGGTGGCCAGCGAGATGGCGGCGGCCGTCCTGGTCACCGTGGTGTGCGTGCGCAACGTGGAGCCGATCTGGCAGGCCGTGCTGCTGGCGTTCGGCGTGATGGTGCTGGTGTCCTTCGTCGCGGTGGGGGTCTCGCCGCGCACGATCGGGCGCCAGCACCCGCTCACCACCGCGACCGCCGCCTCCTTCGTGCTGCTGCCGCTGGCCGCGGTGCTCGGCCCGATCCCGCGGCTGCTGATCCTGCTCGGCAACGCGCTGACCCCGGGCAAGGGCTACCGGGAGGGGCCGTTCGCCTCCGAGGCCGAACTGCGGGCGCTGGTCGACCTCGCCGAGAAGGACGACCTGATCGAGGACGAGGAGCGCCGGATGGTGCACTCGGTCTTCGAGCTGGGCGACACCATCGTCCGCGAGGTGATGGTGCCGCGCACCGACCTGGTGATGATCGAGCGGCACAAGACCGTCCGGCAGGCGCTCACCCTGGCGCTGCGCTCGGGCTTCTCGCGGATCCCCGTGGTCGGGGACAGCGAGGACGACGTGGTCGGCATCGTCTACCTGAAGGACCTGGTCCGGCGCACCCACATCAACCGGGAGGCGGAGTCCGAGGAGGTCGGCGCGGTGATGCGCCCGGCCGTCTTCGTACCGGACTCCAAGCCGGCCGGCGACCTGCTGCGCGAGATGCAGCAGCGCCGCTCGCACGTGGCGATCGTGATCGACGAGTACGGCGGCACGGCCGGCCTGGTCACCATCGAGGACGTCCTGGAGGAGATCGTCGGCGAGATCACCGACGAGTACGACCGGGAGATCGCGCCGGTGGAGGACCTCGGCGACGGCTCGTACCGGATCACCGCCCGGCTGCTGGTGGAGGACCTGGGCGAGCTGTTCGGCGTCGAGCTGGAGGACGAGGACGTCGAGACCGTCGGCGGCCTGCTGGCCAAGCACCTCGGCCGGGTGCCGATCCCCGGCTCGGCCTGCGAGATCCCGCTGCCCGAGCCCGCCGGCACCGGGCTGACCGGCATCCTGCTGACCGCCGAGTCCTCGGCCGGGCGCCGCAACCGGATCGGCTCGATGGTCGCGACCCCGGTCCGCAAGGCCGCGGAGGCCGGGGCGGAGCCCGGCGAGTAGCGGTCGCGCCCCGGCGGAGCGACCATGGACAGCATGACGCATCAACTTCGCGCGGAGTACGGCCCGCAGGGTGCGACCGGCGGGGTCAAGGTCTGGCACGTGGTGCGCGACGGCGACCCCGCGACGGCGCTCTGCGGCCGCAGCCTGGCCGACGACGCCGAGACGCGGCCCGAGCAGGAGTGGGGCACCGGGCTGCGCTGCTGCCAGCAGTGCGGTTCGCTCTACATGCACGAGGTGCCGCACATGCAGGGGAGCCATCCCTACAGCTAGGGCGTGTCTGGTGGAGGTCGCCATGAAGCTGCAAGACGAACTGCCCGTGAACAGCCGGCTCGCCACGGTGTGGCGGATCGGGGCGGGGCTCGGGGGGATCTTCCTGATCGTGTTCGGGTGCCTGGGGCTGGCCGATCACCCGGGCTTCCTCGCCACCCACGGTGACCGGATCACCGGGCTGTCGACCAACGGGGCGCTGAGCATCCTGTCCATCGTGGCGGGCGCGATCCTGGTGGTGGGGGCGGTGGTCGGCGGCAACTTCGCGTCCAACCTGAACATGGTGGTCGGCGTGCTGTTCGTCCTGTCCGGCTTCTACGGCCTGGCGGTGCTCGGGCGGCCGGACGCCAACATCCTGAACTTCCGGATGTCGAACGTGCTGTTCGCCTTCATCTTCGGGGTGATCCTGACGACCTTCGGGATGTACGGCCGGGTGAGCAGTCACCTGCCGCACGACAACCCGTTCTGGCGCGAGCGCACGGAGCACGAGACGGCGCGGCCGTCCGGGCCGAAGACCTTCGTCAAGGTCCTCAACCCGAACCCCGGTCCGACCCACCCGGTCGGCCACTGAGCGGCCGCGGGGGCCGCCTATGCTCGGCGGCATGAGTGACATCGTCGAGCTCGACCCCGAAGACAAGAAGATCATCACCCTGGCCCGCTCGGCCCGCGCCCGCAACGGCGTCGCGGAGGGGGCCGCGGTGCGTGACGAGACCGGCCGGACGTACGTGGCCGGGACGGTCGCGCTGGAGTCGCTGCGGCTGAGCGCGCTGCAGACGGCGGTGGCGATGGCGGTGGCCAGCGGTGCGAAGTCGCTGGAGGCGGCGGCCGTGGTGAGCGAGGCGGAGCAGCCGGCCGAGGCCGACCTGGCGGCCGTCCGGGACCTCGGCGGGGCCGGGACGCCCGTGCTGCTGGCCGGTGTGGACGGGACGCTGCGGGTGGCGGCCGAGGCCCGCTGAGGGCTGCCGAGGGCTGCTTGAGGCCCGCCGGGGCCTGCTCAGGGCCCACTGTGGCTTGCCGCGGCGGGCGATGGCGGCGGCCTGGCGAACACCTGCCCGAACCGAGCGGATAGTCTCACCGGGGAGTGAACTCGGTGAGGGGGCTGGGCACATGGGGGCGGTGGCGTTCTTCGCCGGGCTGCTGCTGTTCGTGATGGGGATGGGCAAGTGGCAGGAGACCGGCTCGCCGTACTGGCTCTGGGGTTCGGTCGCCTTCCTGGTCCTGTTGGTGGTGATGTCGGTGGTTTCGCGGGGCGGTCGCAAGGGCTGATCGGGCGGTGCGGGCGGGCCCGGGCAGCGCGACTCCGGTGATCAGGGAGAATGGAGCACATGAGTGCCCCTTCCTCCTCGTACCGCTCCGGCTTCGCGTGCTTCGTCGGCCGACCCAACGCGGGCAAGTCGACCCTGACCAACGCTCTGGTGGGGACGAAGGTCGCGATCACCTCCGACCGCCCGCAGACCACCCGGCACACCGTGCGCGGCATCGTGCACCGCCCGGACTCCCAGCTCGTCCTGGTCGACACCCCCGGCCTGCACAAGCCGCGCACCCTGCTCGGCGAGCGCCTCAACGACCTGGTCCGCAGCACCTGGGCCGAGGTCGACGTGATCGGCTTCTGCCTGCCCGCCGACCAGAAGCTCGGCCCCGGCGACAAGTTCATCGCCAAGGAACTCGCCGAGGTCAAGAAGACCCCCAAGGTCGCCATCGTCACCAAGACCGACCTGGTCGACTCCAAGCGGCTCGCCGAGCAGCTGATCGCCATCCACCAGCTCGGTGAGGAACTGGGCATCGAGTGGGCCGAGATCATCCCGGTCTCGGCCGTCGGCGACAAGCAGGTGGAACTGGTCGGCGACCTGATCACCAAGCTGCTGCCGGAGGGCATGCCGCTCTACCCGGACGGCGACCTCACCGACGAGCCCGAGCAGATCATGGTCGCGGAGCTGATCCGCGAGGCCGCCCTGGAGGGCGTCCGGGACGAGCTGCCGCACTCGCTGGCCGTCGTGGTCGAGGAGATGCTCCCGCGCGAGGGCCGCCCGGCGGACCGCCCGCTGCTGGACATCCACGCCAACGTCTACATCGAGCGGCAGAGCCAGAAGGCGATCGTCATCGGCGCCAAGGGCGCGCGGCTCAAGCACGTCGGTACCACCGCCCGCAAGCACATCGAGGCGCTGCTCGGCACGCCGGTCTTCCTGGACCTGCACGTCAAGGTGGCCAAGGACTGGCAGCGCGACCCGAAGCAGCTGCGCAAGCTCGGCTTCTGAGCCCCGGCTCCCAGCGAAGGCCCGCCCGGATCTGATCGACCGGGCGGGCCTTCGGCGTGTCCGGGGGCCGGTGGGGCTACGCGCCCTCGCGCAGGACCAGCGACACCAGTTCGCGCTGCGAGTCGGTGAGCTTCGGGTCGGCGCAGTAGACCGTCCGGCCGTCGACGGTGATCTCGTAGTGGAAGCCGTCCGGAACCCCGTACGAGGGCGCCCGCAGCCCGCCCGCGACGGCCTCGCGGGCGAGCGCGTGGACGTGCGGGGCGTCCGTGCGGTCGACGGTGTCGAGTTCCGCATGGCGGACGATCCCCGCGAAGCCGCCGGTCCGGGTCACCTGGATACGCATGGTGTCCATGGTGCTACCAGGGGAGGGAGTTTGCCGGTCTTTTCCCGGACCGTGACCTTAAGCCCGGCTCAACCTGGTCTCAATCGGTCCTCGGCCGGGGCCGTCGTCGAGGTCTGAGGGGTTCAGCCGGGGCTGACGCCCACCTGCGCCCAGGAGGCCGTCACGGTGTCCGCGACCGAGGACTGGTCGGGGTAGCGGGCCTTGGCGGCGGCCACGGTGGCCCGGGCGAAGGCGGTGAAGTCGGCGTCGGCGGCCAGCTGGTGGCCGGTCAGGGCGTCGTACCAGATCCGTCCGGCGCGGTCCCAGGCCTGGCCGCCGAGGGCGGTGGCCAGCAGGTAGAACGCGTGGTTGGGGATGCCGGAGTTGATGTGCACGCCGCCGTTGTCGTCGGTGGTGTCCACGTAGTCCCGCATGTGCGCGGGCTGCGGGTCCTTGCCGAGCCGGGGGTCGTCGTAGGCGGTGCCGGGGGCCTTCATCGAGCGCAGCGCCACGCCCTGGATGCCGGGGGCGAGCAGTCCGGCGCCGATCAGCCAGTCGGCGTGGGCGGCGTCCTGGCGCAGCGCGTACTGCTTGACCAGCGAGCCGAAGACGTCGGAGACCGACTCGTTGAGCGCGCCGGGCTGGTCCTGGTACTGCAGGCCGGCGGTGAACTGGGTGACGCCGTGGGTGAGTTCGTGGCCGATGACGTCGACGCAGGCGGTGAAGTCGCCGAAGATCTCGCCGTCGCCGTCGCCGAAGACCATCTGGTGGCCGTTCCAGAAGGCGTTGTCGTAGTCCTGGCCGTAGTGCACGGTGGCGTCCAGGCGCAGCCCCCGGTTGTCGATCGAGCGGCGGCCGAAGACGGTGGCGTACAGGGCGAAGGTGTCGCCGAGGCCGTCGTAGGCGTGGTTGACGGACTGGTCGGCGACCGGGGCCTGGCCCTCGGTGCGGACGGTCCGGCCGGGCAGCCGCTGGCTGTGGGTGGTGTCGGCGATCAGCCGGCTGGGGGTCGGGCCGGTGCTGACGGGCGGGGGAGGGGCGAGGCGGGCCGCGCGGTGCGCGGTGTCGAGCAGGAGGGAGCGGACGGCGGGCTCGTGACCGGCCTCGGCGAGGCGGTCCAGGACGTACGGCGGGACGATCGCGCAGATCGGAACTGCTGCAGTCATGTGGCCCAGGGTGAGGCCTCGATGACCGGTTGTCACCACTCTTGGCGTGACCGGTCGGTGTCTCAAGGGGTGGAACGGTGGCCCGGATCACTTCGGGGGCGCGCGGCCCTGGGTTACGCTGGGGCCATCATGCGCAACGGGCTGCTTCTTCTTAGCTGCCGCGTCGAGGGCCTGTAGTCCACAGGGCCGGCTCCCTCGCCGCGGGGATCGAGCTGTGCGCGTCATCCGGCGATCCAACGGAGGGTCGCGAGCGGCAGCTGCCGGCCAGTCGGTGTCGACCACCCCGACCCGCCCCCGCACCACGCATCACAGGAAGCCGAGAGTCATTCCATGACCGAGCAGAGCTCCGCCGCGCCCATCCCCGCCGGTCGCGCCTTCGTCGACCGTCCCACCCCGATCACCGCCGCGTCCGTGCGCCAGCTGCCCTCCGGCATGCGGTACGGGCGCTACCTGCCGTTCGACACCGTCGACCTGCCGGACCGCACGTGGCCGAGCACGGTGATCACCAAGGCGCCGCGCTGGCTCTCCACCGACCTGCGGGACGGCAACCAGGCGCTGATCGACCCGATGTCCCCGGCCCGCAAGCGCAAGATGTTCGACCTGCTGGTCGCGATGGGCTACAAGGAGATCGAGGTCGGCTTCCCGTCCTCCGGAGCCACCGACCACGCCTTCGTGCGGTCGTTGATCGAGGAGGGGGCGATCCCCGAGGACGTCACCATCTCGGTGCTGACGCAGGCCCGCGAGGAGCTGATCGAGAAGACCGTCGAGTCGCTGGTCGGCGCCCCGCGCGCGACGGTCCACCTGTACAACGCGACGGCGCCGCTGTTCCGTCGGGTGGTGTTCCGCAACGACCGGGCCGCCACCAAGGCGATCGCCACCGACGGCACCCGGCTGGTGATGGAGTACGCCGAGAAGCTGCTGGGCGAGGAGACCGTCTTCGGCTACCAGTACTCGCCGGAGATCTTCGTGGACACCGAGCTGGACTTCGCGCTGGAGGTCTGCGAGGCGGTCATGGACGTCTGGCAGCCGGGCGAGGGCCGCGAGATCATCCTGAACCTGCCGGCCACCATCGAGCGGGCCACCCCGAACGTGCAGGCCGACCAGTTCGAGTGGATGTCGCGCAACCTGTCGCGCCGCGAGTTCGTCTGCCTGTCGGTGCACCCGCACAACGACCGCGGCACCGCCGTCGCCTCCGCCGAACTGGCCTACATGGCGGGCGCGGACCGCATCGAGGGCTGCCTGTTCGGCCAGGGCGAGCGGACGGGCAACGTCGACCTGGTGACCCTGGGCATGAACCTGTTCTCGCAGGGCATCGACCCGCAGATCGACTTCTCCGACATCGACGAGGTGCGCCGCACCGCCGAGTACTGCAACCAGATGGAGGTGCACCCGCGCCACCCGTACGCCGGCGACCTGGTGTACACCTCCTTCTCCGGCTCGCACCAGGACGCCATCAAGAAGGGCTTCGACGCCCTGGAGGCGGACGCGGCGGCGGCGGGCGTCCTGGTGGGGGAGCACACCTGGGGCGTGCCGTACCTGCCGATCGACCCGAAGGACGTCGGCCGCACCTACGAGGCGGTCATCCGGGTCAACAGCCAGTCCGGCAAGGGCGGTGTGGCGTACGTCCTGAAGAACGACCACAAGCTGGACCTGCCGCGCCGGATGCAGATCGAGTTCTCCCGGATCATCCAGGCCAAGACCGACGCCGAGGGCGGCGAGGTCACCCCGGCCGAGATCTGGCGGGTCTTCGAGGACGAGTACCTGCCGACCCCGGACAACCCGTGGGGCCGGATCTCGCTGAGCGGTTCGCGCACCCTGACCACCGAGGACGGCCGGGACGCGCTGATCGCCGGCGCGCTGGTGGACTCGGTACCGGTGACCCTGACCGGTGTCGGCAACGGCCCGGTCTCCGCCTTCACGGACGCGCTGGCCCGGATCGGCCTGGACGTCCGCGTCCTGGACTACGCCGAGCACGCGCTGAGCGAGGGTGGCGACGCCCAGGCCGCCGCGTACGTCGAGTGCGCGGTGGACGGCAAGGTGCTGTGGGGCGTCGGCATCGACGCCAACACCGTGCTGGCCTCGCTGAAGGCGATCATCAGCGCCGTCAACCGGGCACAGCGCGGGTAGTTCGTACGAGTGAGATGTGGCGGGGCCGTCCTCCGGGGCGGCCCTTCGCCGCACCTGGGGCCAGTTGTGTCCTGCGCCACATTTTTTCGGGTCGGAAGCCGTTCGAGGTACTGACACGTGCCGGTAACCATGGCAACATCGATCCACCGGAAAGCCGGGTCGGTGGGACGGCCTCGGTGTCCGGTCGCGTGACCTGCCCATTGTTGTGCAGGCCGTCTGCCATGTCTGGGGAGTGGCGCCGTGACCAGGTTGTGGGGTGTTCGCCCGCGGTGGCGGACTGACGTTCTCGGTGACTTCTTCTGCCCGGGCTGTGGCGGGGACCGCAACTACCGCCGGCAGCACGGCCGGCGGTGGCTGCGGTTGCTGGGGACCCCGGTGGCCCCGCTCGGCCCGGTGATCGGCAGCGTGCAGTGCACCAGCTGCCACGGCCGCTACGGCGTCGAGAGCCTGGAACAGCCCACCTCCGTACGGCTCGGCGCGATGCTGCGGGACGCGCAGTACACCATCGCGCTCGCCCTGCTCGCGGCCGGCGGCACCGCGCACCGCGCGGCCCGCGAGTCGGCCTGCACGGCGGTGCGTGAGGCCGGGTTCGAGGACTGCGGCGAGGCCCAGGTGCTGGCCGCGCTCGCCGCGCTGTCCGGGCTCGGCGGCGAACTCTACGACGCCCACGGGATGGCCGGCGGCCTGGCCGTGGAACTGCACGCGGTGCTCGAACCGCTCGCCCCGCACCTGGCCCACCAGGGCCGGGAGCGGCTGCTGCTGCAGGGCGCGGCGATCGCCCTGTCCGACGGGCGCTACCTGCCGCAGGAGCGCGAGGCGCTGGCCGCGGTCGGGCGCTGTCTGGATCTACCGCAGTCGCGGGTCGGGGCGCTGCTGGAGGCGGCGACCCGGGCTCCGTACTAGACCTTCTCCGCAGTAACCGGACCTCCCCCGCAGGACGGAACCTCCTCCGCAGAACCGGGCCCGCTCCGCAGTGCCGGGCCCCGGGCCTGCCGCGCAACCCCCCGAGCCATCTCCGATCCCCCACAAAACGGGCCCGAAATCCCCCTCCGGGCCCGCCGTGACCCGCACCGCTCGGTCCTCCCCCACGGACCCGGTGCGGGCAACACGGCTGTCGGCGGCCGGGGCGCGCCGTGGGGGAGAATGGTTCCCATGAGTCTTTTCCGGGACGACGGCGTCGTGCTGCGGGCGCAGAAGCTCGGCGAGGCCGATCGGATCATCACCCTGCTGACCCGGCACCACGGCAAGGTGCGGGCGGTGGCGCGTGGGGTGCGCAAGACCAAGTCCAAGTTCGGCGCCCGGCTGGAGCCGTTCTCGCACGTGGACGTGCAGTTCTTCAGCCGGGGGAGTGAGCTGATCGGCCGTGGGTTGCCGCTGTGCACCCAGGTGGAGACGATCGCGCCGTACGGCGGTTCGATCGTCACCGACTACGGCCGCTACACCGCCGGGACGGCGATGCTGGAGACGGCCGAGCGGTTCGCCGAGAACGAGGGCGAACCGGCCGTCCAGCAGTACCTGCTGCTGGTGGGCGCCCTGCGCACGCTGGCGGCCGGGCTGCACGAGTCGCACCTGGTGATGGACGCCTTCCTGCTGCGCTCGCTCGCGGTGAACGGGTACGGCGCGAGCTTCACGGACTGCGCCAAATGCGGGCTGGAGGGGCCGAACCGTTTCTTCTCCCTTCCCGCAGGCGGGGTCCTCTGCCCGGACTGCCGAGTGCCCGGATGTGCCGTACCCTCCCCTGAGACACTGGTACTGCTCGGGGCGCTGCTGTCAGGGGACTGGCAGACGGCCGATTCCTGCGAGCCGAGGTACTGGCGGGAGGGCAGCGGCCTGGTCGCGGCCTATCTGCAGTGGCATTTGGAGCGGGGCATCCGCTCGATGAGATACGTGGAGAAGTGAGCACATGGCAGCGCGACGGCTCTTCGGCGGCGGCAAGCAGAGGGAGTACCTCCCCCCGACCCCGCACCCCAGTGGCGCACAGCCCCCGAAGATTCCCGGCGAGCTGGTCCCCGAACACGTCGCCATCGTGATGGACGGCAACGGCCGCTGGGCCAAGGAGCGCGGACTGCCCCGCACCGAGGGCCACAAGGTCGGCGAGTCCGTCGTGCTGGACGTCCTCAAGGGCGCGATCGAGCTCGGCGTGAAGAACATCTCGCTGTACGCGTTCTCCACCGAGAACTGGAAGCGCTCGCCCGACGAGGTGAAGTTCCTGATGAACTTCAACCGGGACGTCATCCACCGCCGCCGCGACGAGATGGACGCGATGGGCGTGCGGGTCCGCTGGGCGGGCCGGATGCCCAAGCTGTGGAAGAGCGTCGTCCAGGAGCTCCAGGTCGCCGAGGAGCAGACCAAGGACAACGACGCCGTCACGCTCTACATGTGCGTCAACTACGGTGGCCGGGCCGAGCTCGCGGACGCCGCGGCGGCCCTCGCGGCCGACGTCGCCGCCGGGAAGCTGGACCCGAAGAAGGTCAACGAGAAGACCCTCGCCAAGTACATGTACCACCCGGACATGCCGGACGTGGACCTGTTCCTGCGCCCCAGCGGCGAGCAGCGCACCTCCAACTTCCTGCTCTGGCAGTCCGCGTACGCCGAGTTCGTGTTCCAGGACGTGCTCTGGCCGGACTTCGACCGCCGCGACCTGTGGCGCGCCTGCGAGCAGTACGCGAGGCGCGACCGCCGCTTCGGCGGGGCGATCCCGAACGAGGTGCCCGAGCCGCTGGACCTGCCCACCCAGCGCTGACGCGGTACGGCGGCGGTACGGCGAAGGGCCCGTGGGAATCGCTCCCACGGGCCCTTCGCCGTACCGGTGCTCCGCTGGTCAGACCTTCTTGGCGCACTCCGCGCAGGTGCCGAAGATCTCCAGGGTGTGCGCGATGTCGCTGAACCCGTGCTCCGCGGCGACCGCGTTGGCCCAGCGCTCCACCGCCGGGCCCTCCACCTCGACGGTGGCGCCGCAGTGCCGGCACACCAGGTGGTGGTGGTGTCCGCTGCTGCACCGGCGGTAGACGGCCTCGCCGTCGGCGGTGCGCAGCACGTCCACCTCGCCGGCGTCGGCGAGCGACTGGAGGGTGCGGTAGACCGTGGTCAGACCGACGGAGTCCCCGCGGTGCTTGAGCATGTCGTGGAGCTCCTGCGCGCTGCGGAAGTCCTCGATCTCGTCCAGGGCCGCCGAGACGGCGGCACGTTGCCGGGTCGAGCGGGCGCGCGGCGACGGGCCTGCGGTGGTCACCGTGGGTCCTCCTGGGGTGGTGGGCGTCTCGCACCTCATTGTGCCAGCCCCGCACCCCGCTCCGGAGTGATCGCGTCGGAGGAACCGCGGCCCGGGATCTGCCCCGGGATCTGTCCCGGGATCTGATTCGGGGATTGCCCCGGGGATTGTCCCGGGACGGGTTCCGGCAGGGCGACGTCGCAGACCTTCGGTCCGGGGTCCGCGACGCCCCTGCGGTGGCGCCGCCGGGCGAGCGGCGCGGCGAGCAGGCTGAACACCGCGAAGACCGCGATGGCGAGCAGCACGATGGCCGGGCCGGAGGGCACGTTGAGGTGGTAGGAGCCGGTGACGCCGGCCAGCGAGACCACCACGCCGAGCGCGATCGAGGCCGCCTGGGTGGCGGCGAAGGACCGGGTGAGCTGCTGGGCGGCGACAACCGGGACCACCACCAGGGCGCTGACCAGCAGCAGTCCGACCACCCGCATCGCGACGGTGACGGTGACGGCGGCCATCACCGCGAGCAGCAGGTTGAGCGTGCGCACCGGCAGGCCGGTGACCCGGGCGAAGTCCTCGTCCTGGCAGATCGCGAAGAGCTGCCGGCGCAGGCCGACGGTGACCGCGACGACCACCGCGCCGAGCACCGCGATGGTGATCAGGTCGGTCGGGGCGACGGTGAGGATGGAGCCCCACAGGTAGCTCTCCAGCGAGCCGGCGCCGGCCTGGGCGGAGAGCGAGACGAGCAGCTTGCCGCAGGCCATGCCGCCGTAGAAGAGCATCGCCAGGGCGATGTCGCCGCGCTGGTTGCCGCGCGAGCGGACCAGTTCCATCGTGACGGCGCCGAGCACGCAGACCAGCACGGCCATCCAGACCGGGCTGGTCTGGAAGATGAAGCCGAGGCCGACGCCGGTCATCGCGACGTGTCCCATGCCGTCGCCCATCAGGGCCTGCCGGCGCTGCACCAGGTAGATGCCGACGGCCGGGGCGGTGATCCCGACCAGGACGGCGGCGAGCAGGGCGCGCTGCATGAAGTCGTAGGAGAGCATCTCGGTCATGCCAGCAGCCTCGGCGGGGTGTGGTCGGCGTGCGGGTGGACGTGGTCGTGGCCGGGCAGCGCGTGCAGTCCGGTGTTGGGCACGGGCGGGCCGTCGTGTGCGACGCAGCCGTCCCGCAGCACCACGGCGCGGTCGATCAGCGGCTCCAGCGGCCCGAGTTCGTGCAGCACGAGGAGGACGGCGGCACCGCGGGAGACCTCGGCGCGCAGGGTGTCGGCGAGCACCTGCTGGCTGGCGGCGTCCACGCCGGCCATCGGCTCGTCCATGATCAGCAGGTCGGGGGTGCCGACCAGGGCGCGGGCGATCAGCACCCGCTGCTGCTGGCCGCCGGACAGGTCGGCGACGCCGTCCCCGGCCCGCTCCAGCATGCCGACGGCGGCGAGCGCGCGGTCGACCGCCGCGCGGTCCCGGCGGCGGAACGGCAGCAGCCGGTGCTGCGGCAGCCGCCCGGTGGAGACCACTTCGCGCACGGTGGCCGGCACGCCGGAGGCGGCGGTGGTGCGCTGCGGGACGTACCCGATCCGGTGCCAGGCGCGGAAGCCGGCGTACGGGATGCCGAACAGCTCCAGCGTGCCCTGCCCCAGCGGGACGGAGCCGATGACGGCCTTGACGGTGGTGGACTTGCCGGAGCCGTTGGCGCCGAGCAGGGCGACCACCTCGCCGGGCTGGACGGTGAGGTCGACGCCGCGCAGCACCGGCCGACCGCCGCGGGAGGCGACGGCGTCGCGGAGGCGGACGGCCGGGGGTATCGGGTGGGTCATGGTGCTGTCGTCCCGTCAGCTGGTGGGGGTGCCGGTCGCGGTGGGAGTGGTGCCGGTCGCGGCGGGGGTGGCGCCGAGGGCGGTCTGGAGGTTGGCCAGGTTCTGCTTCATGACCGAGAGGTAGTCCTCCTTGCCCGGGTCCTTGACGCCCTCCAGCGGGTCCAGCACGGCGGTCTTGAGGCCGAGGTCCTTGGCGACGGTGTCGGCGAGCTTGGGGCTGACCAGGGTCTCGAAGAAGATCGTGGTGACGCCGTTGTCCTTGGCGGCCTTCTGCACGTCGGCGAGGCGGGCCGGGGTGGGCTCGGACTCGGGGTCGACGCCGTTGATGGCGACCTGGGTGAGGCCGTAGTGGTCGGCGAGGTAGCCGAAGGCGGCGTGGCTGGTGACGAAGGTCCTGGACTTGGCGTCCTTCAGGCCGTCCCGGAACTCCTGGTCCAGCGTGGTCAGCCGGCCGACCAGGTCGTCGGTGTTCTTGCGGTAGTCGTCGGCGTGGGCCGGGTCGGCCTTGGCGAACCCGTCGCCGACGCTCTTGGCGATCGCCGCGTAGCGGGTCGGGTCGAGCCAGATGTGCGGGTCGCCGGCCGGGCCGTCGTGCTGGTGGCCGTCGGCCTCGGTGCCCTCGTCGAGGTGGTGGTCGACCAGCGGGCTGGCGGCGGTGGCGTCGATCTTGTACTTGGCCGAGGACTGGCCGACGGCCTGGTCGACGGTGGGCTGCAGGCCCTTGAGGTAGATGATCGCGTCGGACTTCTGGACGGTGGCGACCTGCTTGGCGGTGAGCTCCAGGTCGTGCGGCTCGACGCCGGCCGCGGTGAGGTCGGTGACCGCGACGTGGTCCTTGCCGATCTGCTGGGCCAGGTACTCCATCGGGTAGAAGGAGGCGACGACCTTCAGCTTGCCGTCGGCGCTCTGGGCGCTGCTGCTGCCACCGCAGGCGGTCAGGACGAGGGAGGCGGTGAGGGCGGTGGCGGCGATGGCTATCGAGCTGCGGGTACGTCGTCCGATCATCATGACAATCATTCTCATCTTATCTGGAAATGATTGTCAACTCACTCGGACGGGTGAACGGCAGGTGGCCGTGGCTGGGAGGGGCCGGACGATACCGATTTGAACCCCGTACCCGTATGGCCGGTAACCTGAGGTATTCGGGTACGCGCAACCAGCCGTGCCCTGACCGTGCCGTACGTACTGAAGAGAGCACTGTGGCCGCCGACAAGATCGACACGATCGTCAGCCTGAGCAAGCGCCGTGGCTTCGTCTACCCCTGCAGCGAGATCTACGGCGGCACGCGTGCCGCCTGGGACTACGGGCCGCTGGGCGTCGAACTCAAGGAGAACATCAAGCGCCAGTGGTGGCGCGCGATGGTCCAGGCCCGTGAGGACGTCGTGGGACTCGACTCGTCGGTGATCCTCGCGCGCGAGGTGTGGGAGGCCTCCGGCCACGTCGCCACCTTCAACGACCCGCTGACCGAGTGCCTCTCCTGCCACAAGCGCCACCGGGCCGACCACCTGGAGGAGAAGTACGAGGCCAAGCACGGCTTCCCGCCGCCGAACGGCCTCAAGGACGTCAACTGCCCCGACTGCGGCACCAAGGGCCAGTTCACCGAGCCCAAGGACTTCTCGGGCATGCTGAAGACCCACCTCGGCGTCACCGAGGAGGCCAGCGGCCTGGCCTTCCTGCGGCCCGAGACCGCCCAGGGCATCTTCACCAACTTCAAGGCCGTCCAGACCACGTCGCGCAAGAAGCCGCCGTTCGGCATCGCCCAGACCGGCAAGAGCTTCCGCAACGAGATCACCCCCGGCAACTTCATCTTCCGCACCCGCGAGTTCGAGCAGATGGAGATGGAGTTCTTCGTCAAGCCGGGCGAGGACGAGCAGTGGCACGAGTACTGGCTCCAGCAGCGCTGGGACTGGTACGTCGACCTCGGCCTGCGCACCGAGAACATGCGCTTCTTCGAGCACCCGAAGGAGAAGCTCTCCCACTACGCCAAGCGCACGGTGGACATCGAGTACCGCTTCAACTTCGGCGGCAGCGAGTACTCCGAGCTGGAGGGCGTCGCCAACCGCACCGACTACGACCTGCGGGTGCACAGCGAGGCGTCCGGCCAGGACCTCAAGTACTTCGACCAGGAGAGCGGCGAGCGGTACTTCCCGTACGTCATCGAGCCGGCGGCCGGCCTCAACCGCGCCATGCTGGCCTTCCTGATCGACGCCTACTTCGAGGACGAGGCGCCCAACGCCAAGGGCGTCATGGAGAAGCGCGTCGGCATGCGGCTCGACCCGCGCCTGGCCCCGGTCAAGGTCGCCGTCCTGCCGCTGTCGCGCAACGCCGACCTCTCCCCGAAGGCCCGCGGCCTCGCCGCCGACCTGCGCACCGCGTGGAACGTCGAGTTCGACGACGCCGGCGCCATCGGCAAGCGCTACCGCCGCCAGGACGAGATCGGCACGCCGTTCTGCGTCACCGTCGACTTCGACACCCTTGAGGACAACGCGGTGACCGTCCGCGACCGCGACACCATGTCGCAGGAGCGCGTCTCGCTCGACCAGGTCAAGGCGTACCTGGGCGCGCGACTGATCGGCTGCTGAGCCCGCTCCGCCCTTCTGGAGCCCTCGTTCGCCCCGGTCCGTCCGGGGCGGGCGGGGGCTCCTGCGTTCCATTTCCCCGTCTGCGGTCCTACCGTCTGCCCCAGCGGGAACGGGGGGCCGCGGCCGGTTCGGTCGGCAGGCCGGCGCTGCGCAGGGCGGCCAGCGTCGTCCGGTGCCGGGCGCCGTCGGCGAGCAGCGCGGCGAGCAACCGCCCGTACAGCTCCGGGCTGGTGTCCAACGCGGCCGCCAGCTTGACCAGCTCCACCGGCGGGCGCAGCGCCGCCAGCTCGTACAGCAGGACGGTCGCGAGCTCGGCCGGCAGCTCCGTCGCCAGCGCGGCCAGCTCCGCCGTCGGCCGGCCGGCCGCCTGGCGCAGCAGCGTCCGTACGTCGGCGTGCCGGCCCGTACGGCGCAGGCCGGTCGCCAGCGCCGTCAGCTCCGGCGTCGGCGCCGAACCCCACTCCCACAGCAGCGTCGCGCCGTCCGCGCCCTGCCCGGCCCGCTCCAGCGCGGCCAGCAGGGCGGGCAGCGCCGACGCCGGATAGCCCCAGAACGCGTGGAACAGCTCCGCCGCCTCCTCCGCCAGCCCCAGCTCGCGCAACTCCGCCAGCATCGCCACCGCCTGCTCCGGCGCGCACTGCGCGGCGCTCCTGGCCAGGTGCAGGGACGCGCCCGTCGGACCGCGCCGGGAGAGCATGCCGACCAGCAGAGCGGCGTCCGCCGGATCGAGGCCGGTGGCCGCCCGGGACAGCAGCTCCGTCGCCTCGGCGAAGGCGCCGGCACGGTGCAGGGCCGCCACCCGCTCGGCGAGGGCGCCGATGTCGGGGCGGGCGGGCCGGGCCTGGGGCGGCGGGGCCTGGGCCGGTTGCGGCTCCGGCGGTCGGCTCCTCAGCCGGTTCTCCAACGCCTCCAGCCGATCGCTCAGTTGGAGGCAGCGGGCGCCCAGGCCCTCGCGCAGCGTGCGCGCCTGCGCCAACTGCCGCAGCAGGTCCCCGTCCGGCCGCTGGCGGCCCGGCGCCGCCCGGATCGCCTCGTTCAACCGCCGCTCCCGCTGGCTCGCGTAGCGGCTCGCGCGGAGTAACTCGTCCAGTTCCGCCCGGAGTTCGTACGCCTGCTGCTCGCCCTCCGGGTCCTGGCCCGCGGATTGTGCCGTCGGCCGCATGCGCATGATCGCCCCACCCCGTCCATCTCTCCCCTGACTGCGGGACATCCTGGCGTCGCTATATGGCGGGGGAGTTAAGGGAGCACGTCCAGTCGTGCGCGACTGGTGTCAAGGAGCGCGCAGACGGCGGTCGTTGCAAGAAGTGCGCCGGTCGCGCTCCGCAGCAGGGTCGCCTCGTAGTACGAGCCGGGTGCGACCACGGCGACGGCGCAGCCGACGGCCGCCCCGACCAGGGCGGCGGGGATCAGACGGACCGTCCGCACCGCCGGCAGGAGCACCACGAGCCCCGCGACGGCCGCCAGTTCGGGGGTTCCGAAGGAGACGCCGTAGCGGACGGCCAGCGCGGGGACGAAGAACAGGACGAGGGCCCGCCCGAGCGTGCCGGTCAACGCGGTGGTGTGCGGGCCGGCCGGACCGCCGCTCCACGGCACGAACCGGGTGGCGGCCAGGAC
The DNA here is from genome assembly GCF_042882025.1 of Kitasatospora sp. NPDC058243. NCBI lineage: Bacteria > Bacillati > Actinomycetota > Actinomycetes > Kitasatosporales > Streptomycetaceae > Kitasatospora > Kitasatospora sp. NPDC058243. The sequence goes on from NZ_JBHVWW010000003.1 coordinate 57,650, forward strand.
CGCCAACGCGGCCAGCGCGCCGGCGAGATGGTCGCCGAGTCGGGCCAGGTTGTACAGCAGCGCGGTGTCGTACAGCGTCAGCATCAGCGTGCCGAACGCCCACAGGTCGAGCGTGAACAGCACCGGGCCGCGGGGTGGCCGGGCCCGTTCGCGGGAGGCCAGCCAGACGAGCAGCGGTGGTGTGACGAGCGCGGACACCGTCCGCAGCACGATGTCGTCCACCGTGTACGGATTCCGCAGGTCCCACTCCACCGCGCAGAACGCCACCGTATAGGAGACGGCGGCGAGCCCGGTCAGCGGCGAGCGCATCGCCCGGACGTAGAGGCCGTGGTCCAGGCGTCGCAGCACGGCGGCGAACGCCAGGAGCACCAGCGGGAGTTCGAGGAACGCCTGGACGCGGAGCACGGTGGGCGCGAGCAGCTCGGGCGCGGGGAAGTGCGCCGCCAGCCAGTCGATCGCCGGGTTGCCGCGCGGCACGTCGAACCACCCGGGCGGCAGGTAGCGGGCGACGAACGCCGTACTCCCGTCCCGCACCCGCTGCACGTACACGGCGAACAGCACCTGGTTCAGGTAGACGAGCGCCACGACCAGCGCCAGCGCCACCTCCGGGCCGAAACGCCCCCCGTGCCCCGGCCGGACCTCCCGCCGCCACACCCCGGGCGCCAGGGCCAGCGCGGCGGCGGCCGACACCACCACCGTGCCGTCCAGCACCGGGCCGACCGCCCTCATGCGGCGAGCCGTGCCCGCGCCTCCATCAGGGCGAAGCCGAGCAGGTTCAACCCCCGCCACTCGTCCGGCCGTTCCGCGCGGATGTCGTCGGCCGCGAGCCCGATGCCCCAGATCCGGTCCACCGGGCTGGCCTCGACCAGGACGCGGTCGCCGGTGCCCAGCAGGTAGGCGCGCAGCGCCTCGTCCTGCCCGAACTTCGCGACGTTCCCCTCGACGACCAGCTCGAACCGGCCGGCCGTCCAGGCCTCGTCGTCGAACCCCTTGACCAGCCGCCCCAGCTTCTTCGCCTCGGCCGGCGTGTGGGCCGCCAGCACCCGCTGCTCGATGGCCTCGTCCCCGAACATCCGGGCCTTGCCCGCCATCATCCAGTGCTCGGCGGACGCGTACGCCACCCCGTCGACGGTGAACTGCCCGGGCCACCACTGGCTCAGGCACTCCCGCCGCGTCCCCCCGCCCTTCCGCTCGGTGTGCCCCCAGAACATCAGCCACTTCGGCCGCACCCCGGTGGCCGTCAGCGCCGCCAGCTCCGCCCGGCTACGGACGTCGGCAGGGTCCTCCACTCGCATCTCGCTCATATCGTCATTCTGACGCAAAGGGGGCCGTCGGGCCAGCGGGTTTTCGGTGGCCGGTCGGGTCAGTCGGCGGGCAGCGCGTTCGCCATGTCCCGGAAGCGGGGCGACACCCGCATCATGCCGTCCGAGCCGACGTTGAGGTTCTCGATCCAGCCGTCCCGGTACCAGAAGAGCGACGGGGTCAGCGGCGCCGGGTCGCCGGCCGCGAGCTCCTTCGACAGGTCGATCAGGAAGCGGATGGCGTTCAGCGACAGGCTGGTGCGGATCGGCACCGCGCAGAGTGTGTTGTTCGTCGGCAGGGCGACCAGGGCGCCGTTGGGCAGCTCGATGCCCCCTCCCAGGGCGTTCTCCAGGCGCAGCGCGTGGGCGGCTCCGGGCCAGGCGCCCATGCCGTTGACGGTGTGGATGGTGTCGCCGTTGGACGCGTCGAAGACCTGCCGGTTGAGCTGTTCGGTGGCCAGGTTCGCGAAGGTCCGCTCCCACAGCTCGGCCCGGCTGATGCTCCACTGGTCGGCGGCGTGTTCGGCTATCGACAGGGCCTCGGTCTTTCCGGCCCGCTTGCCGGCGTCCACGCAGAGGACGACCGACAACTCGTCGTCGATCTGCCGCGCCATCGGATCGGGCCCCAGGCCGCGGCTCCTGGTGATCAGGAGCCGCAGTCGGTCCCGGACCTCGAAGACCGAGATCTTCGCCAGCGCCTGGCACGGGCCGTGCTCGTCGCACAGCGGCCTCGGAAGGTTCTTGCGGCTGCCGAACAGCGGCATGGGTGACTCCCCGGGTGGTTGTGGTGGTCGGACTGGGCCACAGCATTCCATCGGTCGGCCCCGCCGTCCCGAGATCGCCCCATTCCCGGAGGTGTTCTGTCGATCTGTCAGATGGCGGCGTGCTCCCAGCGGAGGGCGGGGTGGCCGTCGATCCAGTAGTGGGTCGCCCGGTCGGTGATCCGCAGGCGGACGGCGGTGAGGTCGGGGCGTCCGGCCTCCTGCCAGGCGGTGAGGATGCGCTCGACCTCGTCCCAGAGCGGGACCGGGCCGTATTGGTGGACCGTCCAGCCGTAGGTGTCGTCGGCGACCTCGGCGGCGGATTCGGGGGTGGCCAGGTAGTGGATCGACTCCAGATCCTCCCCGATCGATACGGTGAACTTGGCGCCGGGAAAGGCAAGTTGGGCGAGGAAGGCCGGCGTCGGTTCGTTGAGGAGGGTGGGGGAGACATGCGCCAGCCGCTTCGGTGCGGCCGCCTCCGCCCGGGCCGCGAGGCCCCCGACCCGGGCCGTCGGGGGCTCGGGGCGGACGGGAGGGAGGGTGGAACGGCCGATGAACCGGCCGTCGGCGGTGCCGTCGGCGGCGACGGTGACCCTGGCCAGGCCGGCGCCCTCGGGCCAGGTGCCGACCGTGGCCAGGATCGTGCCGCCGGGCTTGGCCCGCTGCACCCAGGCGTAGGGGATGCGGCGCACCGCGTGGGTGGCGACCACCCGGTCGTACGTGACTTTCGGGTCGGCCTCGACGGTGCCGACGTTGCGCTCGCCGAGGAGGTGGCGGAGCAGGGCCGTCGAGTAGCCCGTGCCGGTGCCGATCTCCAACGCGGTGTGCCCGTCCTCGGCGCCCAGGGCGTCGATCATGCGGACGGTGGCGGCCGGGGCGGTGGTGGAGGCGGTGGGGAAGCCCCGGACGGGCGCGGAGACCTGGTCGGCGGTCAGATGGCCGTTCAGCTGGGTGACCAACGACCGGTTGCTGTAAGCGAGTTCGACCCACTCTGTCGGATCGGCGCCGAGCTCCGTCACCGGCCGCCAGCGGCGCCTGCCGGTGGACACGAACACCCCGGGGCGCAGGAACGGCTCCCGGGGGACGGCCTCCACGGCCGCCCGCAGCGCCGGGCTGGTCAGGGCGCCGCCCGCCTCAAGCCGGTCGGCGAGCGCGCGGTGGGCTGCTGCGGTGTCCGGGGTCACGGTTCTCCTTCCTGGGGCGGGCGTGTGCGTCTGCGCTGGATCGCCCTGCTGAGTGCGGAGTTGACCAGCACGGTGACAACGCAGAGTACGAGGAGGAGGAAGAGGTTCGCCATGCCGGGGTCGCCGTGGCGAAGCGAGCGGGAGGCGAGTACCCCTGCGCCCGCCCCGGTCGCGATGGAGAACGCTGCGGCGGCGACCAGGGCGGGGCGGGGGCGGGGCGGTAGCGTCACGAGTTCTGCGGGGGCGGCGGGCCGATGTCCTCGGGCCGGGCCGTCCACTCGACGCCGCCCCGGGGGGCGGAGGTGGAGGAGGCCGGCGACGTGGTCCATGGCGACGCCGAGTCGCCCGGTGTAGCTGTCGTGGACGAGAGCGGCGTCGGGGGCGGTGGGAGTGGCGGCCGTCACGGGGTGAGCCAGCTGTCGAGCCGCACGGTGATCAACTTCCCGTTCGCACCCACGACTTTCGAGCGCGCTCATGCGCTCCTCGAAGGGATGCTCTCGCTGATGACTTTCGCAGAGGCGCCCCCGATGACCTACCTTGAAGGTCCCCCTGCTGCCTGGCAGTCCTTCGTAACCGCCGTTCGGGCGGGCGAGTTCGGCGCCACCATCTGATCTCGCGGCCTTGGGCCCCCGCGCCCAAGGCCGCCGTTACCGCCGGAGGCATCCCGCATGGCCAGGCGTGACTACGAGGACACTCCTGCCGCACTCCCGTCGTGCGCCGAGGCCTAGGAGTAGTGCTTGTGCAGGTCGTCGGTGATCAGTCCGGTGCCGTGGTGGACGGCCAGGCTGGAGTAGGTTCCGCGCAGTTGGGCGGCGTGCGCGGTTCGCTGGTGTTCGATCAGCAGCCCCTCGGTGTCGTCCGAGTGGCCGCTGCGGGCGCGCTCCCGGCGGCCCAGGAAGACGGTCGTGCCGATGATGGTGGCCACGAGTGCGACCAGGAACGCGATGACGAAGGTCATGAGGTCTCACCTTTCCCCCGGGCCTGGATCGTCCCATGACGAACCATCTCCACGGAAGGGTCAATTCCACCCGACCCGCCGCAGGAGAAGTCGACCAGGCCGACTTCCTGCGCCGGGCGCCACGGGTTTCGGGGCCCGCCCCATCGAGCAGATCCGGGAGGGGGCATGACAATTCCCCCTTCCAGAGGTCGATGTGAGGAGCCCGCATGAGCCCCACCCGTCGTGACGTCCTGCGCTGGGGAGCCGGTGCCGGTGGCGCCCTCCTGGCCGCCGCCGCGTTCAGCCCGGACGCGGCGGCAGCCGCAGCCGCAGCCGCGGCCACAGCCGTCAGTCCGTCCGCCTGGATGAGCGCCCTGGACGACGCCACGCCGCTGACCGCCCTGACGATCCCCGGCACCCACGACTCCTGCTGCACCGACCCGCTGCACGGCACCGAGTGGTCCCACACCCAGAACTGGGGCCTGCCCGAGCAGCTCCAGCGCGGTATCCGCTTCCTCGACATCCGCTGCAACGGGCTCGCCGGGACGGCCGACGAACTCGGCATCTACCACAGCGACAACTACCAGTACGTCCGCCTCCAGGACGTCCTCGACCAGTGCCGCGCCTTCCTCGCCGCCAACCCGGGCGAGGGCCTCGTCATGCGCGTCAGGAACGAGTACGCGGGCGGGAACCGGCTCGACGACACCGAGTTCCAGCGCCGGATCAACCACTACCTGGACGGCCTCGGCTACCGGGGCCTGTTCTGGACCAACCCCTGGTGGCCCACCCTCGGCCAGGCCCGCGGCCGCGTCGTCCTCGCCGCCGACTTCGCCAACCCCTGGTCCGTCATCCAGTGGTCGAGCGCCACCAACACCTGGTTCGCCACCCAGGACACCTTCCAGGGCATCAGCCTCGCCGCCAAGTCCAAGGCCGTCACCGACTGGTTCGACCGCGCCTTCCTCGACCAGGGCTCCCCGCGGATGTACGTGAACTTCACCAGCTACGCCAACGGCGGCTGGCCCAAGGTCAACGCGTCCGCCATCGTGCCCCCCGTCCGCGACTACCTGAACGCCCGCCGCCAGCAGCCCGCCCACTTCGGCATCGTCCCGATGGACTTCCCCGACTTCCACACCGACGTCCTGCAACTGCTCATCGACAAGAACTTCATCGGCCGCTGACCGGCCCGCTGACCGGTCCCCGGACCGGCCCGCCGACTCGCCGTTGCTCACGCTCCGCGACGTGCCGGCGGCCCCGCGATCGGGTGTCGATCGCGGGGCCGTTGCCGTGGCCCGGGGCCGGGGGGGCTCAGCCGATGGAGCGGGGGAGGCGGGTGGTCAGGTACAGGATGACGAAGGAGCCGATGAGCTGAAGGCCCAGGCAGAGGGCGAGGGCGCGGTCCATGCCGAGGCTGGGGGAGAGCGACAGGTAGAGGGTGCCGAGGGTGGCGACGCCGAGGGCGAGGCTGGACTGCTGGCCGGTGGCCAGGACGCCGCTGCCGACGCCGGCCCGGGCGGCGGGCACCTTGGCGAGGACGACGCGGAACAGCGGGGTGCCGATCAGGCCTTGTCCGATGCCGGCGAGGGCGACGCCGGGCGCCATCCGCAGCGGGGAGAAGTGCGACCAGTCGGCGAGGACGGTGACGGCGAGGGTGGCCAGGCCCGCGGCCTGGATGACGGCGCCCGCGCTCAGTACCCGGCTGCCGTAGCGGCCGATCAGGCGGGGGCCGGAGAGCGAGGCGGTGAAGTAGCCGACGGCCATCGGGACGAGCGCCCAGCCGGCCGCGACCGGGCCGAGGTGCAGGCCCTGCTGGAGGGCGACGGCGATGACGAACATGAAGCCGCCGAAGCCGGCGAAGTAGGGCAGGGCGATGCCGAGGCCGCGCCGCATCTCGGGGATGCGCAGCAGGGACGGCGGCACCAGCGGGGTGGCGCCGCGCTGCTCCGCCCGGCGTTCGACCAGGACGAAGGCGGCGGCGAGGACGGGGAACAGTGCGAGCAGCACCCAGGACCAGAGCGGCCAGCCGGCGGCGCGGCCCTCCATCAGGGGGACGAGCAGGGCGAGCAGCGAGGCGGTGAGCAGGACGGTGCCGGGCACGTCGACGCGGGCGGCCTGGGTGGCCCGGCTCTCCGGGACGTAGCGGACGGCGAGGACCAGGGCGAGCAGCGCGAACGGCACGTTGAGCAGGAAGACGGAGCGCCAGCCGGTGCCGAACAGGTCGGCGGCGACGAGCATGCCGCCGAGCACCTGCCCGATGACCACGGAGATGCCGCCGACGGCGCCGTAGATGCTGAGGGCGCGGCCGCGCCGGGCGCCGTCGGTGGCGGCGGTGATGGTGCCGAGGACCTGCGGGATCAGCAGCGCGGCCGAGGCGCCCTGGGCGGCGCGGGCGGCGACCAGGGTCCAGGCGCCGGGGGCGAGGCCGCAGGCGAGCGAGGTGAGGGCGAAGGTGGCGGCGCCGACGACGAAGAGCCGGCGGCGGCCGAAGATGTCGCCGAGGCGCCCGCCGAGGACGAGCAGGACGGCGAAGGCGATGCCGTAGCCGGCGGCGACGAGTTCGAGGACGGCGGGCCCGGCGGCCAGGTCGTGGTCGATGGTGGGCAGGGCGACGTTCACGATGAAGAAGTCGAGCATCGGCAGGAAGGCCCCGAGCAGGACGGTGACCAGCCCGGCGGTGCCGAGGGAGGGGGCGGCGGTGCGGGCGGCGGCCGCGGTCGCGGTGCCGGGGGTGGTGGCGGCGCGGACCGGGTCGGGGGCGACGGCGAGTTGTTGGGTCACGGGTCCTACGATCCGCCTGGCCGTACCCTGGTACCAGAGTGTGGTTATCCAGGTATAAGAAGTACCTGGCAACAGGCTCCGGGCTGGCGCATGCTAGGAACCATGAGCCTCACCACCCCGGCCGCGCAAGCCCGGTCCGCCTCGGTCGCGCAAGCCCGGACCGCCCCGGCGACGCAAGCCCGGACCGCCCCCGACGACGCCCGCCGGCACGACCTGGCGGCCTTCCTGCGCAGCCGCCGCGAGCGGATCGCACCCGACCAGGTGGGCCTGCCCCCGACCGGCCGCCGCCGCACGCCGGGGCTGCGCCGCGAGGAGGTCGCGCAGCTCGCCGCCGTCGGGGTGACCTGGTACACGTGGTTGGAGCAGGGGCGCGACATCCAGGTGTCCACCCAGGTACTGGACGCGGTCTCCCGCGCCCTGCTGCTGGACCCGAGCGAGCGCGCGCACCTGTTCACCCTGGCCGGCGCGGAGGATCCGGCGCCGGTGAAGGAGTGCCCCTCGGTCACCCCGAGCGTGCGGCTGGTGCTGGAGCAGATGGCGCCGTACCCGGCCGTGGCGGTCAACACCCGCTACGACGTGCTCGCGTACAACGCCCAGTACACCGCGATCGTCGGCGATCTCAGCGAACTTCCGCCCGAGGACCGCAACTTGATGTGGCTGGCGTTCGCCCCCTCGCGGTTCCGCGAGGTGCTGATCGACTACCGGACCGAACGCCTCGGCATGGTGGCCCGGTTCCGCGCCGCGATGGCCGACCACAGCGCGGAGCCCGCCTGGAAGGCGCTGCTGGCCCGGCTGCTCAAGACCTCGCCGGACTTCGCGGAGGTCTGGCAGCGGCACGAGGTGATGGGGCCGAGCAACGGGATCAAGCGGTTCCAGGTGCCGGGCGTCGGGCTGCTGCGCTGCGAGTACACCAACTTCTGGCTCGGCCCCCGACTCGGGACGCGGATGATCACGTACACCCCGCTGGACGAGGAGACCCGCGCGCTGATGGACCAGCTGCCCAGCTTCTAGCCCCTCCCGACGGCTTCTAGCGGGTGGCGAGGACGGCACGCCCGAGCAGCACGCACACCGCCGCGAGCGGCAGTTCGACGCCGAGTGCCATCACCAGGGCGGCGAGCACCGCGTGGCCCGGGCCGGCGCAGGCGATGTCGGCCAGCGCGTCCCCCGCGAGCAGCAGGGCCACCGCGCCGCCGGCCCAGCCGGCGGCGGCGTTGCGCCGCCGCAGCAGGGCGTCGAGCGAGAGCAGCGCGGAGAACTCCAGCAGGTCGAGCACCACCCACGGGGTCTCGTGGCAGGCGGCGAGGACCGCGAGCCAGGGCAGCAGCGCGACGGCGGCCATGACGGGTACCCGCTCGAAGCGGGCGGGCAGGACGAGGGCGGCGGCCGGGCGGCCGGCGAGGACGGCGGTGCTCATGCGGCCCCTCCGGCGACCGAGGCCTCGCCGGCGATCGCGGCCTCGCCTCGGCGCCGCACCCGCTCCAGCGGCTGCCGCTCGGTGGTGTCCCCGCCGGGGTGCCGGACCAGCACCCCGGTGTACGGGCCCTCGGCCCAGGCGAGCCAGAACCGCCCGGCGACCGCGACCACCTCGGCGCCGACGGCCGGCCGCTCGAACCGGAACGGCCCGGCCGGCCAGAGCGACCGCACGGACCAGAGCGACCGCACGGACCGGAGCGACCGCACGGACCGGAGCGACCGCACGGACCGGAACGACCGCCCGGACCCGAGCGGCCGTGCGAACCCGAACGACCGCCCGGACCGGAAAGGCCCGGCCAGCCGCCCGGCGGTGAACGCCACCGTGGGCGCGCTGCCGTCGGCCGCCAGCCGGCCCCAGGCGAGCACGTGGCGCGCCCGCCCGCCGGCCGGGCTGCGACGAGCACCGCGCAGCAGCTGCGGGGTGAGCCGGGCGGCGACCAGGACATCGGCCAACTCGCCGTCCTGGTACACCTCCAGCGCGGCCCGGCCGCGGCGGCCCACCAGGCTGCGGACCGACCAGGGCCCGGCCCCGACCGGCAGCGTCCCCTCCGGCCCCGCCGTCCGGCGGAGCGCGTCCCCGGGAACACCCCCGTGGCTCCCGGGGACGGGCCGCCGGTGTGGCGGGGTGGCGGAGTGCGATGCGGTGCTCGTCATGCCGTCCAGCTTCCCGTCGATCATGGGCCGCTGTCGGTGGTGCCGTGCTCCGAATCCGGGGTGTACCTAGATACACCCCGACCGTGAGCCCCCCTTCATGGCGGCCGTTGATCATCGCGCCCTACGCTGTCGGTCATGCCCTCCACCACGTTGCGCCGAGCGCTCGTCAGGAGCCTTCGGCGCCCCCCGTGGTCGCCCGAGGCCTGGCGGGACACCCGTTTCATAGCCGCCGGCCTCCCGCTGGCCCTGCCGGTCTGGCTGGCCGTCACCGAGTCCAAGCTGCTCTTCCCGATGACGGCCCTGGTCCTCATCTGCACCCGCCCGCTCACCGCCGCCCAGCGCGGCCGGCTGCGCGCCCTGCGCGGGGTGGAGGTGTCGCCGCCGCGTCCGGGCGAGCCGTGGGCCTGGCTGCCGGGCCGGCTGCTGCTGGGGCTGACCTGGCGCCAGGCCGTCCACCACCTGCTGGCCGGCCCGCTGCTGGCGGCGGGCGCGCTGGTGGTGCTGTACGCCTGGGGCGCCGGCGTGGTGATGGCCAGCGTGTACGGCTGGGTCTGGCTGATGCCCGTCGGCAGCCCGCTGCGCTCGGAGCTGGCCGGGCTGGACGTGGTGATCACGGTCGCCGGGGTGCTGCTGCTGGCCGTGATGCCCTGGCTGGCGGCGCTGGCGGCCTGGCTGGAGGTGCGCACGGCCCAGCTGCTGCTCGGCCCCAACCGGGCGGAGGCGCTGGAGCGGCGGGTCGAGGAGATCGCCGAGAGCCGGGCCGGGCTGGTCGACGTGGTGGACGCCGAGCGCCGCCGGATCGAGCGGGACCTGCACGACGGCGCCCAGCAGCGTCTGACCTCCCTCGCGATGAACCTGGGCCTGGCCCGGCGCACCCTCAAGGACGTCCCGCCCGAGGTCATGCAGGTGATCGTGGACGCGCACGAGGAGGCGCAGGCGGCCATCGACGAGCTGCGCGACCTCGTCCGCGGCCTGCACCCGGCGGTCCTGGAGGACCGCGGCCTGGACGCGGCGCTGTCCGGCATCGCGGCCCGCGCCCCGCTGCCGGTGCGCCTGGACGTGCACCTCGCCGAGCCGGTCGCCCCGACCGTCGAGGCGGTCGCCTACTTCACCGTCTCCGAGGCCCTGACCAACGTGGCCAAGCACGCCCGCGCCCAGCGGGTCGACCTCTCGGTGCGGACGGTCGGCGGCCGGCTGCGCCTGGTCATCAGCGACGACGGTGTGGGCGGCGCGGACGCCTCGCGCGGCACCGGGCTGACCGGCCTGCGCAAGCGCGCCGCCTCGGTCGACGGCACACTGTCCGTTCTCAGCCCCCTCGGGGGCCCCACCACCATCACCGTGGAGTTGCCGTGCGCGCTGTGATCGCCGAGGACTCGGTCCTGCTGAGGGTCGGCCTGGTCAAGGTCCTGGAGGCGGTGGGCTTCGAGGTCGTAGCCGCCGTCGGGGACGCCACCGAGTTGCTGGCGGCCGTCGAGGAGCACCGCCCGAAGGTGGTGGTGGCGGACGTCCGGATGCCTCCGGACTTCACCGACGAGGGCGTGAAGGCCGCGCTGATGATCCGCCGGCAGTGGCCGGACGTCGCCGTGCTGCTGCTCTCCCAGTACGTGGAGGAGCGCTACGCCGCCGACCTGCTGGCCACCAACACCAGCGGCGTCGGCTACCTGCTCAAGCAGCGGGTGGCCAACGTGGACGACTTCGTGGAGGCGCTGCAGCGGGTCGCCGCGGGCGGCACCGCGCTGGACCCGGAGGTGGTGGCCCAGCTGCTGGTGCGCCGCCACCGGGACCCGCTGGAGAAGCTGACCCCGCGCGAGCGGGACGTGCTCGGCCTGATGGCGGAGGGCCGCTCCAACGCCGCGATCGCGGCCGCCCTGGTGGTCAGCGACAGCGCGGTGGCCAAGCACATCAACTCGATCTTCACCAAGCTCGACCTGCCGCCGGCCGACGACAGCCACCGCCGGGTGCTGGCGGTGCTGCGGTTCCTGGAGGTCGGGTAGCCGTGGGCGGACCGACGAAGGCGTGGGGGCGGAAGGCCTGGCGCACCACCGGGGCGCTCGCGATCGCGGTCGTCATGATCGGCGCCGGGATGCAGACCTGGGCGATGGTGGTGCAGCAGCAGACGACCTCGATGCAGCCGTACAACGTCGTCATCCACAAGCTCCGGCTGGACACCGGCAGCGCCTCGGTGCGGATCAGGGCGGGCCGGGAAGGCCGGGTGGTGGTCCGGCAGAACCTGGACTGGATGGTGCGCAAGCCGTCGGTGTCGACCACCTTCGACGGCGACGTGCTCACGGTCGGCATGGAGTGCCGGAAGGTCCTGCCGTTCGCCGACTTCGGCTGCGGTGCCCAGATCGAGCTGGAGGTGCCGGCCGGTACCGACGTGTCGGGGCAGGTGAGCTCGGGCAGCGTCGAGGTGGACGGCCTGAGCGGCGGCGTCCGGATGGACCTCACCTCGGGCGAGCTGAAACTGATCGGCACGTCCGGGCAGGTGTACGCGCACGCCACCTCCGGGATGGTGCAGGGCACCGACCTGAGCTCGGAGCAGGTGTACGCGGAGACCACCTCGGGGGCGGTCGACCTGGCCTTCTCCAAGGCGCCGCGGTCGGTGGACACCAAGAGCACGTCCGGCTCGGTGAAGCTGACCCTGCCGCAGGACTCCCACTACGCCTTCAGCGGCGAGGTCGGCAGCGGCAGCCGCCACATCGACCCGAGCCTGGCGGACCCGGCCAGCCCGAACCGGATCCACGGCTCGGTCACCTCGGGCTCGATCACGATCGACCCGGCCTAGAAAAGGCCCGGAGCGGTCCGAGGCGGCCCGGAGCGGCCCGGAGCGGTCCGGGGAGGCCCGGAGCGGCCCGGAAACAGGGGCTGACCCGGGTGGGGGACAATGGAGAGTCCCGTTCCCCTGCCCCGAGGTCAGCCGCGCATGACAGCCACGCCCGCACCCACCGCGCCCGACGCCGAGTTCGCGCCGCTGGACATCGGCCCGATCCGGGTGTGGCCGCCCGTCGTGCTGGCGCCGATGGCCGGCATCACCAACGCGCCGTTCCGCACCCTCTGCCGCGAGCAGAGCGGCGGCAAGGGCCTGTACGTCTCCGAGATGATCACCACCCGGGCCCTGGTCGAGCGCAACGCCAAGACCATGCAGCTGATCAAGTTCGACGCCAGCGAGAAGCCGCGCTCGATCCAGCTGTACGGCGTGGACCCGGTGACGGTCGGCAAGGCCGCCCGGATGATCGCGGACGAGGGCCTGGCCGACCACATCGACCTCAACTTCGGCTGCCCCGTTCCCAAGGTGACCCGCAAGGGCGGCGGCTCGGCGCTGCCGTACAAGCGCAACCTGCTGCGCGAGATCCTGCGCGAGGCCGTGGCCAACGCGGGCGACCTGCCGGTCACCATGAAGATGCGCAAGGGCATCGACGACGACCACCTCACCTACCTGGACGCCGGCCGGATCGGCGCCGAGGAGGGCGTGGCCGCGATCGCCCTGCACGGGCGCACCGCCGCCCAGCACTACGGCGGGACGGCCGACTGGTCGGCGATCGCCCGGCTGCGCGAGTCCGTTCCGGCGCACGTCCCGGTGCTGGGCAACGGGGACATCTGGTCGGCGGACGACGCGCTGCGGATGATGCGGGAGACCGGCTGCGACGGCGTCGTGGTGGGCCGCGGCTGCCTGGGCCGGCCGTGGCTGTTCCGGGACCTGGTCTCGATCTTCGAGGGCGAGGTCGACTACGCCCGTCCGGACTTCGGCTACGTGGCGCGGGCGATGGTGCGGCACGCGCAGCTGCTCGGCGAGTGGATCGGGGACGAGGCGCGCGGCGTGATCGACTTCCGCAAGCACGTCGCCTGGTACACCAAGGGCTTCTCGGTCGGCTCGGAGCTGCGGGTGAAGCTCGCCAACTCCTCCTCCCTGGCCGAACTGGCCGAAACCCTCGCCCTGGTGGAGCAGTCCCAGGCCTGGCCGGCCGGTGCGGACGGCCCGCGCGGGCGTACCGCCGGCAACAACCGGGTGGTGCTGCCCGAGGGCTGGTTGGACGATCCGTACGACTGCGCCCGACCGGGCGCGGACGCCGAATCGGACACCTCTGGCGGATGATCTGTCCGTAGTGGCGAAATTAGCCCTCCAGGACCCACTGCCACTCGGTCCCAGCCCTCTTGTCCAATCTGGACAGGAGGGCTCCTTTTCGGCGGTCCGATGTCACGGAACGGGCACGTTTCTGGACGGAGTGCGACGATCGGCGGAGGCGGACTACGTTCGACCGGTGAGATGCGCTGGTGACGCTTGCCACATGCGGTGGCGCCTGACGGCGGGTCAGTGGACGAAATGGACAGGTCGACTGTGAATCGCTTCCCGAAGCCGGTGGGCCGGTGATCGGCCGATCCGAGTGCAGGAAATCAAGCCGGGGCAACGCGGGCGACCCGCGACCGCTACCCAGCGTCCGAATCGTGCGATCTTCGTGTTTCTCTTCGTTCAAGACTTGAAGGCGGGCTAGCGTCATCCGGACGATTTCACCAACAGAGGTGAACGCCTTTATGTGCATTCGATCTATCGGGTTACCCCCGGGTACCGGCCTCGTACGGCCTATTCGGGGCAGAGAAGAACCTTCGAAATGGGTATGTTCTCCGGCGTCAGGGCAACCGCGTACGAGGAGACCGACCCGTGCCGTCCCAGCAGAAGTTTGTTTACTCCTTCACTGAAGGAAACAAGGACCTCAAGGACCTTCTCGGCGGCAAGGGCGCGAACCTGGCCGAGATGACCAACCTTGGCCTCCCCGTCCCTCCGGGGTTCACCATCACCACCGAGGCCTGCAAGGTCTTCCTGGAGACCGGCAGCGAGCCCTCCTCGCTCCACCAGGAGATCAGCGCCCACCTGGACGCGCTCGAGCAGGAGATGGGCAAGAAGCTCGGCCAGCCCGACAACCCGCTGCTGGTGTCGGTGCGCTCGGGCGCGAAGTTCTCCATGCCCGGCATGATGGACACCGTCCTGAACATCGGCCTCTCGGACGCCTCGGTGGTCGGTCTCGTCGCCCAGTCCGGCAACGAGCGCTTCGCCTGGGACTCCTACCGCCGCCTGGTCCAGATGTTCGGCAAGACCGTGCTGGGCGTCGACGGCGAGCTGTTCGAGGAGGCCCTGGACGAGGCCAAGCACGCCAAGGGCACCGTCAACGACCTGGACCTGGACGCTGCCGACCTCCGGGAACTCGTCGAGCTGTTCAAGGGCATCGTCGAGCGCGAGACCGGCCGGGCCTTCCCGCAGGACCCGCGCGAGCAGATGGACCTCGCCATCCACGCCGTCTTCCACTCCTGGAACGGCGACCGCGCCCGCCTGTACCGCCGGCAGGAGCGCATCCCGAATGACCTCGGCACCGCGGTCAACGTCTGCAGCATGGTCTTCGGCAACCTCGGCGAGGACTCCGGCACCGGTGTCGCCTTCACCCGCGACCCCTCCACCGGTGCCCAGGGCGTCTACGGCGACTACCTGTCCAACGCCCAGGGCGAGGACGTCGTCGCCGGCATCCGCAACACCCTGCCGCTGGCCGAGCTGGAGAAGCTCGACAAGAAGTCGTACGACGAGCTGATGACGATCATGCAGACGCTCGAGAACCACTACCGCGACCTCTGCGACATCGAGTTCACCATCGAGCGCGGCAAGCTCTGGATGCTGCAGACCCGCGTCGGCAAGCGCACCGCCGCCGCGGCCTTCCGGATCGCCGTCCAGCTGGTCGACCAGGGCCTGATCGACCTGGACGAGGCCCTCATGCGGGTCACCGGCGGCCAGCTCTCGCAGCTGATGTTCCCGCGCTTCGCCCCGAACGCCGAGTCCCAGCAGATCGCCTGGGGCCTCGCCGCCTCGCCCGGCGCCGCCATCGGCAAGATCGTGTTCGACTCCTACACCGCCGTCAAGTGGTCCCGTTCCGGCGAGAAGGTCATCCTGGTCCGCCGCGAGACCAACCCGGACGACCTGGACGGCATGATCGCCGCCGAGGGCATCCTCACCTCGCGCGGCGGCAAGACCTCGCACGCCGCCGTCGTCGCCCGCGGCATGGGCAAGACCTGTGTCTGCGGCGCCGAGGAGCTGGAGGTCGACACCAAGCGCCGCCGGATGACCACCGCCGCCGGCCTGGTGCTGGAGGAGGGCGACGTCGTCTCCATCGACGGCGCCACCGGCAAGGTCTACCTCGGCGAGGTCCCCGTCCTGCCGTCCCCCGTCGTCGAGTACTTCGAGGGCACCCTGCACGCCGGCGCCGACGTCCAGGGCGGACTCGTCCAGGCCGTCCACCGGCTGATGGCGCACGCCGACGTCCGCCGCCGGCTCGCCGTGCGCGCCAACGCCGACAACGCCGAGGACGGCGGGCGCGCCCGCCGCTACGGCGCCCAGGGCATCGGCCTGTGCCGCACCGAGCACATGTTCCTCGGCGAGGAGCGCCGCAAGGAGGTCGAGCACCTGATCCTGGCGGACAACGACAAGGACCGCGAGCTCGCCCTCTCCACCCTGCTGCCGCTGCAGAAGGGCGACTTCCTGGAGCTCTTCCAGGCCATGGACGGCCTGCCGGTCACCGTCCGGCTGCTCGACCCGCCGCTGCACGAGTTCCTGCCGGACATCACCGAGCTGTCGGTGCGCGTCGCCCTCGCCGAGGCCCGCAAGGACCCGAACGAGAACGACCTGCGCCTGCTCCAGGCGGTGCACAAGCTGCACGAGCAGAACCCGATGCTGGGCCTGCGCGGCGTCCGCCTCGGCCTGGTCATCCCCGGCCTGTTCGGCATGCAGGTCCGCGCCATCGCCGAGGCCGCCGCCGAGCGCCGGCTGGCCGGCGCGGACCCGCGCCCCGAGGTGATGATCCCGCTGGTCGGCACCGTCCAGGAGCTGGAGCTGGTCCGCGACGAGTGCGAGCGCGTGCTCGCCGAGGTCGCCCAGTCCACCGGCGTGCAGCTGGACATCAAGCTCGGCACCATGATCGAGCTGCCGCGCGCCGCCGTCACCGCCGGTCAGATCGCCGAGGCCGCCGAGTTCTTCTCCTTCGGCACCAACGACCTCACCCAGACCGTGTGGGGCTTCTCCCGGGACGACGTGGAGGCCTCGTTCTTCACCGCCTACCTGGAGAAGGGCATCTTCGGGGTCTCCCCGTTCGAGACCATCGACCGCGACGGCGTCGGCGCGCTCGTCAAGCACGCCGTCGAGGCCGGCCGGGCCACCCGCCCCGACCTCAAGCTCGGCGTCTGCGGCGAGCACGGCGGCGACCCGGACTCGGTCCACTTCTTCCACGAGGTGGGGCTGGACTACGTCTCCTGCTCCCCCTTCCGGATCCCGGTGGCGCGCCTGGAGGCAGGCCGCGCCGCCATCGAGACGGCGGGCAGCGACCCGCGCTGAGAGAGGGTAGGCATCCCCTCCTCGGCCGCGGGCCGGACTGACCGCTTCCCTCCCCACCGGGAGGGCGTACACCGGAGCTCGGCGCAGGAGAACCGGCGTACGTAACAACGGCCGGGCGGTCCTTCCCCGGCCGTCCGTCTGTGCCCGGCCGCGCTTCCCAGCCGGCCTTCCCCGTCCGGCCGGATGTGGCGGCGGCCACGTGTGTAGCTGGCCGGGCGGTGCCCGCGCGCCTGCCAAGCTGGGGCGCATGACCAGACGTAAAAGCCCGCTCGTCGTCGTGGCCGTCCTGATCCTGGCCCTCGTCGCCGGGATCGGGTACCTGCTCGCCGGCAAGGGCGGCAGCAGCCACCCCAAGGCCGCGGCGAGCTCCACCGCCACCTCGGCGGGCGCCTCGGCCCCCAAGTCCTCGGCCCCCAAGCCGTCCCCGCCCGCCGGCGGCACCCTCGCCCCGAGCGGCACCTGGGTGCCCGCCGACCCGGCGCTCGCCGACGTCTGCCGCAGCAAGCTCCCCAGCCAGGCCCAGGACACCCTCGGCCTGATCGCCAAGAACGGCCCGTACCCGTACAACCGCGACGGCATCGTCTTCGAGAACCGCGAGAGCCGCCTGCCGAAGAAGTCCGGCGGCTACTACCACGAGTTCACCGTGGTCACCCCGGGCTCCAACGACCGCGGCACCCGCCGCGTGGTCACCGGCGGCTCCGGCGAGCAGTACTGGTCGCCGGACCACTACGCGACCTTCCAGGAGATCGACCCGCGCTGCTGACACCCCGCACGGTGTGATGCCCCGCACCGCGCCCGCGGCCCGCACCGAGCACCCGACCGCACCGCGCCCGCGGCCCTCACCGGGCCCGGCGCCAGCTGACCCGGCGGTGGGGGCCGTGCGGGCCGGTGGTGAGGAGGGCGGTCAGCTCGTGGAACACCGGGACGGGGTCGCGCCGGAGCTGGACCGGGGTGGTGCGGACCACGGGGAGCCCGACGGCGGTCAGCCGGTTGGCACGGGCCAGGCCGCGTTCGTGGTCGGCGGGGCGCAGGTGCCAGGCGCGGGAGTCGACCTCCAACGCCACGCAGGCGTGCGGCCAGTAGGCGTCCGGGACGGCGAGGAAGCGGCCGTCCAGGAAGAGCACCGGGTTCCACAGCGGCTCGGGCAGGCCCGCGTGCGCCAGGAGTTCGCGGGCCTCGCCCTCCACCACCGACCGCACTCCGGCGGTGAGGTCCTCCACCACCCGGGCCACCTGCGGCAGTCCGAGCGCGCCCGGCCGGGCCAGCAAGTGGTCCAGCAGCTCGCCGAGTTCGCAGTGCCGCCGCTGGACGGCCTCCGCGCACAGCGCCCGGAACCGGCGCTGCCCGGTCTCGCCCGGCGCGAGGTCGGCCAGCGCCCGGGCGACGGTGGTGCTCCACAGCCCGTCGTCCCGCTCGAAGCCGCCCGGCAGCGGCCCGGCCGACCGGTGGATCCGGACGAACTTGCGGTCGACGACCCGGCGTTGGGCGGGGATCAGGACGTCGATCCGGGCCAGGTCGGCCGGGTGTCCGGCGCTCGGCAGCCCCGCGTCGGCCAGCACCGCGTCCCCGGTCAGCAGTACCTCCCCGGCCTGCGGCGCCCGCCCCTTGGGGCTCGCGTACGCCAGCGCGGCGCGCAGCCGCTGGTGCGCTGTCAATCGGCCGGACTGCAGGCAGATCACCCGGGGCAGCACCTGCTGCCAGGGCCCGTCGGGGCGCAGCCGGTGGGCGATGGTGCCGGACGGCACGCCGAGCCGGCGCAGTTGCGCCCGGGTGACGATGTGCTGCTGGTCGGCGCCGAGCAGCACGACGGGGTCGAGCGGGTTCACGCGGGTCATACCCCGGGTGCTGCCCACCAGGGTCGGATGTATGCGAAACATCGCTCGTCGGGGGAGCCTGTGAGAATGAGGTTGACGGAGCACCGGTCGAACCGCTGAGCTGGGAACCATATGACGACTCCACCCACCGGCCCCGCGCTCGACGCGCTCAACGGCCTTTCGGTAGGCGATGCCTACGGTGCACAGCTCTTCGTCCCGGCCACCGCAGCCGCCCATTTCGCCGGCCGCACCGACCCGCCCGGCCCCTGGCCGTGGACCGACGACACCGAGATGGCCTGCTCGGTGTACGCCGCGCACACCGAACGCGGCACGATCGACACCTTCGACCTCACCCACGCCTTCGCCCGGCGCCACGACTTCGACCGCGGGTACGGGCCGGCCGCCAACCGGATGCTGCGGCTGGTCCGGGAGGGCGGTGACGCGAAGGCCCTGGCGGCCGAACTCTTCGACGGCCAGGGCTCGTACGGCAACGGCGCCGCGATGCGGGTCGCCCCGCTGGGGGCGGCGTACGCCGAGGACCCGGCCTCCGTGGTCCGGACCGCCGCCGACACCGCCGTGATCACCCACACCCACCCGCAGGCGGTGGACGGCGCCGTCGCGGTCGCGGTGGCCGCCGCGTACGCGGCGCGGGCGCGCACCGAGGCGATGACGCCGGAGTCCTTCCTGGAAGCGGTGATCGGCCTCACCCCGTACGGCGCCGTCCGTGACGGTCTCACCGAGGCGGTCCAGCTGCTCGCCGAACCGGACCCGAGGGCCGCCGCCGAGATCCTGGGCAACGGCAGCCGGACGTCCGCCGTCGACACCGTCCCGTACGCCCTGTGGTGCGCCGCCCGGCACCTGAGCGACTATCCGGCCGCCGTCCGGGAGGCGGTCGCGGCCGGCGGCGACATGGACACGGTGGCCGCGATCGCCGGGGGAGTGGTCGCCGCACACACCGGGACCGAGGGCATTCCGGCCGCCTGGCTGGCCGCCCGCGAACCGCTGCCCGGCTGGGCGTTCCCCGAGCAGGGCGGCGTCCGGCCCGCCCCGGAGAGCGAGGGCCGTCTGAAGCCCATGCTGCTGCCCCGCGCCTGCCCGGTGCCGGACGTGGTCTGGACGGACGAGGAGTGGCAGCGGATCCGGGCCGGGCTGCGCCCCCGGGAGATGGAGGACAAGTGGGTGTCCCACACCGCCGAGGGCGTGCTGCACCTGCACCGCAGCTGGACCGGCTTCGAGATCTGGAGCGTCCGGGTCGCCCCGGTGCGCGGCGGCTGGCGGCCCGGGTCGGCACTGGTCGAGGCGCATCCCGACCGCTTCCGGGGAGCTGCCGATCCGGAGCTCCTCGCCCGGGTCCTCGGCCTGGCCGCCAGGGGCTACGGGTGGCGGCCGTAGCCCCCTTCGGGCCGTGAGCAGGCGTCCGGGTCAGGCAGTGATCAGATGCCCGGGGCCGCCGCCGTGTCTAAGGCACTCCTGGTTGATCGCCGGATCCGGGGCGCTGGGCGAGGTGGCGGCGGCGATCCGCAGCTCGATGATGTCCCGCACCGCGGGCCACTCGTCGTCGAGGATCGAGTAGAACGCGGTCGAGCGCACCACCCCGTCGAGCCCGCGCGAGTGGGCCCGGCGGACGCCCTCGGAGGTGGCGCCGAGCCGCTCGATGGCGGTGCGCGAGCGCTGGTTGCGGGCGTCGGCGCGCAGCGAGATCCGCTGCACCCCCCAGGTCTCGAAGGCGTGGCGCAGCATCAGCAGCTTGGCCTCGGTGTTGATGCCGGTGCCCTGGGCGCGCGGCGAGAGCCAGGTGTTGCCGATCTCGGCGGCGTCCGGGACGGCCGTGGCCGGGTCGCCGAACGGCACCCCGGGCACCGGCGGCCAGACCATCGGCCCCTGCCAGTAGTCGAGTTCCAGGAAACGGGTGGAGCCGACGACCCGGCCGGTTGCCACGTTCACCGTCGCGAACGGCAGCGACCGGCCCGCGGCCTGGTCGGCGAGGGCGCGCGCGATGTAGTCGCGGGCCGCTTCGAGGCCGTGCGGGACGGGCGTGAAGGCGTAGGTCGTACGGTCTTCGGCGCCGGCCTCGGCGATGGCCGAGGCGTGGTGCGCGGCGAGGGGCTCCAGCCGCACGGTGCGGCCGGTGAGGATGACAGGTACGGGCACGGAACCTTCGGTCCTTCATCGGTCGGAGGGTGCCTACCGTGCCGGGGTACGGCTCGGGAGGCAGGGACAGTCGCCCCGGCCCCGGAGCACGCCCGCCGGTACCCGCGCACGCCGGAGAGCCGGTCGGGCGGGGCGGGGGCGGCGGCCCGGAGGCGGGCAGCGCGGTGCCGGAACGGACTCGGGTCCACGGACCGGTCCGGCGGGGATGAGCGAGGGGACAGTGTGCGTCCGCGAGATGGCCGATGAGGAAACGGGAGCGCGAAGGAAACAGGCGGCCAGATGAAGGCAAGATGCGTCGTGTGGGCTGGCCGAACACCGGTCCGGGACGTGGCCGACGGCGTTACGGGACGACGTGACGACGACGCGACGATGCGAGGCAGCGAGAGGACGATACCCGTCAGAAGGCGGTGCGTCACTTCGCGGCACGCGAATGGCGGTGCGGGCCGCTGCGACCCGCCCCCGGACGGGCCGTTGAACACCCGTGACCAGGGGCTTTCCACCCGGGTGCGATCATGGTCCGGAGCGGTCCGGGGAGGCCGCCGACCCCGCCGACGGGCGGGTCGGGAATTCCGGCGGCGCCCGGCACGCTGGAGAGGACGAGAAGCCGGTACGTCGTGACGAGTAGAGAACGGGGTTGGGTGCGCGGTGCGTGACTTCCAGGCGTTGTACGAGCTGGATCAGCAGGGCGTGGCCGCGGTGGCCGCGGCCACCGCGGAGCTGCGCGACACCGGTGCGGGCCTCGTGCTGCTCCAGCACTTCGAGGGCTTCATGGACGCCGGCGAGGCCGGCGGCCAGGTGGTGGCCCACCTCCTGGAGACGGGCTCGCCGCAGGTGGTGGCCCGCTTCGACCACGACCGCCTGGTCGACTACCGGGCGCGCCGCCCCGCGATGGTCTTCGACCGGGACCAGTGGGCGTCCTACGAGCCGCCGGAGATCCTGCTCCAGCTCGTCCGTGACGGCGCGGGCGCGCCGTTCCTGCTGCTCACCGGCCCCGAGCCGGACGTCGAGTGGGAGCGTTTCGCCGGTGCCGTCCGCGAGCTGGTGGAGCGCTTCGAGGTCCGGCTGGCGGTGGACTTCCACGGCATCCCGATGGGCGTGCCGCACACCCGCCCGGTCGGCCTGACCCCGCACGGCAACCGGCTCGACCTGGCGGCCGGCTACCCGCAGTGGTTCGAGCAGGCGCAGGTCCCGGGCAGCGCCCAGGCGCTGCTGGAGTACCGCCTGGCCGAGGCCGGGCACGACGTGTTGGGCTTCGCCGTGCACGTCCCGCACTACGTGGCGCGCTCGGAGTACCCGGCGGCCGCCGTGCTGATCCTGGAGGCGGTGCAGTCCGCCACCGGCCTGGTGCTGCCCGGCACCCGGCTGCGCGAGCGGGTCGGCGAGGTGTACGCCGACATCGAGGAGCAGCTGGCGCACGGGGACGGCGAGTTGCGCTCGGCGATCCGCGGCATGGAGGGCCAGTACGACGCGGTGGCGGGGGCGGAGAGCCGGGAGAGCCTGCTGGCCGAGCCGGTGGACCTGCCGTCGGCGGACGAGTTGGGGCGGCGCTTCGAGGAGTTCCTGGCCGAGCACGAGCGCGGCGCGGAGTAGGCCGGGGCGGGGAGCAGGTCCGGGCGGGGAGTAGGCCCGGCGCGGAACAGGTCCGGCGCGGAATCGGCCCCGCAGGGGCGGGAACCGGCCGGGTCGGCGGCGGCCGGGAGTCACGGGAGTCATTCGCGGGCCCCGTTCGTTGGTGCTGGCGGCGTCGGGGGACGCGCCGCCGTACGGAGCTGCCCGTGACGCCTATCCCCCGGGGGGATGCCATGCCCACGACCATGTCCAGGACCATCCGCCCGGCCGTCGCCCTGACGGCCGGGCTCGCCGCGCTGCTGCTCGCCGGGTGCACCCCCGCGGACGGCGGGACGGACGGTTTCGCGGGCGCGCTGCCCGGCAAGAACGCCAAGTCCACGCCGCCGCCGAACGGCCCGTACGTGGCCCTCGGCGACTCGTACACCGCCGGCCTGAAGATCGCCCCGCAGGTGGGCGAGCCGAAGGGCTGCTCCCGCTCGGGGGTCAACTACCCGTCCCTGGTGGCGAAGGGGCTCGGGCTGCCGGCCGGCCAGTTCCAGGACGTCAGTTGCAGCGGCGCCCGCACCGGGGACCTGACCGGCGCCCAGGAGACCGACCACGGCACCAACCCGCCCCAGCTGGACGCGCTGACCCCGGCCACCCGCGTGGTGACGGTCGGCATCGGCGGCAACGACGCGGGCTTCATGGAGGTCGTCAAGGAGTGCGCCAAGGAGAACCTGGTGGACGCGGTGAAGGGCATCGTCGGCGCCACCCGCGCGCCCTCGCCCTGCCGCGAGCACTACGCCTCCGGCGGGACGGACGAGGTGCAGCGCAAGGTCGACGCGGCCGGTGAGCAACTCGGCCGGATCCTGCAGGACATCAAGCACCGCTCCCCGCAGGCCCGGGTGTACGTGATCGGGTACCCGACGCTGCTCCCGTCCGACCCGGCCGGCTGCCGACAGGTGTTGGGCAAGGCGGTCGCGGCCGGGGACCTGGGCTTCCTCTCGGAGAAGGAGCAGCAGCTCAACGGCATGCTCAAGCGGCGGGCGGAGGGCGCCGGCGCGGTGTTCGTGGACGCGGCCGCCCCCTCGGCCGGGCACGACATGTGCGCGGGTGAGGCCACCCGCTGGGTCGAACCGCCGTTCCCGGCCCCGGGCCTGGCGGCGATCCACCCCAACGCCAAGGGGCAGGAGGCGGTGGCCGCCGCCGTCCTCAAGGCCGTCCGCGGCTGAGGCCGGGGGCCGGGGGCCGGGGGCCGGGGCCGGACCGCAGGCAGCGGGCCGGGGCGGCCACCGGCGCGCAACCCGGGCCGGGGCGGACACCAGCGCGTACCGCAGGATTCACGCTCCGGCCCACACTCCTTCGTGCGCGGCACACCCCGGCTGTCGGGGGCGCGGCGTACCGTGAGGGGCATATGGATGACACCGCGCACCGCCTCGCCGCCGCCCCGCTCCCGTACGATCACGCCGCCGAGGCCCGCTGGGTCCCCGAACCGGACAAGCGCCCCGGCCGCACGGCGTTCCAGCGCGACCGCGCCCGGGTGCTGCACTCGGCGGCGCTGCGGCGGCTGGCCGGCACCACCCAGGTGGTCGCCCCGATGCGCAGCGACTTCCCCCGCACCCGGCTCACCCACTCCCTCGAATGCGCCCAGGTGGGGCGGGAGTTGGGCGCCGCCCTGGGCTGCGACCCGGACCTCGTGGAGGCCGGCTGCCTGGCCCACGACATCGGCCACCCGCCGTTCGGCCACACCGGCGAGGAGGCGCTCGACCAGGCCGCCGAGGCCTGCGGCGGCTTCGAGGGCAACGCGCAGTCGCTGCGCATCCTCACCCGGCTCGAACCCAAGCGCTTCGCCCCGGATGGCGAGCACCCCGCCGCCCGGCTCGCCCCCTGGCCCGGCCGCAGCGTCGGCCTCAACCTGACCCGCGCCGCCCTCGACGCCGCCACCAAGTACCCGTGGACGCGCGGCGCCCACCCCACCGACCCGGCCTCGTCCAAGTACGGCGTCTACGCCGACGACCTGCCGGTGTTCCGCTGGCTGCGGGCCGGCTCCCCGGCCGGGCGCAAGTGCTTCGAGGCCACCGTCATGGACTGGTCCGACGACGTCGCGTACTCGACCCACGACGTCGAGGACGGCCTCCAGGCCGGCCACATCGACCCGGCCGCGCTGCGCGCGCCGAGCGAGCGGGCCGAACTCTTCAAGGTCGCCGAGCGCTACGCCCCGGACGCCGAGCCGGAGGAGCTGGCCGCCGCCCTCGACCGGCTGCTCGGCCAGGACCGGTGGCCCCAGGAGTACGACGGCACGGCCCGCGCCCGGGCCGGGCTGAAGGACCTCACCAGCCAGCTGATCGGCCGCTTCTGCCTGGCCGCCGAGCAGGCCACCCGGGCCCGCTACGGCCCCGGCCGGCTCACCCGGTACACGGCCGAGCTGGTGGTGCCGCGGGGCGTCCGGCTGGAGGTCGCGGTGCTCAAGGCGGTCGCCGTCCGCTTCGTGATGCAGCGCGACGAGCAGGCCCAGCTGCGGGCCCGCCAGCGGATCGTGATCGCCGAGCTGGCGTACGTGCTCACCCAGCGCGCCCCCGAGGGCCTGGACCCGGTGTTCGGCGCGCTCTACCGCGAGGCCGAGGACGACCGGGCCGCCCTGCGCGCGGTCATCGACCAGATCGCCACCCTCACCGACGCCTCCGCCCTCGCCCTGCACGCCAGGCTCGTCGGCGCCGCCTGGGCCTGACCGCCCGCGGGCCCCGGCGCGCGACCGCTCAGGCGCAACCGCCCGGCGCCCGGCGCGCGACCGCTCAAGCGCAACCGCCCGGCGCCCGACCGCGCGCAGTGCAACCGGCCCGGCACGACCGGCCCGCCGGGAAACCCCGGCCACCCCAGTAGACTTCCGGGGTGGCCGGGCGGATCAGGGACGAAGACGTACAAGCGGTGCGCAGCGCACTGCCGATCGACGCCGTGGTCGGCGACTACGTTCAGCTCACCAACGGTGGCGGCGGCGAGTACAAGGGCGTCTGCCCCTTCCACGACGAGAAGTCCGCCTCGTTCTACGTGAACCCCGCCAAGGGCGTCTTCCACTGCTTCGGCTGCCAGGAGAACGGCGACACCATCGCCTTCCTGATGAAGATCGAGCACTTCACCTTCGCCGAGGCCGTCGAGCGGATGGCCGCCCAGGCCGGCATCACCCTGCGTTACGAGGAGGGCGGCTACAGCCCCCGCCACCAGCAGGGCGAGCGGACCCGCCTGGTCGAGGCGCACAAGGTGGCCGCCGCCTACTACCGGGAGCAGCTGGCCTCGGCGGAGGCGGAGATCGGCCGCCGCTTCCTGGCCGAGCGCGGCTTCGACGAGGAGGCCGCGAAGACCTTCGGCGTCGGCTACGCCCCGGTGGGCTGGGAGCACCTGGTCCGCTACCTGCGCGGCAAGGGCTTCACCGACAAGGAGATCCTGCTCGGCGGCCTGGCCTCGCAGGGCCAGCGCGGCGGCCTGATCGACCGCTTCCGGGGCCGGCTGGTCTGGCCGATCCGGGACATCGCGGGCGAGGTGGTCGGCTTCGGCGCCCGCCGCCTGCGCGAGGACGACAACGGCCCGAAGTACCTGAACACCCCCGAGACGCCGATCTACAAGAAGTCGCACGTGCTGTACGGCATCGACCTGGCGAAGAAGGAGATCGCCAAGTCGGGCCGCGCGGTCGTGGTCGAGGGCTACACCGATGTGATGGCCTGCCACCTGGCGGGGGTCACCTCGGCGGTGGCCACCTGCGGTACGGCCTTCGCCGAGGACCACATCAAGATCATCCGTCGGCTGCTGATGGACACCTCGCAGTACCGCGGCGAGACGGTCTTCACCTTCGACGGCGACGCGGCCGGCCAGAAGGCCGCCCTGCGGGCCTTCGAGGACGACCAGAAGTTCGCCGCCAAGACCTCCATCGCGGTCAGCCCGGGCGGCATGGACCCGTGCGAACTGCGCCTGGCCCAGGGCGACGAGGCGGTCAAGCAGCTGATCGACAACCCCGTCCCGCTGTTCGAGTTCGCGCTGGTCTCGGCGGTGTCCAAGCACCGGGTGGAGACGCCGGAGGGGCGGTCGGCGGCCCTGGAGGAGGCGGCCCCGATCGTCGCCAAGATCAAGGACCGCTCGATCCAGCACGAGTACGCCGTCCGCCTGGCCGGCATGCTCGGCATCCTGGACGAGCCCTTCGTCGTCCGCCGGGTCTCCCAGCTGGCCCGCTGGGACCGCGAGCGCCAGCAGAACCCCCGGGGCGCCGACCGCGGCCGCCGCGCCGAGCCCGCGCCGGTGCGCCCGGCGCAGCCCGCCTTCCGGCTCAACCCGCGCGACCCGGCCCAGTTCGTCGAACGGGAGCTGCTCAAGCTGGCGCTCCAGCACCCGGACCTGGTCAGCCCGGCCTTCGACCACTACGGCGAGGACGAGTTCCCCACCCTGCCGTACACGGCCGTCCGGCAGGCCATCGCCAAGGCCGGCGGCGCCGCGTACGGGGCGACGCTGCCCGACTTCACCAGCGTGGTGCGCGAGGCGGCCCCGGACGACCAGGTGCGCTCGCTCGTCACCGAGCTGACCGTCGAGCCGGTGCGCTCCCGCCGGAAGGTGGACGCGGTCTACGCCGGGGAGTTCCTGGTGAAGCTGCGCCTGCTGGCGGTGGACCGGCGGATCGCCGAGGTCCGCGGCTACCTGCAGCGGCTCGGCCACCGGGCCGACGCCGAGCAGCAGCACGCGGTGCAGACCGAGCTGTGGCAGCTCCAGCAGTACGGCCAGCAGCTCCGCAGCCAGGGCGCGGCGGCGCTGTAGGAGCGCGGCGGGGCCCTGGGAGCGGCCCAGAAAGTCGGCGCACGAGTCTCGGCCACGGAGTGTGGCGTACCGCACACTGGAGGGCGTCCCACCTCCGTTCAGCGCGGGTCCGCCAGAGTCGCGCCCGCCCCGAGGGATGCCCGTGGACCGAGGCTTTGCCGCGACCTCCAGCCCGACTTCCAGCCCGACCGCCGCACCGACCGCCGCGCTGACCGCCGCACCGCCCGGCGCCGGCACCGGACCGCACCCCGCCGGCCCGGCCGGGGACCGGGAGACGGACCACGGCCGGGCCGGGGCCGCGCCCCCGGACGGCGCCCGCGGCGTGCCGCAGGGCCACCCCGAGGCCCCGGAGACGGACCCCGACGCCGAGGACCCGGAGCCTGACGCCGACGGCCCGGAGCCCGGCGACGGGGACGAGGAGGAGCCCCGCCCGCAGGCCGAGGGCGACGCCGGCCCGGCGCCGGACCTGCTCCGCCAGTACCTGCGCGAGATCGGCCGGGTCCGCCTGCTCACCGCCGCCGAGGAGGTGGAGCTGGCCCGCCGGGTCGAGGCCGGCCTGTTCGCCGAGGAGCGGCTGAACGGCGACCCCCCGCCGTCCGACCCGCCGGCCCGCGAACTGGACACCCTGGTGGTGCGCGGCCGGATCGCCAAACGCCGGCTGATCGAGGCGAACCTGCGGCTGGTGGTGTCCGTCGCCAAACGCTACGTCGGCCGCGGACTGACCCTGCTGGACCTGATCCAGGAGGGCAACCTGGGCCTGATCCGGGCGGTGGAGAAGTTCGACTACGCCCGCGGCTACAAGTTCTCCACGTACGCGACCTGGTGGATCCGGCAGGCGATGAGCCGGGCGCTGGCCGACCAGGCTCGGACGATCCGGGTGCCGGTGCACGTGGTCGAGCTGATCAACCGGGTGATCCGGGTGCAGCGCGCCCTGCTGCAGGAGCGCGGGCTGGAACCGACCCCGGCCGGGATCGCCGCCGCCCTGGAGCTGACCGAGGAGCGGGTGCGTGAGCTGCTCCGGCTGGCCCAGGAGCCGATCTCGCTGCACACCCCGGTCGGCGAGGAGGACGACGTCGCGCTCGGCGACCTGATCGAGGACGCCGACGCCGCCTCACCCGCGGAGTCCGCCACCTTCCTGCTGCTGCGCCAGCACCTGGACGCCGTCCTGGCCACCCTGGGCGAGCGGGAGCGCCAGGTCGTCCAGCTCCGCTACGGGCTGGACGACGGCCGCCCGCGCACGCTGGAGGAGATCGGCACGGTGTTCGGCGTGACCCGGGAGCGGATCCGCCAGATCGAGTCGAAGACGCTGATCAAGCTCCGCGACCACGCCTTCGCGGCGCAGCTGCGCGGGTACCTCGACTGAGCGGCCCGCCGGGGTCGGCCGGGACCGGCCGGGACCGGCTTAGGACCGGCCGGGGGAGGGCTGCGCGGCGGTCGGCTGCGCGGTGGCGGGCTGTGTGTCGGTCGGCTGTGCCGGGGAGGGCGGGTCGGTGGCCGCCGCGTCCGGGCCGGTGCCCGGGGGCGGCGAGGCGGGGCCGATCGGGATCGGGGTGGAGGCCACCACGGCGGCCAGGCCGGAGACGGGCGAGGTGCAGACGTGCCCGGCCGGCTGGTACCCGCAGACCTGGAAGGTGACGGCCGGGTCGGCGGCGTCCAGCATCGACGAGTAGTTGTCGTAGCCCCAGTGGATGAGCGCCGTCTCGCTCTGGCCGGAGTCGTCGGTGATGGTCGCGTAGTCGTTCGGCTCGCCCTCGGTGATCGCCGCCCAGGCCGCCTGGCAGGTCTGGCTGTACCGGAGGTAGACGACGACCTTGCCGATGACGTCGGTCTGCAGGGTCCGGGCGTCCTTGCCGCAGCCGGTGGCCTTGGGGTCCTTGTGCGCGCAGCCGACGGCCTGGCAGACGGGAGCGCCCGGGACGGGTTTGGCCGCGGTGGCGGTCGGGACGGGCTCGGCGACGGTCTGGGGCTGCTCCTGGTGCCGGGTGGCCCGCAGGCCGACCAGCACCAGCAGGGCCACCAGCAGGGCGGCGCCGGTCAGCAGCGTCGCCGGGCGCCGCCACCACGTCACGGGTGCCGTCACGGCGCCGCCGGGCTCGCCGGGTGCGGCGGGTGCGGCGGGTGCGGCGGTCACGTCGGGTAGGTCGGAGGCAGCGGGTGTGGCGGGCGCGCCGGCCCGGTCCGTCGGGGGCTGCGTCGCCCGGGGCTGCTCGGGGGCCGCCTGCGCGGCGGGCTCCTTCGGGGCGCCGGGCTCGCCGTCCTCCTCGGGCCCCGCCACGGCCTGCTCCCGCAGCGCCCGCAGGGCCGGCCCGTCGCAGTCCACCGCCCTGGTCAGCGCCTCCAGTGCCTGCCCGGTGATGACCCGCTTGCCGTTCAGCCAGCGCTCCCAGGAGGCCCGGCTGTAGTGCGTCCGGGCGGCCAGCTCGGACAGCGAGAGTCCGGCGGCGTCCTTGATGGCCCGGAGCTCCTCGGCCAGGAGCCGGGCGGGTCCGGACAGCTCTTCGGGCAGGTTCTTCCAGGCGGAACCCATGGGGCCTTCCAACGATGCGAGACGGGGGGACGGGGAGAGCGGAACGGGCTCCGGCCCGGGCCGTTCGGGTGTCTCCGCTTCTCCAAACTCACCGGTCCGGCGTCCCAAACCCCAGGTCATGGCGCTGAGACGGACGGAAGTGTCTCACAACCCCCGGGAACGCTCGCATGTGCACGTGTCCGTCGTGCACAGTTCTCTGGTCGGCGCGGTTCGCCGCCCGACGGCGTCGTTCGGACGCGGACCGGTCACCGGTCCCCGCTCCGGCAGCACGTCCCGATTCCCCCACCGGCCGGGGCAGCCTCGCGGGGGGAGGCTGCCCCGGTTCGTCCGGGACGCACGGTGGGGAGGGCGCTTCGCAGCGCCCTCCCCACCGTGATCACGCCCCGCCGTGTTCACGCCCCGGCGGACCCAGGCCCTAGTGGTGGAAGCCCGACCGGGCCGGCACCCCGAGTTCCTTGAGCGGGCCGGGTTGGCGCCGCAGCTCCGGCAGCAGCCGGGAGAGGTCGGCCAGCAGCAGGTCGGCGAGGTCCAGCGAGAAGCCGTTGCGGCAGACCACCCGGAGCACCGACAGGTCCGTCCGGTTCGCGGGGAACGTGTACGCGGGCACCTGCCAGCCGCGCTCGCGCAGCCGCCGCGAGACGTCGAACACGTCGAACGGCTCGTCGTCGGCGGTGGTGAAGGCGAAGACCGGCAACTGGTCGCCGCGGGTCAGCAGCCGGAAGCCGCCCATGTGCTCGATCGCCCCGGACAGGTGGGTGGCGACCTCGCGGCAGGCGCCCTGGACGGCCCGGAGGCCGTCCCGGCCGAGCCGCAGGAAGATGTAGTACTGCGCGACGACCTCGGCGCCGGGGCGGGAGAAGTTGAGCGCGAAGGTCGGCATCTCGCCGCCGAGGTAGTTGACCCGGAAGACCAGTTCCTCCGGCAGCGCCTCCTGGTCGCGCCACAGGGCCCAGCCGACGCCGGGGTAGACCAGGCCGTACTTGTGCCCGGAGCTGTTGATCGAGGCGACCCGGGGGAGCCGGAAGTCCCAGACCACCTCGGGGTCGAGGAAGGGCGCCACCATCCCGCCGGAGGCGCCGTCCACGTGCACCGGGACGTCGAGGCCGGTGCGCTGCTGGAGGTCGTCCAGGGCCGCGCAGATCTCCGCGATCGGCTCGTAGGAGCCGTCGAAGGTGGAACCGAGGATGCCGACCACGCCGATGGTGTCCTCGTCGCACAGCGCGACCGCGTGCTCGGCGTCGAGGTGGAAGCGCCCGCCCTCCATGGGCGCGGTGCGGGCCTCGACCTCCCAGAAGGTGCAGAACTTCTCCCAGCACACCTGCACGTTGACGCCCATCACCAGGTTGGGCCGGGCCCCGGCCGCGTAGCGCTCGGCGTTGCGGTGCATCCAGCGGCGCTTGAGCGCCATGCCGGCCAGCATGCAGGCCTCGCTGGAGCCGGTGGTGGAGCAGCCGACCGTGGCGTCCGGGTCGGGGGCGTGCCAGAGGTCGGCGAGGATCGCCACGCAGCGCCGCTCCAGTTCGGCGGTCTGCGGGTACTCGTCCTTGTCGATCATGTTCTTGTCCAGGCACTCGGTCATCAGCCGGGCGGCCTGCGCCTCCATCGAGGTGGTGACGAAGGTCGCCAGGTTGAGCCGGGCGTTGCCGTCCAGCATCAGCTCGTCGTGGATCAGCTGGTACGCGGTGTCGGCCGTGACGGGCCCCTCGCCGAGCCGGTGCAGCGGCGGTGCCAGCTTCATCGAGCCCAGCGGGTCGGCGGCGCCCACGAGCGGACCGATGCTCAGCCGGCGGTCGTTGCCGGCCCCCTTGTGCAGCGCCATGGAGTCCTGCCGCCCTTCACGTCGGTGGCCGTGTCCCGTCCCACGCTGCCACCGGCCGCCGGGTGACGCATCTTCACCGGCCGGGGTCGGGCGCCGCCGTCCCCGGCCGGTGGGGCCGCCGCAGCCGCCGCAGCCGGGTTCAGGCCGCCGCGGGCCGCCTTCAGGCCGCCGTCTCCGGGTGGATCTGTTCGCGGGCGGCGCGGTACTGCTGGCGCACCGCCGAACCGATCGCCAGGTCCTGCTCCCCGTCCGGCTCGACGGTCTCGGCGTCCGGCAGCTCCCACTCCGGCGGCTCCGGGGTGCCGGCCAGCGCCCAGGCGGCCTGCCGGGCGGCCCCGCGGGCGGCGTGGGCGCCCGGCGGCGGCACCACGACCGGGACGCCGAACAGCGGCGGGGCGATGTGCCGGACGGCGGGCAGCCGCCCGGCCGCGCCGAGCAGGAACACCCGCCGCACCGCGACGCCCTGGGCGCGCAGCACGTCGAGGGCGTCCGCGATGTTGCACAGCATGCCCTCGACGGCGGCCCGGGCCAGGTGCTGCGGCGTCATCGACTCGGCCCGCAGGCCGGTCAGGGTGCCGGCCGCGTGCGGGAGGGCCGGCGTCCGCTCGCCGTCCAGGTAGGGGAGGAGCACCAGCCCGTACGCGCCGGGGGAGGAGTGCAGGGCGAGGTCGCTCAGGCCGTCCAGGTCCCGGCCGAGCATGGCGGCGGTGGCGCGGAGCACCTGGGCGGCGTTGAGGGTGGCGACCATCGGGAGGTGGCGGCCGGCGGCGTCGGCGAAGGAGGAGATCAGCCCGGTGGCGTCCACCACGGCCCGGTCGTGCACGGCGAAGATCGTTCCGGTGCTGCCGAGCGAGACCACCGCGTCGCCGGGGCGCAGCCCGAGGCCGAGCGCGGCGGCCATGTTGTCGCCGGTGCCGGCCGAGATCAGCAGGCCTTCGGGGGTGTGCCCGGCGGGTTCGGCGGGGCCGAGCACCTCGGGCAGCCGCAGCTCGTGGCCGAGCGCCAGCTCGACCAGGTCCTGGCGGTACTCGCCGGTGATCGGGGACCAGTAGCCGGTGCCGGAGGCGTCGCCCCGGTCGGTGGTGCGGCGCCTGGGGTGGCCGAGGAGCTGCCAGACCAGCCAGTCGTGCGGCAGCAGGACCTCGGCGACCCGGCGGGCGTTGGCCGGCTCGAACTCGGCCAGCCAGCGCAGCTTGGCGATGGTGTAGGTCGGGCTGGGGACGGCGCCGATCGCGGCGGTCCAGGCGGCCGGGCCGCCGAGCGCGTCCAGCAGCTTGGCGGCGGCGCCGCTGGAGCGCGGGTCGTTCCAGAGGATCGCCGGCCGGACCAGCACGCCGCCCGCGTCCAGGCCGATCATGCCGTGCTGCTGCGCGCTGACGCCGATGGCCCGGACGCCCTCCAGCAGGCCGCCGGCGGCGGCGTCGCCGAGCGAGTGCAGCCAGAGCTGCGGGTCGGTCTCGCCGGGGCGGGTGTCCGGGTCCTCGGGGACGGGGTGCGGCGCCTTGCCGGAGCGCAGGACGGCGCCGGTGTCGGCGTCGCACGCGACGATCCGGGTGCGGTTGGTCGAGCTGTCTATCCCCGCGACGATGGCCATGTCGAGATCATGCCTCAGCCCGGCCCGGGACGCGTCCGGGCCGGGTGAGGTGTTGCCCGTTCGGGACCGGACGCAGGGCCCTGGTACACCCTGGCGTCACCGTCCCGTCACGGGCGGAAGGTACCCCAGCCGTCGTCCTCGGCCCGGGAACGGTTGAAGTACGGCACCCGGTCGGTGACGGCGTTCGGCAGCCGGTCGCCGACCTTGTCCGCGACGGCGCCGGCGGCCTTCCCGGCGACCGCGCCGGCCTGCTGCCTGGCTCGGTCGGCCGCGCCCTGCACCGTGGGGTTCTGGGCGATCTTCCGGGTGACCTTCGTGATCTGGTCGTAGCGCCGGCGCCCGGCCCGGGAGCCCAGGACGTAGCCGGCCGCGAACCCCGCGGCCAACGACAGCTTCCACATGATCGGATCCACCCTCTCCTGGCGGCCTTCTGCCGCATTGCCCTACCCGTCCGTCGGGACGGCGAACCGTCCGTGCCCCCCAGCATCCCCGGGGGCCGTGCCGGGCGCGCGCCGGGCACGCCGGGCGGGAGCCCGGGGGCGGTCCGGGGGGCGGTCCGGCGAAAGCGATTGGCGGACCACCCCCCCGAGTGCGCTAATGTATGTCCCGCAGCGAGCGCCGAGGAGCCCGGGGAACCGGGGGCCGAGGCGGAAGCCGGTCCCCCATAGCTCAATTGGCAGAGCAGCCGACTGTTAATCGGCAGGTTATTGGTTCGAGTCCAATTGGGGGAGCTCGGGAGAGGTCTTGCAAGAGGCCTCCTCCCGTCCGTGGTGCAGCAGTTCGGTACCGCGATCCCGCATAGCTCAATTGGCAGAGCAGCCGGCTGTTAACCGGCAGGTTTTTGGTTCGAGTCCAAATGCGGGAGCTTCATCGGGTCCGCCCGGTGACTGCTCAGAGCGAAGGCCCCTCGGATGACCGGGGGGCCTTCGTGTTGCCTTCGTCACCTCGCGCCGTTCGTCACCTCGCGACGGCCGGGCGGCTCAGGTGGTCGCCTCTGGGGCTCGGACGGTCGCCGCCCGGGTTCGGGCGGTCGCCTCCCGGGCTCAGGCGGTCGCTTCCCGGTAGAGCGCGGAGACCCGCTGGTCGAAGGTGACGCTGTAGGAGGTGCCGGCCGTCTCGCCGCCCTCCTGGTAGCCGCCGATCACGCCGACGACCGTGCCGCTGTCCGTCACCCACGGGCTGCCGCTGGTGCCGTCGGTGTAGCCGTCGCAGTCGAAGCGCTCCTGGGTCGGGCTCTGCGAGCGGGTCCTGGCCGCGCAGGTGATCGGCTCGTCGCGCTCGTTCGGGTAGCCGGTCACCGAGACGGCCAGCCCGAAGCCCTGGCCGGTGGCGATCGGGTTGCCGCCGACGGCGTCCTCGACCTGCTTGCCGCCGACCGTGCCCACGGTGACGAAGGCCACGTCGTACTCGGGGTCGTCGTCGTCCGCCCAGCGCGGGTCGACGGTGATCGACTTCACCGGCCAACTGCCGTGCGGGATGAAGCCGTTGCGGTAGCCGGGGGTGAACACCAGGCCGTCCAGCAGGCCGATCCGGCGGTTCTGCACGCAGTGCGCCGCGGTGACCAGCAGGTTGTGCCTGGGGCTGCGGACGACGCTCGCCGTGCAGGCCCGGGGGCCCTGCGCCGTCCGGACCGAGAGGGTGCCGATCCGGTCGCGGGTGCTGCTCTGCTGCGCGACCTCGGCGGCGGGCGCCTGGTCCTGCTCGCCGCCGTCGCACGCGGTTCCGGCGGCGAGCAGCAGGGCCGCCAGCGCGACCGTCCGTGCGGCGCGCGGGGGCCGTGCCGGGCGGGGGGCCATCGGGGCTCCGTCTCGTTCCTCGGGGCGGGCACCGGGTTCGTGCGTTCCGCCGTTCGAGAGGAAGATCTATCAGGCCGTGCCCGGCGGCGCCACTGCCGCCCCTCCGGTCAGCCGGTGGCCCGGTCGTAGAGCGCCTGGACGCGGTCGCCGAAGTAGCTGCTGTACGAGGTGTCCGGGCTGTCGCCGCCCTGCTGGTAGCCGCCGATCACACCGACCACGGTGCCGGTCCTGGTGCTCGGGTCGAAGTCGGTCACCCAGGGGCTGCCGCTGGTGCCGCCGGTGTAGTCGGGGCAGTCGATCCGCAGCTGGGTGGAGCTCTGCTCGGTGGTGTTGTTGGCGCAGGTGATCGGGACGTCGCTGGTGCCGGGGTAGCCGGTGATCCGTACGGGCAGCTGGTAGCCGAGGCCGACGCCCAGCTTGTTGGCGCCGAGCACCTGCTGCACCTGCTGCCCGTTCTGGGCCTGGACGACCGCGAAGGCGACGTCCACGTCCGGGTCGGCGTGGTCCTTCCAGCCGTCGTCGACGGTGACGGCGATCAGCGGCCAGACGCCGCTGGGGGTGTCGCCGTTGCGGTAGCCGGGGACGAAGACGAGGTCGCTGCGCTGGCCGAGTTGGGGGTCCCAGACGCAGTGCGCGGCGGTGACGATGAGGTTGAGCCCGGCGCTGTCGACGACGCTGGCGGTGCAGAAGTGGTCGCCGTCCGCGTTGCGGGTGAAGACGGCGCCGACCAGGCCGTTGAGCACGGTGGGCCTGGCGGTGCGGGTGACCCCGGTGTGCCTGGCGACGGCGCCCCTGAGTCGCTGCCGGCTCCAGCCGTGGCCGCCGCCGGAGGCCGAGGCGGATCCGGAGGGGCGGGCGGAGGGGTGGCTGGAGGGGGTGGCCGGAGCCGAGCTGACCGTCGGCGCGCCCCCGCCGGGCCCGGCCGAGGTGGTGCAGCCCGCCGCGGCCAGCAGCACCGCGAGCGCCCCGGCGGCGGCTCCCGTCCCACGTGTCGTCATCCGTCCAGGCTGCCCGTGGGGCCGTCCGGGCGCCACCCGAACTGCGCAACCAGGACAGGCGCACGCCTGTGCGCACCCGTGCGCGCCCCCGGCGCGCACCACGGGTGATCGACCGGCTATGCTGCCCGGGACGTCCTTTCGGGGCCGTCTGCTGCTGCCGTGGTCGACGACCGGCGCACGCGGCGAACCGGGGCGGTAGCTCAGCCGGTTAGAGCAGGGGACTCATAATCCCTTGGTCGTGGGTTCGAGTCCCACCCGCCCCACCTCAGCCACTGATCGATCGTTGGATCGATCATCAGACAAAACAGTGGCTTGATCTGGCAGAACGGCTCCAGTTCCGGTCGGAACT
This sequence comes from Kitasatospora sp. NPDC058243, assembly GCF_042882025.1. Taxonomy (NCBI): domain Bacteria; kingdom Bacillati; phylum Actinomycetota; class Actinomycetes; order Kitasatosporales; family Streptomycetaceae; genus Kitasatospora; species Kitasatospora sp. NPDC058243. The sequence goes on from NZ_JBHVWW010000003.1 coordinate 93,491, forward strand.
GTAGAGCATCGGCCAGCCGCTCAGGGCTCGGCGCGCTGAGATTCACCCACCAGTGGACATGGCCGGGGTGGGCCGGTTTGCCCCACCCCCAGACGAATGCGGTCCGGTCCCTGGCGCCGTCGGCGCAAAAAGTGATATCACTTTGACAGCTGGATCGGAAAAACTCGCTGGAGGAGCTGGTCTCATGGCCACACCGCGTTCTGCCGTCGACGTCGAAGACGGCCCCGTCCTCGACCTTCCGGCACCCAAGATCACCGAGCGGGTCATCACCGGTGCCGCGGGGCTGCCGGTGCTCGGAGGGACGCTGCTCGGCCTGCTCGCGGGGATCGGGGCGACCATCGTCGGCGGCATCCAACTGGCCGGCGGGTCCAAGGCGTTGGGGATCACCCTGCTGACCGCCGGGCCGCTGGCCGTCCTGGGCGCACTGCTGCTGCTGTGCGGGCTGACCGTGGTCTCGCCCGGCCAGGCGCGGGTGGTCCAGCTGCTCGGCCGCTACCGCGGCACCATCCGTGCCGAGGGCCTGACCTGGCTGAACCCGTTCACCAGCCGCCGCCGGATATCCACCCGGATCCGCAACCACGAGACCGAGACCAACAAGGTCAACGACGCGGACGGCAACCCGATCGAGATGGCCGCCGTGGTGGTCTGGCAGGTAGAGGACACCGCCAAGGCCGTGTTCGAGGTGGACGACTACAGCGACTTCGTCGCCATCCAGACCGAGACCGCCGTCCGGCACATCGCCAGCAGCTACCCGTACGACGCCCACCGCGAGGGCCAGTTGTCGCTGCGCGACGGCGCGGAGGAGATCAGCCGGATGCTCTCCGCCGAGATCGCGGCCCGGGTCGTCTCGGCCGGGGTGCGGGTCGTCGAGTCCCGGATCACGCGGCTCGCCTACGCGCCCGAGGTCGCCCAGGTGATGCTCCAGCGTCAGCAGGCCGGGGCCGTGGTCGCGGCACGGCGGCTGATCGTCGAGGGCGCCGTCGGTATGGTCGAGGAGGCGCTGGACCGGCTCGCCGAGCGTGACGTCGTCGAACTGGACGAGGAGCGCAAGGCCGCCATGGTGAGCAACCTCCTGGTGGTGCTCTGCGGCGACCGGGGCGCCCAGCCCGTCGTGAACACGGGCTCCCTCTACCAGTAAGGCGCGGCGTTGGCGACGGAGCGGAAGAAGATCCTGCTGCGACTGGACCCGGCGGTCCACGACGCACTGGCCCGGTGGGCCGCGGACGAGCTGCGCAGTGCCAACGCGCAGATCGAGTTCCTCCTTCGCCGTGCCCTCAGCGACGCGGGCCGGATGCCCGGCGACGCGGCCCGTCTTCCCCGGCGCGGCCGACCGCCCAAGGAGAACCCGCAGACCGGCGGTTCCGACGCCGGATGAACGGGCCCATCCACCGTCCATCTGCTTGGAGTCCATCGTGGACCTGCCCATCACCCTGCCGGAGAAGCTCTACCTGCTCGCCTACCACCCCGAGCGCGAGCGGCTCACCGCCACCGCCAGGCTCGACCTGGTGCTGCGGGCCGCCGCGCTCGCCGAACTCCTGCGGCGCGCGCTGATCCGCGACGACGGCCGGCACCCGGCCGCCGTCGACGGCGCGTCGGCCGACGGCCTCGACCCGCTCTCCGCCGCGATGCTGGAGCAGATCCGGCAGGGCCGGCGGCGCAGCTGGCAGAGCTGGGTCGGCCGCCGCCAGGGCCCGGCGGCCCGCGCCGCGCGGGTGGTCCGGGACGGGCTGGCGACGGCCGGGCGGATCCGCCTCGAACAGCGCCGCGCGCTCGGACTGTTCCCCCGCACCCGGGTCGTCCTGCCGGAGCAGCGGCTGCGCAAGTCGCTCGTGGCATCGGTGGGTTCTGCGCTGAAGGCGCCGCTCAGCCGGGTCGACCCGGCGGACGCCGCGCTGGTCGCACTGGTCGACGCCGCCCGGCTCGGAGCCGTCCTGACGTGGCGCCAGAGCCGCGAGTTCCGCACCCGGATCGACAAGCTGGCCCCCGCCGCGGGCCCCGTCCCGCGCGCCCTGCGCCGGGCCATCAGCACCCGCAACTCCGATGTCGCGTTGGTCTGACCCACCAGGTGTGATCCGCAAGACAGGCCCGGTCGCCGACACGGCGGCCGGGCTTCCCGCGTTCCGGGCCCGCGCCCGTGCCCCATCCACCGATCGGTTGATCCGCCGTCCACCGCGCCCGCCCGCAGCTCTGACCGTCCGGTCGATCCGCGGCCGGGGCCCCGTGCGGGAAGCTCGTTGCAGGCCGGAGGAACCGGCCGGACCAGCGGGGACGAGCGGGAGGGAGCGGCGCGATGGCCGTGATCGAGGTGGCGGGGCTGCGCAAGGCCTACGGGCGGCGCCAGGTGCTGGAGGAGGTCTCCTTCGGCGTGGAGCGCGGCGAGGTGTTCGGCCTGCTGGGGCCGAACGGCGCGGGCAAGACGACCGCCGTGGAGTGCTGCGAGGGCCTGCGCCGGGCCGACGCGGGGACGGTCCGCGTCCTCGGCCTGGACCCGGTGAAGGACGCCCACCGGCTGCGGCCGAGGATCGGCATCCAGCTCCAGCAGGCCCAGTTGCAGGGCGCACTGCGGGTCGGCGAGGCGCTGGAACTGTACGCCGCGCTCTACCCGAACCCCCGGGACTGGCGCGAGCTGCTGGACGAGTGGGGGCTCGCCGACCAGCGCCGGACCCCGTTCGACAAGCTCTCCGGCGGCCAGCGCCAGCGGCTGTTCATCGCCCTCGCCCTGATCGGCAACCCCGAGGTGGCCTTCCTGGACGAGCTGACCACCGCGCTCGACCCGCAGGGCCGCCGCGACACCTGGGAGCTGATCCGGCGGATCCGCGACGAGGGCGTGACGGTGGTCCTGGTCTCGCACTTCATGGACGAGGTCGAGGCGCTCTGCGACCGGGCCGCCGTCCTCGACGGCGGACGGATCGTCGCCACCGGCACCCCCGCGGAGCTGATCGCCCGCTCCGGCACCGGCGGCACGCTCGGCTTCCGCCCCACCGGGCCGCTGGACACCGCCCGGCTGGCGGCCCTGCCGGGGGTCACCGGGGTCGAGGAGCGGGACGGCCGGGTCGAGGTCTCCGGCGTCGGGGACTTCGCCGACGAGGTCACCGGCCTGCTCGCCCGCGAGGGGATCGTCGTCACCGGGCTGCGGATCCGCGAGCACAGCCTGGACGACGCCTACCTCGCCCTGACCCGCCACGACGCCTGACCCTCCATCACCGCGCCCATCACCACGCCCGAGGGGACCACCACCGTGAACCACACCGCCCACGCCGTCCGCCGCCTGGCCGTCGCCGAGGCCCGCCTGTTCCTCCGCGACCCGCTGACCGCCTTCTTCGGCCTCGCCTTCCCCGTCGTGCTGTTCCTCGTCCTCGGCTCCGTCCCGGCCCTGCGCAAGACCTCGCCCGACATGCACGGCATGAGCACCATCCAGCTGTACGCGCCGATCCTGGCCGTCTTCACCCTGCTGCTGCTCGGCCTCAACGGCCTGCCCTCGCTGCTCGCCGCCTACCGCGAACGCGGCGTGCTGCGCCGGATGTCGGCCAGCCCCGTCCGCCCGGCGCTGCTGTTCGGCGCGCTGCTGCCGCTGTACCTGGGCGTCGCCGTCGTCTCGGTGCTGCTGGTGGTGGCGGCCGGGCCCCTGCTCGGGGTGTCGCTGCCGCGCCGGCCGCTGGGGTTCCTGCTGGCCTTCCTGCTGGCTGCCGCCGCGCTGCTGTCGATCGGCCTGTTGCTCGCCGCGGTCGTCCCGTCCGCCAAGGCCGGCAACGCGGTCGGCGCGCTGGCCTTCTTCCCGATGATGTTCTTCTCCGGGATCTGGCTGCCGCGCGAGTTCTCGCCGGCCCTGCTCAACCGGATCGGGGACTTCACCCCCAGCGGCGCCGCCGTCCAGACCTTGCAGGACGCCTGGTCCGGGCACTTTCCGCACGCCGTGGGCCTGCTCACACTCGCGGCGTACGCGGTGCTCGCGGGGGCCGCGGCTGCCAGGCTGTTCCGGTGGGAATGATCATGCGGCCGTCGGCCGACGAGAACGCGCTCGGCGACTGGCAGGACCGGCTGGACCGGTTGATCGGCCCGCTCTGCTACGTCGCCCTGCTGATCGCCACCGCCCTGGCCCTGCTGATCCCCGTCCCGAACGCGCGTCCCGCCGCCGCCGTCCTCCCGGCGGCGGCCGCCGCGTTCCTGTGGCTGGTCCTGCGCTCGGTGCTCGACCGCAGGCCGGGCCCGGACGGCCGCGCCCGGTACGCCGGCGCCCACTTCGCCGTCCTGCTGGCGCTGATCACCGTCCTGGTGCTGGACAACCCGATCTTCGGCTTCTTCGCCTTCACCGGCTACCTGCACGCCGCCCAGTACCTGCGGGGCCGGGCCCGGATGGCGGGTGCGGCCGTGGGCACCGTCCCCACCTCGCTCTCCCAGGTCGGCGGAGTCCTGCCCGACAGCCTGGCGAAGGTCGGCGGACTGCTGGCCGTCGTCGCCTTCAACCTGATGGTGGTCGGGCTGATGTTCGCGCTCAGCGAGGCGGCCGACCGGCTGAGCGCCCGCCGCAAGGCCGCCAACGCCGAACTCGCCGAGGCCAACCGGCTGCTCACCGAGACGCTCGCCGAGAACGCCGGACTGCACGCCCAACTCCTCGTCCAGGCCCGGGAGGCCGGGGCCGCGGACGAGCGCCGCCGGCTCGCCCGGGAGATCCACGACACCGTCGCCCAGGGCCTGGCCGGGATCGTCACCCAGCTCCAGGCCGCCGACCAGACCCGCGCCCAGGACGCCGCGGCCGCCGAGCGGCACCAGGCGAACGCGGCGGCCCTCGCCCGGGAGAGCCTGACCCAGGCCCGCCGGGCCGTCCACGCGCTGCGCCCGATCGAACTGGAGCGGGCCGCGCTGCCGGAGGCGCTGGCGGAGCTGGTCGAGCAGTGGCGGGAGCGCAACGACGCGGCCGCCGGGCTGACCGTCACCGGCGAGGCCCGCCCGTTGCACCCCGAGGTCGAGGTGACCCTGCTGCGGATCGCCCAGGAGTCGCTGGCCAACGCCGCCAAGTACGCGCGGGCCTCCCGGGTCGGCGTCACCCTCTCGTACATGCCCGGCCTGGTCACCCTGGACGTCCGGGACGACGGCGTCGGCTTCGACCCGGCCGCCGAGCCCGCCTCCCGGGCCGCCGGCGGCGGCTACGGTCTGGACGTGATGCGCCGCCGCGTGCAGCGCCTGGCCGGGCGGCTCGACCTGGAGACCGAACCGGGCGCCGGCACGACCGTGTCCGCGACCCTGCCGGCGATCAGCATGGAGGAGTAGCACCGTGAGCGACGCGACGACGATCAGACTGCTGTTGGTGGACGACCACCCGGTGGTGCGGGACGGGCTGCGCGGGATGTTCACCGCCGCCCCCGGGTTCGAGGTGGTCGGCGAGGCCGGGGACGGCGCCGAGGCGCTGGTGCTGGTCGCCGCGCTGCGCCCGGACGTGGTGCTGATGGACCTGCGGATGCCGCGGATGGACGGCGTCACCGCGATCCGCGAGATGGCCGAACGCGGCCTGCCCGGGCGGGTCCTGGTGCTCACCACCTACGACACCGACGCCGACGTGCTGCCCGCCGTCCGGGCCGGCGCCACCGGCTACCTGCTCAAGGACGCCGCCCGGGAGGAGCTGTTCCACGCCGTCCGGGAGGCCGCCCGCGGCGCCTCGGTGATCGCGCCGACCGTCGCCGCCAAGCTGCTCGGCCAGGTCCGCGCGCCCGTCCGGGAGCCGCTCAGCCCGCGCGAGCTGGAGGTGCTGGAACTGGTCGCGTCCGGGGCCACCAACCGGGAGGCCGCCGCCCGGCTGTTCATCAGCGAGGCCACCGTGAAGACCCATCTGATCCACGTCTACGCCAAGCTCGACGTCAAGGACCGCGCCTCCGCCGTCGCCGCCGCCTACAACCTGGGGCTGCTCACCCCGACCGGCCGGCCGTAAGACCGACCGGTCTAAGCTGGCCGGATGCTCGAACCCGCCCTGCTGCCGACCCCGCTGGTGGACTGCACCGACGAGGTGTTCGCGCGGGCCGGGGTGGAGCTGCGGCTCAAACGGGACGACCTGCTGCACCCGAGCGTCCCGGGCAACAAGTGGCGCAAGCTCGCGCCCAACCTGGCGGCCGCCGTCGCCCAGGGCCACACCCGGCTGCTGACCTTCGGCGGGGCGTACTCCACCCACCTGCGGGCGGTCGCGGCGGCCGCCGCGGCGCTCGGCCTGGAGAGCGTCGGGCTGGTCCGCGGCGAGGAACTGGCCGACCGGCCGCGCAACTGGTCGCTGCGGGCGGCCGAACGGGCCGGGATGCGGCTGGAGTTCCTGACCCGCGCCGAGTACCGGGAGGCCACCGGCCGCGCCGCCGCCGGCACCACGGCCGGTCCGCAGGGGCGCTGGGGCCCCTGCCTGGTGCTCCCGGAGGGCGGCTCCAACGCGCTGGCCGTGACCGGCGCGGCGGCGATCCCGGCCGAACTGCCCGACCTGGGCGGGCACGACGTGGTCTGCTGCCCGGTCGGCACCGGCGGCACCCTGGCGGGCATCGCGGCCGGCCTGCCGCCGGGCGCGCGGGCGTTCGGCGTGGCCGTGCTGCGCGGCGGCGAGGGCTACCTGGAGGGCGAGGTCACCCGGCTCCACCGGGCCGCCTACGGCCGGGAGTTCGACAACTGGCGGATCGACCACGCGCACCACGGCGGCGGCTACGGCAAGGTCCCGGCCGAACTGGCCGCCTTCGCCGAGCGGTTCGAAGCCCGCCACGGCATCCCGCTGGAACGCCGCTACGTGGCCAAGCTGCTGGCCGCGCTGACCGGCCTGGCCGCCGCCGGAGCCTTCCCCCGCGGCACCCGGCTCACCGCCGTCGTCACCGGCCTGCCCGACCCGGAGTAGACCCGGATCGGGCCGGAACGGCTCATCCGAAGGTCAGGTCGGCGCACGGGTCGGTGTCGGCGCCGCGGGTGTTCTCCGCTATGCCGGTGGGCACCCCGCTGGGCACGCCGCTCGGGTCGGCGGTGGCGGTGGCGGGGGCGGAGGACTTGGCGCCGGGGCCGCTGCCGACCGCGTCCAGCTTGGTGGCGGGGCTGGGCCGGTAGTCGCGGCCCAGGGTGACGGTGATGCCCTCGGAGCCCGGCTCCTCGACCGCGCGCGCCCCCGGGAAGAGCGCGGCCACCTGGTCGGCGGCGGCCTTCAGGGCCGGGTCGTAGCTGATCTCGGTCTGCATCCGTCCGCCGGCGGGCTTGCCGAGCGTGACGTTCTGGAAGCCCCGGGCCCGCAGCGCCTCCCCGCCGGAGGTGGACAGGCCGGGAGTGCCGACGCCGTTGACCACGAGTACGGGGGCCGCGGCCTGTTCGGGCGTGAGCGGTGCGGACGGGCCGGCCGAGGCTCCCGGGGTCGCGCCGTCGGGGCCGGGGGCGGTGGGGGAGGGCGCCGGGGTGTCGGTGCCGGAGGTGCTCTGGCCGTCCAGGGTGCGGTCCTCGCGCAGCAGCCGCCACAGCGTGTTGGCGTCCGGCTGGACGAGCTGGACGCGCTCGCCGGCGAAGCGCCAGGGCGCGGTCACGAAGGTGATGTCGGACAGCTTGATGTCCTGGAGCGAGCGGGCGAAGTCCACCAGCTTCATCGCGGTGCCCAGCCCCTCGTCCACGGTGAGCGAGCGGGTGGCCGCGTCGGCGAGCGGGAGCAGCGTGGGCAGGGAGAAGCCCTGGCCCTGCACCTTCTTGATCATCGAGGAGACGAAGGCCTGCTGGCGCTTCATCCGCCCGATGTCGGAGTTGTCGCCGAAGCCGTAGCGGGCCCGCAGGTAGTCCACGGCGGGCTGGCCGGAGAGCTTCTGCATGCCCTTGCGGAGGTGTATGCCGTGCGAGTCGACGTTGTTGGGGACGCAGACGTCCACGCCGTTGATGGCGTCGGCCATCGCGGCGGCGCCCTTGAAGTCGACCACGATGGTGTGGTCGATCCGCAGGCCGGTGAGCGTCTCGACGGTGTTCTGCGTGCAGGCCGGGTTGCCCTTGGGGAACTCGCCGATGGTGAAGGCCGAGTTGAACATCTGGTTGTTCCGGGGCGTGGTCCAGGTGCCGCTCGGCAGCTTGCAGGACGGGATGGTGACCAGGGTGTCCCGGGGTATGGAGACGCCGACGGCATGCTTGTGGTCGGCGTAGACGTGCACCAGCATCGCGGTGTCGGAGTGGCCGACGCCCTCGTCGCCGCCGCCGATCGCGCTGTTGCCGTCGTCGCGGGTGTCCGAGCCGAGCACCAGGATGTTCACCGGCAGTTGGGCGCCGGGGGTGACCGGGGCGGGCGCGGGCGGGCGCTCGGTGGCGACGCCGCCCGGGTCGAAGGTGGTGATGTTGTTGTCCAGCCGGTGGTAGAACCAGGCCCCGGCGCCCACGACGGACAGCACCAGGACGGCGGCCAGGCCGATGGCTGTCCGCAGGTAGCGGCGCCTGCGCGTGCTGCTGCCCATCCTCCGTGTCCCCCCGTCTTTCCGTCTCTCGTGTTCGATGTTCGAACATTAGACGTTTCGACGGGCTGTTCGGTTACCTCTGCCGGCGGCCCGGATTTCGCTCCGGGGCTGTGATGCTGATCACGCCCCGGATGCCGGTCACGCTCCGGGGCCGGCGGCGCCGGTGAGCATCCGGCGGAGCAGGTCGCGCAGGACGGCCCGCTCGTCGTGGCCGAGGGCGGCCAGCGGCTCGCGGGCGAAGTTCAGCGATTCGCGCAGTTCCTCGGAGGCGGTGGCGCCGGTGCCGGTGGCGGCGACCAGCTTGACCCGGCGGTCCTGCCGGTCGGCCTCCCGGGTGACGAAGCCGCGGGCTTCGAGCCGGTCGACGATGCCGGTGATGTTGGACGGCTCGCAGCTGAGCGTCTGGGCGATCTGGCGCATCGGCATGGGGCCGCGGCGCAGCAGGGCGAGCACCTTGGCCTGGGCGCCGGTGAGCGAGCGGGCGGCGGCGGCCTCCTCGTACTCGCGATGGAACAGCGCGACCAGGTTGGCCATCAGATCGACGACCTCGCGGGTGATCTCGTCGGACTGCGGCGTGGCGGCCCGGGTCGACTGGGTGTCCATGTCCGAGAGTCTACCTGAAAAGTTGACAACATGAACCTTTCATGCCCATCGTTACTTCAGTAGCTCAACCTTTCATGCATCGGAACCACCTAAGGAGCGCCTCCCATGGCAGAGCAGGCCGCACCCGCGACCGCCCGTGAATGGCACCTCGCCGCCCGACCCCAGGGCTGGCCGGTGCCGACCGACTTCGCCCTGGTCGAGGCCCCGGTCCGGACCCCGGGCCCGGGCGAGATCCTGGTCCGCAACGCCTTCCTCTCGGTGGACCCGTACATGCGGGGCCGGATGAACGACGTGAAGTCCTACGCCCCGCCGTTCCGGCTCGGCGAGGCCATGGAGGGCGGCGCGGTCGGCTACGTGGTCGCCTCCGGGGCCGAGGGCTTCGCCCCGGGCGACGCCGTGCTGCACGGCCTCGGCTGGCGCGAGTACGCCACCCTGGACGCCCGCCACGCGGTCAAGGTCGACCCGGCCGCCGCCCCGCTCTCCGCCTACCTCGGCGTGCTCGGCATGCCCGGCCTGACCGCCTACGCCGGGCTGCTCGCCGTCGGCGGCCTCAAGAAGGGCGACAAGGTCTTCGTCTCCGGCGCGGCCGGCGCGGTCGGCAGCATGGTCGGCCAGATCGCCAAGCTCAAGGGCGCCTCGCTGGTGGTCGGTTCGGCCGGCTCGGCGGAGAAGGTCGCCAAGCTGGTGGACGTCTACGGCTACGACGCCGCCTTCAACTACAAGGACGCCCCGGTCCACGAGCAGCTGGCGCAGGCCGCCCCCGACGGCATCGACCTCTACTTCGACAACGTCGGCGGGGACCACCTGGAGGCCGCGATCGGCGCGCTCACCGTGCACGGCCGCGCCGTGCTCTGCGGCGCGATCGCCCAGTACAACGACACCACCGCCCCCGCCGCCCCGCGCAACCTGGCGCTCGCGATCGGCAAGCGGCTGCGCCTGGAGGGCATGCTGGTCAGCGACCACGCGGCGCTGCAGTCGCAGTTCGTCGCCGACGTGGCCGGCTGGCTGACGTCCGGCGAACTGCGCCACGAGGAGACCGTGGTGGACGGCTTCGAGCGCACCGCGGACGCCTTCCTCGACCTGCTGCGCGGCGTCAACACCGGCAAGATGGTGGTCCGCCTGGACGGCTGACCCTCCGTCAGCTCGCTGACCGCCCCGCCGCCCCCACCGGGCGCGCGGGGCGGTTTGCGTACGGGCGCAGGGGAATCGGTCGCACTACCGCATTCCGGCCGGATCCGAAAGTGCGTCATCCACGGTGCGGGGCGGCGCGGTACGGTGGGTCCCGCCTGGCGATGGGGCCGTTCGGGGGAGAGATCCGGCCGAGGGGTAGACCTCGTTGAGGATTCGACTAGCATTGAGCGAAAGCCTGTCCGTTTTGCTCAATTTAGTAGCTTAATGTCGGCTAGCGTGGGTAACTGTGGATCAACTGCAGGCACGAGGCAGCTGGGGAAGGCGACCCTCGTCCACAGCCTGGAGGTCCCGGTGACGACACGTGGAGTTCTCTACATCCACTCCGCGCCCCGCGCGCTGTGCCCGCATGTCGAGTGGGCCGTCGCGGGGGTGCTGGGTGTACGGGTGAGCCTGGACTGGATCCGCCAGCCGGCCTCGCCCGGACACTGGCGTGCCGAGCTTTCCTGGCAAGGGGAGCCCGGTACGGCCTCGAAGGTCGCCTCCGCGCTGCGCGGCTGGCAGCTGATGCGGTACGAGGTCACCAGTGAGCCCTGCGCCACGGCGGAGGGGGAGCGGTACAGCAGCACGCCCTCGCTCGGCATCTTCCATGCCGTCACGGGCATCCACGGCGACATCCTGATCCCCGAGGACCGGCTGCGCGCCGTCCTGCTGCGGGCCCGCAGCGAGGGGGCCGACCTGGAGGCCGAGATCTCCCGGCTGCTGGGCAAGCCCTGGGACGACGAGCTGGAGCCGTTCCGCTACGCGGGCGAGGGGGCCCCGGTGCGCTGGCTGCACCAGGTGGTCTGAGCCGGCGGGCGCACGACGCGGCGCATGAAGAGGGGCCGGCGAGCGCCGGCCCCTCTCGGTGCGTTCGGGCCCGGTGCGTACCGGGTCGGTGTGCGGACTAGCGGGAGCGGAAGGCCAGCACCACGTTGTGGCCGCCGAAGCCGAACGAGTTGTTCAGCGCCGCGATCCGGCCCTCGGGCAGCGGGCGGGCCTCGCCGCGCACGATGTCCGCGTCCACGTCGTCGTCCAGCTCGTCGACGTTGATGGTCGGCGGGGCGATCCGGTGGTACAGGGCCAGCACGGTGGCGACGGTCTCGATGCCGCCGGCGCCGCCCAGCAGGTGGCCGGTCATCGACTTGGTGGCCGAGATGGCGATGTGGTCGAGGTCGTCGCCGAGCTCCTTGCGCAGCGCCTTCAGCTCGGCGGTGTCACCCTGCGGGGTCGAGGTGGCGTGCGCGTTGACGTGCACGATCTCGGCCTTGTCCAGGGTGTTGCGGTCGAACAGGTCGGCCAGCGCGCGGGCCACGCCGGCGCCGGTCGGCTCGGGCTGGGCGATGTGGTGGGCGTCCGAGGACAGGCCCTGGCCCACGGCCTCGCAGTAGATCCGGGCGCCGCGCGCCTCGGCGTGCTCGACCGACTCCAGCACGACCACGCCGGCGCCCTCGCCCAGCACGAAGCCGTCCCGGCCCTTGTCGTACGGGCGGGAGGCGCCCTCGGGGTCGTCGTTGTTCTTGGACATCGCCATCATGTTGGCGAACGCGGCGATCGGCAGCGGGTGGATCGCCGCCTCGGTGCCGCCGGCCACCACGACGTCGGCGCGGCCGGTGCGGATCATCTCGATCGCGTAGCCGATCGCCTCGGCGCCGGAGGCGCAGGCGGAGACGGGGGTGTGCACACCCGCGCGGGCGCCGACCTCCAGACCGACGTTGGCCGCCGGGGAGTTGGGCATCAGCATCGGGACGGTGTGCGGGGAGACCTTGCGGGCGCCCTTCTCCTTCAGCACGTCGTACTGGTCGAGCAGGGTGGTCACGCCGCCGATGCCGGAGGCGATGACGGTGCCGAGGCGCTCGGGGGCGAGCTTGGAGGAGTCGTCGGTGGCCGGCGTCTCGTAGCCGGCGTCGGCCCAGGCCTCACGGGCGGCGATCAGCGCGAACTGGGCCGAGCGGTCCAGCTTGCGGGCCAGCGGCCGGGGGAGGATCTCGCCCGGCTCGACGGCCGTGCGGGCGGCGATCTTGACGGGCAGCTCGGCGGCCCACTCCTCGGTCAGGGCCGCCACTCCGGAGCGTCCTGCGACCAGGTTCTCCCAGGTGGTGGCGGCGTCGCCGCCCAGCGGCGTGAAGGCGCCGATACCCGTGACGACCACGGTACGGTTTTCAGCGGTCACTGGTTCTTCTTCTCTCACGATCGTGGGGTCGGCGGCGAGCCGAGGAAGGGCCCGGCCGGGCGCCCGGTGGGGCGTCCCGGCCGGCGGGTCGGCCAGGCTCGGGGGAGCCGGGCCGACGAGTCAGCCGTCCGAGGCGTCGAGAACGCCGGACGTGCTGGAGGGATCGAACGGGTCGATCGCTCAGGCGGCGGCGTTGGTGAGGATGTAGTTCACCGCGTCGCCGACGGTCTTCAGGTTCTTGACCTCGTCGTCCGGGATCTTGACGTCGAAGCGCTCCTCGGCGGCCACGACGACCTCGACCATGGACAGCGAGTCGACGTCCAGGTCGTCCGTGAAGGACTTCTCGAGCTCGACGTCCTCGGTCGGGATACCGGCGATCTCGTTGACGATCTCGGCGAGACCTTCCAGAACCTCGTCCTTGGTAGCCATACTGGCTGCTCCTCTTCGGTGTTGAACGCGTCCGACCGGCGGCCGGACGCAGGCTTTGCGGAATGAGTGGGGCGAAACGCGCCTAGGGGAGCGTAACGACTGCCGCGGCGTACACGAGACCCGCCCCGAACCCGATGATCAGTGCGAGGTCGCCGCTGCGGGCCTCGCCGCTCTCCAGCATGCGCTCCATCGCCAGCGGGATGGAGGCCGCCGAAGTGTTGCCGGTCTCGGCGATGTCGCGGGCGACCGGCACCGAGTCGGGCAGCTTGAGCGCCTTGATCATGGCGTCGGTGATGCGCATGTTGGCCTGGTGCGGGATGAACGCGCCGAGCTGGTCGGCGGTGACCCCGGCGGCGTCCAGCGCCTGCTGGGCCACCTTGGCCATCTCCCACACCGCCCAGCGGAAGACCGGCTGGCCGTCCATCCGCAGGGCCGGCCACTTGGCCTCCTCGCCCACGCCGTTGACGGCGTCGGGCTTGGCGAAGGCGGTGTCCCAGGCCTGGGTCTGCGAGATGACGTCGGACTGCGAACCGTCCGAGCCCCAGATCAGCTTGCCGATACCGGGCGTGTCGGACGGGCCGACGATCGCGGCGCCGGCGCCGTCGCCGAAGATGAACGCGGTCGAGCGGTCCGACTGGTCGGTCAGGTCGCTCAGCCGCTCGACGCCGATCACCAGCACGTACTCGGCGCTGCCGCCGCGGATCATGCCGTCGGCCAGGCCCAGGCCGTAGCCGAAGCCCGCGCAGGCGGCCGAGATGTCGAAGGCCGGGGCGGTGCCGCAGCCGAGCCGCTCGGCGATCTCGGTGGCGATCGCCGGGGTCTGCTTGAGGTGCGAGACGGTCGCGACGATCACGCCGCCGATCTGGTCCGGGGTGATCCCGGCCTGGGCGATGGCCTTGCCGGAGGCCTGCACCGACATCTCGGCGACGCTCTCCTCCGGGCCGGCCCAGCGGCGCTCGGCGATCCCGCTGCGGGTGCGGATCCACTCGTCCGAGGAGTCGATCCACTCCAGCACCTCGGCGTTGGGGATCACCCGGACCGGGCGGTAGCCGCCCACGCCGAGGATGCGCGCGTACTGCGCGCCCTCGGACGGGCGGATCTGCGGCTTCGTCATGCCTGGGTCTCCTGATCCTGACCGCCGTGCTCCGCGACGAGTGCGCGGGCCTTGTCCAGGTCGGCGGGGGTCTTGAGGGCAAGCGTCGCCACACCCTTGAGGTTGCGCTTGACCAGTCCGGTGAGGGTGCCCGCGGGGGACAGCTCGATGACGGCGGTCGCACCCAGCTGCCCGAGGGTCTCCATGCAGAGGTCCCAGCGGACCGGGTTGGAGACCTGCGACACCAGGCGGGTGAGCACCTCGGCGCCGGAGGCCACGACCTCGCCGTCCTTGTTGGAGACGTAGCGGACCTGCGGGTCGGCCACGGTCAGCGTCGGGGCCAGCGCGGCCAGCCGCTCGACACCCGGGGCCATGTGCTCGGTGTGGAAGGCGCCCGCCACCTTCAGGGCGACCAGCTTGGCACCGGCCGGCGGGTCCGCCTTCAGCGTCTCCAGCTGGGCCAGCGTGCCGGCGGCGACGATCTGGCCGCCGCCGTTGTTGTTGGCCGCGGTCAGGCCGTGCTCGGCCAGCTTCGCCGCGACGACCTCCGGGTCGCCGCCGAGCACGGCGATCATGCCGGTCTCGGTGACGGCGGCGGCCGCGGCCATCGCCCGGCCGCGCTCGCGGACGAAGGTCAGCGCGTCGTGCGCGCTCAGCACCCCGGCGCCGGCGGCGGCGGTGATCTCGCCGACGCTGTGGCCGGCCACGGCGCCGACCAGCTTGCGGGCGACGTCCTCGTCCGGGAACAGCTCACGGGCGGTCATCAGACCGGCCGCGACCAGCAGCGGCTGGGCGACGGCGGTGTCCTTGATCTCCTCTGCGGAGGCCTCGGTCCCGGCGTGCACCAGGTCGAGCCCGGCGACCTCCGACCAGCCGCGGAGGCGGTCGGCGACACCGTCCAGCTCCAGCCAGGGGCTGAGGAAACCGGGGGACTGGGCACCCTGTCCAGGGGCGACGATTACGAGCACGGTTCAACCCTCTCTCGCCAGGCGCCCAGGGGCGGGTAGGCGACGGTAACGAAGAAAACCATCCGGGATTGTAAGGTCCCTACAGGCGGTTCAGCTCGGCTCCCCGGCCGCGGTGAGTCGGCCGAGGGCGAGTGCGATCCGCAGCGTGAACGCCGAACGCACGTCGGACGGGGCGTACCCCGTGACGTCGGTCACACGTCGTAGCCGGTAGCGCACCGTATTGGGGTGGACGAAGAGCATCCGGGCGGCGCCCTCCAGCGAAGAGGCCTGCTCCAGGTAGACGCTCAGCGTTTCCAGCAGCGCCGAGCCGGCTTCGTCCAGCGGTGTGTAGATCTCCTCCACCAGCTGGCGGCGGGCGGCCTGGTCGCCGGCCAGCGCGCGCTCGGGCAGCAGGTCGTCGGCCAGCACCGGGCGGGGCGCGTCCGGCCAGGCGGCGCAGGCACGCAGGCCAGCCGCGGCGGCGTGCGCCGAGCGGGTCGCCGAGAGCAGGTCCGGCACGGTCGGGCCGACCACCACCGGGCCCGGTGCGAACTGGCCGATCAGCGCCCGGGCCGCGTGCACCGGCTCCTTGTCGCCGCCGACCACGACCACCAGGCGCTTGCCCAGCACCCCGGTCAGCACGTGCAGCTTGGCGTACCGGGCGGCCCGGCGGATCGCCTCGACCACCAGCTCGCTGTCGCCGTCCGGGGCGCTGCCCATCACCACCCGGACCTGGCTGGGCTGGCCCCAGCCGAGCGCCGCGGCCCGCGACAGCACGCCCTCGTCCGCGTCGCCGGACAGCAGCGAGTTGACCACCAGCGCCTCCAGCCGGGCGTCCCAGGCGCCGCGCGCCTCGGCCGCCTGGGCGTACACCTGGGCGGTCGCGAAGGCGATCTCCCGGGCGTAGACCAGCACCGACTCGCGCATGTCCGCCTCGTCGCCGGGGGCGGCCACCTCCTCGATGGCCTCCTCCATCACCTCGATCGTGGTGCGGATCAGCTCGACGGTCTGGCGCAGGGTGATCGCCCTGGTCAGCTCGCGCGGGGCGGTGCCGAAGACGTCCGTGGAGATCGCCTGGGCGGCGTCCGGGTGGCGGTACCACTCGGTGAAGGCGGCGATGCCGGCCTGGGCGACCAGGCCGATCCAGGAACGGTGCTCCGGCGGCATCCGCCGGTACCAGCCGAGCTGGTCGTCCATCCGGGAGATCGCGGCGGTGGCCAGCTTGCCCGAGGACTTCTCCAGCCGCTTGAGCGTCGCGGCCCGGCGCTCGGCCCGCTCGGCGGCCATTCTGCGCTCCTGCGCGGTCAGGCGGGGCGCCGCCCGGCCGGGGCGGTCGCGGCCGGCCCTGGGGGCCGGGCTCTTCCCGGTCGGCTCGGCCGTGGGACTGGGTTCGCTCTTGGAGTTCGCGGAAGCGGCTGGCACAAGGACAAGACTGCCTCACGTGGGTGACTGCTCGTGCACACCCCCCGGTGCAGCGGCACGGTGGTGCCGGTCACACCCACTACCGTGGGGCCCGTGACAGACGACGCCGCCCGCCCCCGCGCCGACCTGCGCCGCACCGCCGAGCGCTACCTCTCCACCCCGGCCGAGGGCGTCGAGACCCGACACGCGTTCTCCTTCTCCGGCCACTACGACCCGAAGAACACGCACTTCGGCGCGCTGCTCGCGTGCAACGAGGAACTCCTCGCCCCCGGCGCCGGGTACGAGGAGCACAAGCACCGGGACACCGAGATCCTCACCTGGGTGCTGGAGGGCGCGCTGGCGCACCGGGACTCCCAGGGGCACGGCGGGGTGGTCCGCCCGGGGATGGTCCAGCACCTCGGCGCGGGCTCCGGCGTCACCCACACCGAGCGCAACGTCGGCGGGGCCGCCGGCCCGGTCCGCTTCGTCCAGATGTGGCTCCAGCCGGACGTGTTCGACGCGCCCCCGGCGTACGGGCTGCGCAAGGTGGAACCGGCCGACGGCGGGTTGACGCTGCTCGCCTCCGGGCTGGAGCGCGACGCCGGGACGGACGCCCTGCGGCTGCGCCGCGGCGACGCCGCGCTCTGGCTGGCGACGGCGGGGCCGTGGCAGCCGCTGCCCGCACTGCCCGAGGCCGCCTGGCGGTACGCGCACCTGACCGCCGGCTCGCTCGGCTACCGGACGATCCCGGGGCCCAAGGGCGGCGGCCGCTCGATGGCCCCGGGCGACAGCGTGCGGATCACCGGCGACGCCTTCGCCGACCCGACGGCCGGCGAGACCGGCGCCGAACTCCTGCTCTGGGAGATGCACTCGCCGGTCTCGTACGGCTAGGTCCTGGCCTTTCAGCCTTTCAGTCGTTCAGCTGTTCAGTTCGGCCAGGACCGCGTCCGAGCAGGCCGGCCAGACCTCGGCGGCCCACGGGCCGAAGTCCCGGTCGGTGAGCGCGACGCAGGCCACGCCGGCCTCCGGGTCGACCCACAAGAAGGTGCCGGACTGGCCGAAGTGGCCGAAGGTGGCGGGCGAGTTGGCGGTGCCCGTCCAGTGCGGGGCCTTGCCGTCGCGGATCTCGAAGCCGAGACCCCAGTCGTTCGGCCGGCGGTGGCCGTAGCCGGGCAGCACGCCGCTGGTGCCCGGGAAGGCGACCTCGCGGGTGGCCTGCCGGACGGTGGACGGGTCCAGCAGCTTCGGGGACTGGAGCTCGGCGGCGAACCGGACCAGGTCCGCGACGGTGGACAGGCCGCCGGCGCCGGCCGGGGACTTGTGCGCGGTGTTCAGCAGGGTGTCGTGCATGCCCAGCGGCTCGAACACCGCCTCGGCGGCGTACCGGGAGAACTCGATCCCGGCGGCGTCGGACAGCGCCCGCGCCAGCGCGTCGAAGCCCGCGTTGGAGTACAGCCGGCGGTTGCCGGGCTCGGCGAACACCCGGTTCTCGTCGAAGCCGAGGCCGGAGGTGTGCGCGAGCAGGTGGCGGACGGTCGAGCCGGCCGGCCCGGCCGGGTCGTCCAGCTCGAAGACGCCCTCCTCGACCGCGACCAGCACCGCGTACGAGGTGAGCAGCTTGGTCACCGACGCCAGCGGGAACAGGTGCTGCTGCGGCCCGTACGTGCCCAGCACCGCGCCGTCCGCCCCCCGGACCACCGCCGCCGCGGCGTGGGGCACCGGCCAGTTCTCGATCATCCGCAAGCTCTCCATGCGCCCGACTCTAACGAAGGCCCGAAAACGGGTGGCGGGAGCACCCGGGTGCGAGGCTTGCTTGGAGTGCACTCCAACTCGATAGCGTCGTCGTCACCGCTCACCACAGGGGGTAACCGATCATGGCCACGCTCGCACCCGTCCAGCTCGACCTGCGGACCTGCGCCGACGTGTACCAGCGCCCGGTCGGCGATCCGGACCGGACCCCGCGGCACACCATCAGCGAGGTCGCCGTGGCCAGCGGGCTCACCGCGCACACCCTGCGCTGGTACGAGCGGATCGGTCTGCTCGACCCGGTCGACCGCTCCGCCAGCGGCCAGCGCCGCTACTGCGACGCCGACCTGCACCGGCTGGCCTTCCTGGGCCGGCTGCGGCTGACCGGCATGCCGATCGCCGACATGCTCCGCTACGTGGAGCTGGCCCGCGAGGGTGAGCGGACCTACGAGGCGCGGCGCCAACTGCTGGTCGACCAGCGCGAGGAGGTCCGCCAACGGGTCGCCGACCTCCAGGCCACCCTCGCCGTCCTCGACTACAAGATCGACCTGTACTCCGGCCGGATCGCCGCGTCCGACGAACCGGCCGTCCGCCGCCACGAGTAGCCGCCATCAGCACGCCGCACGCGGAGTACGCCGCACGCATGCGCCGCACGCAGAGGAAGAAGCAGAGCGATGACCGTTCCCGTCCTCCCCACCGCCCGACTCGGCACCGACGGCCCGTTCGTGGGCGTCCAGGGCCTCGGCTGCATGGGCATGAGCGACTTCTACGGCCCGACCGACCGGCCCGAGGCGCTCGCCACCCTGGACGCCGCCCTGGAAGCCGGCGTCACCCTGTTCGACACCGCCGACGCCTACGGCTTCGGCCGCAACGAGGAGCTGATCGGCCCCTTCGTCCGCGCCAACCGCGACCGGGTGGTGCTCGCCACCAAGTTCGCCGTGGAGCGCAAGGAGGACGACCCGAGTCACCGCGGCATCCGCAACGACCCGGCGTACATCCGGGCCGCCGTCGACGCCTCGCTGCGCCGCCTCGGCGTGGACGAGATCGACCTCTACTACATGCACCGCCGCGACCCGGCCGTGCCGCTGGCCGACTCGGTCGGCACCATGGCCGAGCTGGTCCGGGCCGGCAAGGTGCGCCGACTGGGGCTGTCCGAGGTGACGGGCGCCGAACTGCGCGAGGCGTACGCGATCCACCCGATCGCCGCGCTGCAGTCCGAGTGGTCGGTGTTCGCCCGGGACGTCGAGCGCACGGCGGTGCCGGCCGCGGCCGAACTGGGCGTCGCCTTCGTGCCGTACTCACCGCTCGGCCGGGGCTTCCTGACCGGGGCGTTCCAGGCCGCCGAGCAGCTCGCGGCGGACGACGTCCGGCGCACCCAGCCGCGCTTCACCGGCGCCAACGCGGCGGCCAACGCCGAACTCCTGGCGCCGCTGCGGGAGATCGCGACGGCCCGCGGGGTGACCCTCGCGCAGGTCGCGCTGGCCTGGGTGCACCAGCGGGCCGAGGTGCACGGGCTGACCGTCGTGCCGATCCCCGGCACCCGCAAGCGCAGCCGGCTCGCCGAGAACACCGCGGCCGCCACGCTGCGGCTCACCGCCGAGGAACTGGCCCGGCTGGAGCCGGTGGCGGGCGAGGTGGCCGGGGACCGCTACCCGGACATGCGCTTCACCCAGGTCGGCCGGGAGTAGCGGCGGTGGGGGAGCGGCCGCCCGGGCCGCTCCCCCCGTCCCGGGCGCCTGCTCAGACCTCCCGGCCGAGCCAGGCGGCCAGCCGGGTGTGCACGTCGGCGTCCGGGGCGACCGGCCGCACCTCGCCGAACGGGACCGCCCCGCCGCGGTGCTCGGCCGACAGGACGGCCTGGGCGACGGCCAGCGCGGCGTGCGCCAGGGCGTCGTCCAGCGGCTGCCGGGAGCCGAGCGCCCGGGAGATGTCCCAGGTGTGCGCGACCGTCTCCATCAGGTAGCCGCCGACCGCGATCCGGCCGGGCACCACGCCCCAGGGCGCGTGGGCCGGGCGGTCCAGCGCGGCGTCGTCCGCCCAGGCCGCGACGGCCCGGGCGCGGGCCCGGTCCAGCGCGCCCGGCCAGGCGTCGTCCGCCAGGTCCCCGGTGGCGGCGACGACGTCCTCGGCCCGGCCGCCCTCGCCCAGGTAGGCGAACCGGTGGATGCCGCCGACCACGTGGCTCAGCAGCTCCCGCAGCGTGAACGCGCTGCACGGGGTGGGCCGGTCGAGGACGTCCGGGGTGATCTCGGCGAACAGCTTCTCCAACTGGCCGAGGGCGAGCAGGTACTGCGGGCGGGCGTCCTGGACGGAGTTCACGTGGAATCAGCTCCCTGGGGTGGTGCGGGCTTTCGGTCTCGAACGGCAATCTCCCAGTAAAACCTGACAACCGCCGTCAGGATTGCTGGGATTCTGCTGCCATGAAGGCCGACCGCCTGCTCTCCATCCTGCTCCTGCTCCAGACCCGCGGCCGGGTGCCCGCCACCGAACTGGCCGGGCGCCTGGAGGTGTCCGTCCGCACCATCTACCGCGACGTGGAGTCGCTCTCCGCCGCCGGCGTGCCGGTGTTCACCGAACGCGGCCGCCACGGCGGCATCAGCCTGCTGCCCGGCTACCGCACCGACGTCACCGGACTGACCGCGGACGAGGCCCGGGCGCTGTTCGTGCTCTCCGCCCAGGGCGCGCACAGCGACCTCGGGCTGGACGGCGCGCTCGGCTCGGCGCTGCGCAAGGTGATGGCCGCGCTGCCGGCCCCGCACCGCCCGGCCGCCGAGCGGATCACCGAGCGGATCCTGGTCGACCCGGCCCGCTGGCTGCAGAGCGGCCCGGCGGCCGGCGCCGCGGCCGGCCCCGAACTGGGCGAGCTGCAGTACGCGGTGTTCGCCGACCGGCGGCTGCGGCTGAGCTACCGGCACAGCGGCACGCCGGCGCCGGTGGAGTACACCGTGGACCCGTACGGGCTGGTGAGCAAGGCCGCGGTCTGGTACCTGGTGGCCGATCTGCACGGCGAGCCCCGGCTGTTCCGGGCCGACCGGGTGCTGGCCGCCGAGACCACCGACGAGGCGGTGCGCCGCCGCGCCGGGGTGGGGCTCGGGGACGCCTGGGCGGTGCTGCGCGAGCAGGTGGAGCGGCTGCCGAAGGAGCTGCCGGTCCGGGTGCGGGTGCGGCGCGGGCGGCTGGACATGTTCGTCCGCATCCACGGCGGCCGGGTCACCGCGCCGCCGCCGGAGGCGGGCGCCGGGCCGGCCGAGGAGTGGGTCGAGGTGGCGATGGTCTTCCCGGCGCCGGCGGCCGTCCGCGCGCTGCTCGCCTTCGGCGCGGACGTCGAGGTGCTGGCCCCGCTCGCGGCCCGCCGCGAGCTGGCCCGGGCGGCGGCGGACGCCCTGCGCCTGTACCAGGAGTAGGGCCAGCGGTAGGTCGGGCTCTAGGAGTTCGGGTCGGGGCGGACGACGTCCTGGTAGTGGCCGAGCGAGATCGCCGCGAAGTTGTGCAGGCTGTCGGTGCCCTCGGTGAAGTAGCCGTTGTGGCCGGCCGCGCGGGCCGAGGAGATCTGCTCGGCGCCGAAGCCGCCGGCGGTCGGGTCGGCGCCGTGGCCGAGGCCGCCGACCTCCAGGTACGGGACGTTGCCGATCCAGTCGGTGGGGTTGCGGGTGGCCCAGACGTGCACACCGGTGCCCAGCTCGCTGGTGCTCTGCACGCCCATGCCGGGGCTGCCGAACACCATCAGGTCGGTGATCCCGGAGGTGTCGGAGGGCGAGGCGGCCGCGCGTGGGATCTCGGGGGCGGCGTTGCCGCAGACCACGGAGCCGTACGAGTGGCAGAGCAGGGCCGGGGGCGCGTCCGGCCGGGTGGTCTCCTTGAGCCCGGCGAGCAGCCGCTGCAGCCGGGGCGCGCCGACGTCGGCGAGCCGGGAGGTGACGGCGTCCGGGCCGAGGCCGGACGGGGTGACGTAGCCGGTCCAGGCGATCACCGCGGTGCGGGTGTTCGGCGCCTGCCGCTGCTCCTCGGTGTGCAGGGCGCGGGCCATGCCGGCCGGGGAGCGCAGCGGTTCGGGGGCCTGGTCGAAGTGGCCGAGGTCGGCGTCCGAGCCGGGGACGACGACGGAGATCCGCTCGGCGTCGGCGAGGTCGCCCCACACCTCGGTGATCAGGCCGCGGCCGCGCGGGTCGAAGGCGAGGATCTGCCGGTCGGGGCCGAGCAGGTGCTCGACGTCGTTGGCGCGGGAGACGGCCAGCTCGCGGGTGTCGGCGTCGAGCTTGCGGTCGGCGGCGCGGGCCCGGGCGCTGTCGCGTTCGGCGGCCAGCGCGATCCTGTTGGCGCGGTAGCGCAGGTCCAGCGGGGCGCCGTCGAAGTTGCCGACGACCAGCGGGTAGTCCCGGATCAGCCGGTCCAGCTCGGTGGGGGCGAGCGAGGCGAAGAACGCGGCGGCGGCGGCCGGGGTGGTGGTGGCCGGGTCGGGCAGGGTGCGGTCGAAGCTGTGGTCCTGGACCCAGGCGGCGCTGCCGGCCGGGGGTGTGGAGATCGCCAGCTGCTCGGTGGAGGCGGCCGCCTGGGCCGCCGCGGCGCCGGCGTCGGCGAGCACGGCACAGCCCGCGAACGCCCCGATCAGTACCCGCTTCCAGCGCCGACGGTTGCGCACCGCACCAACTCCCTTAGGGCCCGTCACCGTTTCTCGGGCGGTGCCCGGAGGTGCGATGAGACTGCCTGCTTCCCTGCGCAAGCGTAGGGTGCCCGGAGAGGTGACGCGCCCGCCCAAACTGTGGGATGGCTCACATGAACCGGCGGTGTCGTTTCAGCGTCACAGAGTGGCCCGCACGTCGAATTCGCGCACCATCCGCTTGGGCGCCGTGCGCCGCCAGGCCTCGACGACGAGGTCGCGCAGCTCCTCCGGATCGACCAGGTCCAGCTGGACGCTCACCCAGCCGTGCCGCCCGACGTACGGCGCGCTGGAGAACACCTCGGGCTCGGCGGCGAGCAGTTCGGCCTGGTCCTCGGGGGAGGCCTTGACGGTGACGGAACGGCCCCCGGGCGCGCCCATCGCGAAGATCCGGCCGCGGATCCGCAGGGTCTCGATGTCCCAGGTCGGCTCCTGTGCGGCCTCCGGCAGGGCGAGCGCCATCGCGCGGAACTCCTCGAACGTCACCATGCCCGCAGCGTAGGGCAGGGGACCGACAGCGCGCCCCCCGGTGCACGCGGGGCGCACCGGGGGGCGGGTGGGGGCGGGTGGCCCGGGCCGGGCGGTTCAGAGCAGCGAGGACCAGGCGTCGCAGGAGCGGTCGCCGGAGACCAGCCGGTCCGGGTGGCCGCTGCCGTCGGCGATCGAGATCCGGCGGTAGCTCTGGCCGGAGAAGCACCAGAACTCGCTCCGGCCGCCGACCCGCTGGCAGTCCGGGACGGGCAGGAAGCAGTCCACCCGGCTCAGGCCGTTCAGCGAGCCCCACTGGGAGAGTTCGCGGTCGGTGCGCTCGCACACGTCGGTGTGCGCGGCGCCGTCGGCCACCGAGATCAGCCGGTAGCGCTGGCGGCCGCCGGTGGTGTGGAACGCCCAGTACCAGCTCTTGCCGCCGACCCGCTGCTGGTCGGGGACGGGCAGGAAGCAGTCCATCCGGTCGACGCCGCCCAGCGAGTTCCAGGCGCCGAGGTCGCGGTCCTGGCGCTCCACGGCGCTGGTCGTGGATCCGCCGCCGCAGGTGATCGAGACGGCCCGGTACTGCTGGCGGCCGGCGGTGCTGTGGAACACCCAGTACCAGCTCTTGCCGTCCGGGTTCTGGAGGTCGGGCATCGGCAGGACGCAGTCGACCCGCCCGACGCCCTGCAGACACGTCCAGGCCGTCAGCCCGGTGTCGCCGTCGACCACGCGGTCGGTGTGGGCGGAGCCGTCGGCCACCGAGATCCGGCGGCACCGGTCGGCGTGGAACACCCAGTACTGGCTCTGGCCGCCCCTGCGCTGCTGGTCCGGGACGGCGAGGAACTCGTCGCAGGGGTACGCCTTGCCGGAGGCGGCCTGGCCGCCGCCGCCCTGCTGGGTCTGCCCGGTGGTCTGGTTTGTCGTTTGCCCGGTGGGCTGCCCGGTGGTCTGGCCGGACCCGCCGGTGAGCCGCCCGTCGCAGAGCGCCTTCAGGGTGCTGACGGACGGCATGAAGGCGTACACCGATCCGGTGGTCCGGACGAACTGCTGGAAGCTCAGCAGGGTGTGCTTGACCGTGCCGTCCGGATCCCGGCTCTCGAAGTCGACGTCCGGGGCCTCCTGGGTGACCGGGTCCTTGCCGGGCACCGGGTTGCGCTTGGGCGGGAAGTCCGGCTGGTCCATCCAGTCGGCCTGGATGAACTCGAACTGCCGGGCGATGTCCGCCTGGTAGCAGATGAACAGCAGGCCGCGCGGGTCGTCGGGGCCGCCCGGGCCCTCCGAGGCCGGGTCGAACGGCGAGCCGTACGGGGTGCCGCGGCGCATGATCCGACGGCCGTCGAGGGCGTTCGGGTCGAACGGCGGGTGGCTCGGGTCCTCCTGGAGGGCGGCGCGCGGGCTGGTCTTGCGCAGGTGCGACCAGAGCGGCGTGACCAGGCCCTCCAGGTCGTCCCGGAAGTCGAAGTCGTTGTCGTTGGAGGAGGTCGGGTCGTTCGGGGTGTCCCGGTCCTGGTGCTTGCAGACCGGGGCGCCGGAGCGCCAGCGGCCGACCATCCGGGCGGCCAGCCACTCGGTGGTGGCGTTGTCCGGGACGGCCTTGGCGAGTCGCAGCTCCTGGAGCTTGACCGAGACCTGCGACCACCAGCCGGGGACGTCCTGGGCGAGCCGGCGGACCACCTGGAAGGAGCCGTTGCGCGTCCAGTCCGGGTACTGGTCCTTGGGGAAGCTGAACGGGTCGTTGTCCTCGCCGCAGATGAACTCGCCGGCCGGGATGATCCGGGTGCCCCGGTGGCCCTCGACCTCGTCCGGGTTGTTCGGGTCCGGCCGGTCGAAGAAGCGCACGCCGGGCTCGCTGATGCCGTCCTTGAAGCCGAAGTGCTCCTTGCCGCGGCGGCTGCCCAGCAGGGTCTGGGCGTTCTGCTGGTAGGCGATCAGGACCCGGGCCTCGGCGGCCGCGATGCGCTGGGCCTCGATGGCCGCCTGGAGGTCCTTCTCGCTGTCCGCGGAGATCTTCAGCAGCGCGTGGACCGGCTGGTTCCTGCCGTTGCCGAACAGCCAGTTCTCCGGGGAGTTGTCGCCGCTGTCGCCGAGTGCGCCGGCCCGCTGCGCCGAGCCCTCCTTGAACGCCTCCAGGCCGCTGCCGATCGGCGGGGCCTGCGCGAACGGGTCGGTGGCGGAGAGCATCCGCATGCCCTCGTAGGTGAAGCTGACGCCCAGCCAGGTGGCCGTCAGCGACTTGGGGTCGTCGCCGCCGGAGGCGCTCCTGGCCTCGCTGAACGCCTCGTTGAACGTGGCGACCTGGCGGGTGGTGGCGATCTGCGGGACCAGCCGGCGCAGCCAGTCGCGGGCGCGCGCCGCGTCCTCGAACTTGAGGAACAGGACGCTGACGTTGTCCTTCCGGAAGCCGGCCAGGATGTCGCCCTGGATCTCGTCGCTCTGGCGCAGCCGCAGGTCGGTGGCCGTGGGGGTGCTCATGGGTGGGTCTTTCCTTCGCTGGGGGGCGGTTCGGGGATCAGGCCGAGGAGCTGAGCTGGACCCACTGCGCGACGCTGGGCACGCCCTGGTCGTTGAGCAGGAAGATCATGTACCAGCCGGGCGGCGCGGCCTTGGCGTCCGGCGGGGCCTGGAACTCCAGCCGGTTGCCGGCCCGGCTGGTGAGCCGCAGCTCGATGTGGCGCTGGCTGGTGTTGACCGAGTGGGTCGACGTGGTCGGCGCCAGCAGGACGGCCTTGGCGGCGAGCCCCGGGGTGGTGCTGGTGACGGTGAACTTCTTGTCGTAGCCGACCGGGGTGGTCGGCGCCCGGTCCAGCTGGGGCCGGCTGCCCTGGTTCAGGTAGGCGGGCTCGTAGATCTCGATGGTGCCGTTCATGGTGACGGGCCCCGTCGTGCCGGGGATGCCGCTCACCGTGCCGTTGACGTCCGGGTTGTTGGCGAGCTGCTGGAGCTCGTCGCCGGTCACCATCACGCGCCCGTCGGGCAGGACCACGGCGTTGGAGTGGTAGCCGCGCGGGAGCCGCTGGACCGGGCCGAGCTTCCAGTTGCCCTGGTCGTCGCGCAGTTCGACCTGGCGGTACTTGAGGTCGGCGTTGGGGTTGTACGGGCCGTTGCCGTAGTCGCGGATGTCGTACGCGCCGTTGACGGTCATCAGCCGGCCGTTGGGCAGCAGGAGGGTGTCGTCCTGGGTGCGGCCGAAGGCGCGGGACTTCTCGGCGGTCCAACTGCCGTTGGAGAAGCGCAGGGTGCTCGGGTTGTCGCGGTCGCCGCCGAGGATCAGGGCGGAGTCCGGGCCGTTGACGCCGCCGGGCAGCATGACCGCGGAGCCGTAGTTGCGCGGGCGGCCGTCCGGGCGGGCGGTGAGGTCGCTGCGGGACTCGGCGACCGGGTCGAACCTCCACTGCTCGGTGGGCTGGCGGCCGAAGCCGTAGACGTTGCCGTCGTTGAGCGAGAACAGGTGCGGGTAGTCCGTGGTGAACGGGGCGTCGGCCTTGAAGCGCTCCACCGGGGTGTTCTTCGGGGTGTCGTTCTTGCCCTGGGGGACGGGGAAGCCCTTGGCGGGGAAGCGCTCGACCACCGGGGTCGGGGTGCCGTGGCCGAGTTCGGACTGGCCGGACATGATCAGCTGCCGGCCGTCGGCGCCGGTCACCACCGAGGGGTACCAGCGGCCGACCGACATGTCGGGGTTGCGGGTCCAGGTCTCGGTCCACGGGTCGAAGACCAGCGACAGCTTGGCGCCGGTGCCGCCGTTGCCGCCGAGGTTCCCGCCGAAGACGCCGAGCATGCCGTTGGGCAGGAAGGAGTGGCCGGAGCAGAAGAACGGCACCGGGCGGGGCTCGTTGAGGCCGTCCGGCATGTCGGAGACCGGCGGGGTGACCTGTTTGAAGGCGTCCTTGCCGGTGCCCTTGGCCGGGTCCCAGAGGAAGGCCCGGCCGGCGTTCTCCTTGCCGGTGGTCTGGGTGGGGGCGGGTTCCTTCTCCGGGTTGGACTCGATCCGCTCGAAGGAGAACAGCAGCACCTTGCCGGTCGGCAGCAGCGCGACGTGGTCGCCGAAGTCGGGGGAGGAGAAGTACTCCTTGAACGTGCCGAACACCGCCGGGTCGAAGCCGGCGTTGGTGCTGGCCTGGGAGGCCGTCAGCGCGTTGTACCGGTTGGTGCGGGTGGTCTGCGGGTAGTCGCCGATGCCGCGGATGGCGGCGCGGGCCCGGGCGTGCTCCTCGGCGTGCTCGGGGCCGAGCGCGGCGACCTCGTCGTCCCGCATCTCGGCCATCACCCGGGGGGAGGCGATGTGCGGGGTGAGGTCGTTCTGGCCGGGGGTGGCCGGCCCGCCGTGGGCGGTGGCCGGGCCGACGGCGGCGAGCAGGGTGCCGATGGTCACCGCGCAGACCACGGCGGTGGCCGACAGCCGGCGGCGGGCCCGGCGCCGTGGCTGCGGTGCGGACGGGGACATGGATCTCCTCGGGGAGGGGGTGGGCGGGGAGGGTGGCGAATGCGGACGGAGGGGCCGCGGGCGGGCGCGGTCCAGCGATGGTCGCCGACCGTCACAGGAGATCACAGTGCGTGGTGGTTCGCATGCGGATGCATCCCGCTGCGGACCCCTGTGACGGGCGGCCCCGGAGTGGCCGTGGATCGGTCCCGGAACGGCCGAAGGGGCGCGGACCGATCGGTCCGCGCCCCTCCGGTGCCTCACTCTCCGGCGCAGGTCACACCATGCCCAGCGCGTACGCGGCGAACAGCGCCGCACCCGCCGCGGCCAGCGCCTTCCCGGCCCGGGAGAAGGCCGTCCACGGCCCGTCGAACCGCCGGGTGAACCACCCGATCGCCACCAGCACGGCCCCGAACAGCGGAAGCAGCGCCACCCGGACGGCCACCCAGCCGATCGAGTCCGGCGCGGTGGTCAGCCCCGGCACGGCGCCCAGTCCGGCCGCGCCGGGCACCGCCACCGCGAGCATCGCGCTCTGGTGCCAGCAGAAGATCGTCATCGCCGAGAGGTTGACCGCCACCACCGGCAGCCACAGCAGCGGACGGCGGGTCAGCAGCCGGCCCAGCCGATCCCGCAGCAGCACCGCGGCGCCGCACTGCGTCGCCGCCAGGGCCAGCACCAGCAGGGACGGCGGGTGCGAGTTGGTCCGCTCCATCCCGGGCACCCCGACCATGCTGGCCGGGTAGTGGAACGCCAGCAGCAGCGTGGCGAACAGCGCGCCGCCGCCGACCAGCAGCACCCGGGCCACCGGGCGGCCGAGCCGGCCCTGCGCCCACAGCACGCCCAGCTGGTAGCCGAACAGCCAGCCCGGCAGGATGTTCAACAGCCCGACCCAGGACGGCACCGCCTCCGCCCACGGCCCGTACCGCAGCAGGTCGACGGCGGCGACGGCGGCCACCAGGACGCCCGCCGACCAGCCGCCCAGTCGGCGCCCGGCCGCCACGCACAGCGGGGTGAGCGCGGTCAGCCCCAGGTAGACCGCGATGTACCAGAGCGGCTGCACCACCAGCGTCGCGCCGGTCCGCACGGTGTCCCCGGGGACGCCGAGCGCGGGCAGCAGCGCGATCAGCAGCGCCCAGACGGCCGTCACCCCCAGCACCGGGCGCAGCAGCCGCACCGACCGGCCGCGCAGCCAGCCCAGGTACGTCACGCCCTTGGCCCGGGCCCGCTCCAGCGACTGGACCGAGGAGTGGCCGCCGACCAGGAAGAACACCCCGAGCATCTGGAGCACCCAGCTGATCGGGGCGAGGCCGCCGAGCGAGGAGAGCGGGCTCGCGTTGTGCAGGGCGCCGTCGGCGGAGAGCGTGAAGCCGCCGAGCAGCCAGTGCCCGACCGGCACGGCGAGCAGGGCGAGGGCGCGCAGCCCGTCCAGGGCGCGGTCGCGGGTCTCGGGGGTGCGGGCGTCGACCTGGTGGGCGGCGCGGCGCAGGGCGGTCAGCGGGTGGGCCATGGCGGTGCTCCTTTCGGTGAGGCGGTCAGCGGTCAGCGGTCAGCGGTCAGCGGTCGAGGCCGAGGGCGATGGCGGCGAAGGCGGTGAGCGAGGCGGTGCCGGGGGCGAAGTAGCCGGCGTGGCCCTCGGATCCGGTGGCGGGCAGCGGGCGGGCGCCGAAGCCGGGGGCGGTCGGGTCGGCGCCGTGGCCGAGGCCGAGCACCGAGACGTAGGGGACCCGGCCGATCCAGTCGGAGTCGTTGCGGGCGGTGGCCCAGAGCGGGACGCGCGGGTCGAGGGCGGCGGCCGAGCCGACGCCCATCCCGGGCGAGCCGAGGACGACCACGCCGGAGGCCTGGTCGGGCCCGGGGCGGGCCAGCCCGCAGACCACCGAGCCGTAGCTGTGGCAGAACACCGTGGCCGGGGCCTGCGGGCGGGTGGTGACGGCGAGTCCGTCGAGCAGCCGGGTGAGCCGCGCGGCCCCGGCCCGGGCCAGGTCCTCGGTGGCGGCGCCCAGGCCGATCCCGACCGGGGTGGTGTAGCCGGTCCAGGCGATCACGGCGCTCTGCCGGTCGGTGGCCCGGTGGAGCGAGCGGGCCATGCCGGCGGGGGTGCCGTACGAGCCGGGGGAGCGGTCGAAGTTCTCCAGGTCGTTGTCCGAGCCGGGGACGACGACGGCGGTGCGGCGGGCGGTGGGGGGGGGGGCGGAAAAACCCGCGACCCCCCCCCCATCCGCCCTGGTTCCGAACAAAAACCCCCCCTCCCCCCCCCCACCAACTTTGCTTCTTCCTTTTCCTG
>NZ_JBHVWW010000003.1:123314-134401 GCF_042882025.1 Kitasatospora sp. NPDC058243
GGGAGTCCTGCGGTCTGGTTCACCGCTCGGGGAACAAGGGAGGCGATTGGTGTGATGTGGCGGATCACCCAAAGACCCTCGCCCCCCCCCCCGCGATCGCGCGGGTCGAAGACGAGGATCCGGCGGTCGCCGTCCAGCAGGGTGCGGTAGCGCTCGGCGCGGGTGCGGGCCTGCTCGTGGTCCTGCGGGGTGAGCGCCGGGTCGGTGGCCCGGGCGAGTTCGCGGCCGAGCTCCGCGGTGAGGGCCAGCGTGTTGGCCCGGTACCGGAGTTGGACCGGGGCGCCGTCCAGGTTGCCGACCACCAGCGGGTGCCGGACGGCCAGCGCGTCCTGCTGGGTGGGCGTCAACTCGGCGAAGAACGCGGCGACTTCGGCCGGGTTGGCGGTGGCCGGGTCGGGCGGGTGGAGGCCGAGCGCGGTGTCGGCCACCCAGGCGGCGCTGCCCGGCGGCGGGCCGGTGACGGCCTGTTGGGCGTCCGTGGAGAAGCCGCCGAGACCGAGCACCGCGGCCAGCATCACCGTACTGGCCGCGATGGCTCTCTTGACCCGAAACTTCCCCATGTCCGGCCCCTCCCTGATCCGTTCGACTTCGACGGAAAGGAAGGTAGAAATGCGACGGCCCCGCGGACGTCACACCGCGGGGCCAACTCCCGGGTGCTACCGGGGTACTACTCGGGGTATCGCTCGGGGTACCACGGGGGGTGTCTCCGGACCGGAGCCGTCGGGCTGGAGCCGCCGAGGGTCACCGGACCGGCGTCACTGGCCGGGCGTCACGAGGCCGGACTCGTAGGCGAGGACGACGGCCTGGGCGCGGTCGCGCAGGTCGAGCTTGGCGAGGATGCGCCCGATGTGGGTCTTGACGGTCTGCTCGGCCAGGACCAGCCGGCCGGCTATCTCCTGGTTGGACAGGCCGCGGGCGATCAGCTCCAGCACCTCGGTCTCACGCGGGGTGAGGCCGTTGAGCCGCAGTTTGGGGTCGCGCCGCCGGGCCGGCCGGTTGCGGGCGAAGTCCTCGATCAGCCGGCGGGTCACCGAGGGGGCGAGCAGCGCCTCGCCGGCCGAGACCACCCGGACCGCGGAGATCAGGTCGGCCGGCGGGGCGTCCTTGAGCAGGAAGCCGCTGGCCCCGGCGCGCAGCGCCTCGTACACGTAGTCGTCCACGTCGAAGGTGGTCAGCATCATCACCTTGGGCCGGTGCGCGCCGGGGACGGCGGGGTCGAGCAGTCGGCGGGCGGCCTCCAGGCCGTCCATGACGGGCATGCGGACGTCCATCAGCACCAGGTCCGGGTGGGTGCGGCCGCTCACCTCCAGGGCCTGCGCGCCGTCGGCCGCGTCCCCCACCACGTCGATGTCGCTCTGGGCGTTGAGCAGGGCGGCGAAGCCGGCCCGCACCATGGCCTGGTCGTCGACGATGATCACGCGGATGGTCATGCGGGCTTCTCCCGGGGGGTTTCGAGGGGCAGGACGGCGGCGACCTT
The DNA here is from genome assembly GCF_042882025.1 of Kitasatospora sp. NPDC058243. NCBI lineage: Bacteria > Bacillati > Actinomycetota > Actinomycetes > Kitasatosporales > Streptomycetaceae > Kitasatospora > Kitasatospora sp. NPDC058243. The sequence goes on from NZ_JBHVWW010000003.1 coordinate 124,792, forward strand.
GTAGCCGCCGTCCGGCATCGGGCCGGTCTCCAGCCTGCCACCGACCAGCCGGGCGCGTTCCCGCATTCCGATCAGCCCCTGTCCGGTGCCCTCCATGGAGGCCTCCAGCGACTCGGTGTGCTGGGGCGGGGGCGTGTTCACCACGGTCAGCAGCAGGGTGGCGCCCTCGTCGACCAGGGATATCCGGGCCCGCGAGCCGGGCGCGTGGCGCACCACGTTGGCCAGCGCCTCCTGCACGATCCGGTACGCGGACAGGGCGACCGCCTTCGGCACCGCCTCGGCCAGCCCCGGATCCACCGTCAGTTCGGCCGGGACCCCGGCCCGTCCCACCGTCTCGATCAGCTGCGGCAGTTGTTCGATCCCGGGCTGCGGCACCTTCTCGGCGGCGGACTCCTCGCTGCGCAGCACGCCGAGCAGTCGGCGCATCTCGGTCAGCGACTCGCGGGCGGTGCCGGCGATGGCGGTGAACTCCTCGGTGGCCGCGGCCGGTACGCCGGTGATCCGGTACGGCGCGCTGGCCGCCTGCACGGCGATCACCGACATGTGGTGGGCGACCACGTCGTGCAGTTCCCTCGCGATCCGGGCGCGCTCCTCCAGCAGGGTGCGCCGCTCGCGTTCGGCCTCGCTGATGTGCTCCTGTTCGGCGAGCAGCCGGCGGGCCTCGGCGCGGTCCTGGACGGCCCAGCCGAGCAGCAGGGCGGCGCCGCCGAGGGCGACCAGCAGCATGGTGGTGCCGTCGTCGGCGTGCGGGAAGCCGAGTGTGGTGGTGAGGAGGGTGAGCAGGATCGTGGCGATCCAGACCGCGATCAGGGTGGCCCGGCTCTCCCGCAGCGCGAGCGCGATCAGCAGGAAGACGTACGCCAGGATCATCGGCGCCGTCCACGGCCAGGTGCCGCCGAGCTGGTGGTGCCGGGCGGTGATGGAGGCCGTGGTGACGAGGGTGGCCGCGCTGATCCACCAGGCGGCCAGCGGCCGGGTGATGGCGAGCAGCAGTGGCGCGGTCTGGGCGATGGTGAGCGCGCCGGCGATGGGCACGGCGACGCCGTAGAAGTCGACCAGGGCGACGATCCCGGTGGGGATCAGCGAGGCCTGCATGATCAGTGCGACGACGTACGGCAGTCGGCGCAGCCAGGCCCGGGGCGAGTCCCCGAGCAGCGGGGTGGACCCGCCGGTCGGGGTGGTGAGGTGGTGCCGGAGCGAGCGGAGCAGCCGGAGGGCCTGCGCGCGGACTTCGGTCGTGGTGATCGTCTTCATCGCGGGCCAGCCTAAGAGGGTGCCGACCGCCCGTCGTCGCACTGGGGTCGAACATCGGAGTGCTACCGGAGTAGGGGGTGCTACCCGGGTACTACTGCTCCCGGCACGGTTCCGGGGCCGGGAGCGGTGCCCGCGGTACTACTGCGGGCCGGTACTACTGCGGGCCGGTACTACCGCGTGGCCGGTGCTACTGCGGGCCGGTGCGCCAGTGGCCGGCCAGGGCCGGGCCGAGCTGGTCGAAGTGGCGCTCGATGACGGCGACCATGCCCTCGGGCCCGGCGGGCTCCTGGTCGGGGGTCCAGGACAGGTGGGCGGCGCGCAGCACGCTGCCGAAGACGGCGGCGAGCACGGTGGGCCGCAGGTCCTCGGCCGGGTCGAGGCCCTCGCGTTCGGCGATTACCCGGACGACCACCCGTTCCTGCTCGGTGACCCGGCGCAGGTGGGTGGCGAGCAGGGTGGGGGTCTCCTCGATCATCCGCATCAGTTCGAGGGCGGTGGTGATCGAGCGGGGGCCGCTGCGGTGTTCGGCGCCGAGTTCGCGCCAGGACTGGACGATCGCGGCGCGCAGGGCCTGGAGCGGGGACTCGTGGGCCGGGCGGCGGCACAGGCACTCGATGAAGTAGTCCTCGGCGTCGGCCATCACGGCGAGCGCGACCTCGTCCTTGTTGGCGAAGTAGCGGAAGAAGGTGCGCTGGGAGACCTCGACGGCGGAGGCGATCTCGTCGACGGTGGTGCGGGCGAAGCCCTGGCCGAGGAAGAGCACGTGGGCGGCCTGGACGAGGGCGTCCCTGGTCTGCTGCTTCTTGCGCTCGCGCAGCCCTGGCAGCCGTTCGGGGGTGCCCGGGGCGGCGGTGGGGGTGGGGGTGCGAGCGGCCATGGCGGGGCCTTCCGAGCGCGTGCGGGCGGGGTGAGGAGCACAACCTTAGCGCTCTGACAAATGTCAGCCAGAGCCAGAAGTCAGTGTTTGCCGAATGTCAGTGGCTGACATAATCTGCCGGAAGTGGCGCTCGCCGACCGGGCACTCGTGGGGACGGGTGGGTCGCGGCGCCACGCCCACGTTCCGTTCTCTGCCACGCCCCCGGAGGGCCCCAGATGAGCCAGTCCGTCGTCAAGAACGCCAAGGCGGACGTCCCGCCGCAGCGCACGCCACCGGGCGGGGGAGGGCTCAAGGGGCACCCCTGGCTGACCCTGCTGACCGTCGCGGTCGGCGTGATGATGGTCGCCCTGGACGGCACGATCGTCGCCATCGCCAACCCCGTCATCCAGGCGGACCTGAAGGCCGCGCCCTCCGAGATCCAGTGGGTGACCAGCGGCTACCTGCTGGCCCTGGCGGTCTTCCTGATCACGGCCGGCAAGATCGGCGACCGGTTCGGCCACAAGAACACCTTCCTGGTCGGCGCCGTCGGCTTCGCCGCCACCTCGGCCGCGATCGGCTTCGCCGGCAACATCCAGACCGTGATCGCCTTCCGGGTGCTCCAGGGCCTGTTCGGCGCGCTGCTCCAGCCGGCCGCGCTCGGCCTGCTGCGCGGCGCCTTCCCGGCCGAGAAGCTCAACATGGCGATCGGCATCTGGGGCGGTGTGATCGGCGCCTCCACCGCGGCCGGCCCGATCGTCGGCGGCCTGCTGGTCGAGCACGTCAACTGGGAGTCGGTCTTCTTCATCAACATCCCGGTCGGCCTGATCGCGCTCGGCCTCGGCCTGTGGATCCTCAAGGACGTGCGGGCCGAGAAGGCCGCCAAGTCCTTCGACCTGCCCGGGATCGCGCTGCTCTCGGTGGCGATGTTCGCGCTGGTCTTCGGCATCATCAAGGCCCCCGAGTGGGGCTGGGGCGACGCCCGCACGCTGCTGTTCCTGGGCGGCGCGGTGGTCCTGATGGTGCTCTTCGCGTTCTGGCAGGCCCGGGCGAAGGAGCCGCTGATCCCGCTCAGCCTGTTCCGTTCGGTGCCGCTGTCGGCGGGCACCCTGCTGATGGTGCTGATGGCCTTCGCGTTCTTCGGCGCGATCTTCTTCGTGACCTTCTACTTGCAGAATGTGCACGGGATGTCGCCGGTGTCGGCCGGCGTCCACCTGCTGCCGATGACCGGAATGATGATCATCGGTTCGCCGGTGGCGGGCATCGCGATCGGCAAGCTCGGCCCGCGGATCCCGATCGTGGCCGGCATGCTGATCACCACCACCGCGATGTTCGGCATGTCCACCCTGGACGCGGGCTCCGGCACCGGCGTGATGTCGCTCTGGTTCGTCCTGATGGGCCTCGGCATCAGCCCGGTCATGGTCGGCGCCACCGAGGTGATCGTCGGCAACGCCCCGCTGGAGCTGTCCGGTGTGGCCGGCGGCCTCCAGCAGGCCGCGATGCAGGTCGGCGGCAGCCTCGGCACCGCGGTGCTCGGCGCGCTGATGGCGGCCAAGGTCGGGGACGTGCTGCCCGGCAACTGGGCCAAGGCCGGCCTGCCGCCGGTCCAGGGCGCCGAGGCCGAGGGCCTCAAGCAGGCCGCGCAGCTCGGCATCGTCCCGCCGGCCCCGGCCGGCACCCCGCAGCAGGCGGTGGACGCGATGGCCGGCGCCGTGCACGACTCCTTCGTCAGCGGCATGTCGCTCGCCTTCGCGGTCGCCGCCGTGGTGGCCTTCGGCGCCGCCGTGCTCGGCCTGCTCACCCGCCGCGGCACCGTCGACGCGGGCCCGGCCGTCCACATCTGATCCCGCGCGGCCAACGACCAACGACCAGCGGCCAACGACCAGCGGCCAACGACCGACGACCAACGGCCCCGGACTCGACCGAGTCCGGGGCCGCTGCGTGCCGTCATCCGCCGCCGCGGGCGGGTGGGACTGCCCGGGTGCACCCGGGTACGCCGAAGGGCCGGACCTCCGTGCTCGGAGGCCCGGCCCTTCATGGTCTAGCGGGTGATCAGGCGTCGCCGCCGGCGGCGCCCGGGTCGGCCGCGGCCACGTCGAGCAGCTGGTAGCGGTCGATCGCGTCCTTCAGCGCGCTGCGGTCGACCTTGCCCTGCTTGGCGAGCTCGGTGAGCACCGCCAGGACGACCGACTGCGCGTCGATGTGGAAGAAGCGACGGGCCGCACCGCGGGTGTCGGCGAAGCCGAACCCGTCGGCGCCGAGCGACTGGTACTGACCGGGCACCCAGCGGGAGATCTGGTCCGGCACCGCGCGCATCCAGTCGGACACGGCGACGACCGGGCCCTCGGCACCCTGGAGCTTCTGGGTGACGTACGGCACGCGCTGCTGCTCCTCGGGGTGCAGCAGGTTGAACTCCTCGGCCTCCACCGCGTCGCGGCGCAGCTCGTTCCAGGAGGTCGCGGACCAGACGTCGGCCTTGACGTTCCACTCCTCGGCGAGGATGCGCTGGGCCTCCAGGGCCCACGGCACGGCCACGCCGGAGGCGAGGATCTGGGCCGGGATCTGGCCGGCGGTGCCCGGCGCGTACTTGTGCAGACCCTTGAGGATGCCCTCGACGTCCACGTTCTCGGGCTCGGCCGGCATCTTGATCGGCTCGTTGTAGACGGTCATGTAGTAGAACACGTCCTCGCCGTGCGGGTGCTCGGCACTGGTGCCGTACATCCGCCGCAGACCGTCCTGGACGATGTGCGCGATCTCGAAGCCGTACGCCGGGTCGTACGCGACGACGCCGGGGTTGGTCGAGGCCAGCAGCTGCGAGTGGCCGTCGGCGTGCTGGAGGCCCTCGCCGGTCAGCGTGGTGCGGCCGGCGGTGGCGCCGATCACGAAGCCGCGGGCCAGCTGGTCGGCCATCTGCCAGAACTGGTCGCCGGTGCGCTGGAACCCGAACATCGAGTAGAAGACGTACACCGGGATCAGCGGCTCGCCGTGGGTGGCGTAGGAGGAGCCGGCGGCGATCAGCGAGGCGGTGCAGCCGGCCTCGGAGATGCCGTCGTGCAGCATCTGGCCGGTCGGCGACTCCTTGTAGGCCAGCAGCAGGTCGCGGTCGACCGACTCGTAGGTCTGGCCGAGCGGGTTGTAGATCTTCGCCGACGGGAAGAGCGAGTCCATGCCGAAGGTGCGGTACTCGTCGGGCGCGATCGGCACGAAGCGGTTGCCGATGCCCTTGTCCCGCATGAGGTCCTTGAGCACCCGGACGAACGCCATGGTGGTGGCGATGGTCTGGTTGCCGGAGCCCTTCTTGACCGCCTTGTACGCGTCGTCGCCGGGCAGTTCCAGCTGACGCGGGCGCACCTTGCGGGTCGGCACGTAGCCGCCCAGCTCGCTGCGGCGGTCGTGCATGTACTGGATCTCTTCCGAGTCGCGGCCCGGGTGGTAGTAGGGCGGGTAGCCCTCGTCGAGCTGCTTGTCGGTGATCGGCAGGTGCAGCCGGTCGCGGAAGCGCTTCAGGTCCTCGACCGTCAGCTTCTTCATCTGGTGGGTGGCGTTGCGGCCCTCGAAGTTGGGGCCGAGCGTCCAGCCCTTGACCGTCTGGGCGAGGATGACCGTCGGCTGGCCCTGGTGCTCGCGGGCCGCCTTGAACGCCGCGTAGATCTTCTTGTGGTCGTGGCCGCCGCGACCCAGGTGCTGGACCTGCTGGTCGGTCATGCTCTCGACCATCTTGCGCAGGCGCAGGTCGCTGCCGAAGAAGTGCTCGCGGATGTACTGGCCGGTCTCGGTGGCGTAGGTCTGGAACTGGCCGTCCACCGTGGTGTTCAGCTTGTTGACCAGGACGCCGTCGCGGTCCTGCGCGAGCAGCGGGTCCCAGCTGCGGTCCCAGACCAGCTTGATCACGTTCCAGCCGGCGCCCCGGAACTGGGACTCCAGCTCCTGGATGATCTTGCCGTTGCCGCGGACCGGGCCGTCCAGGCGCTGCAGGTTGCAGTTGACCACGAAGGTCAGGTTGTCGAGGCCCTCGCGCGAGGCCAGCGACAGCTGGCCCAGCGACTCCGGCTCGTCCATCTCGCCGTCGCCGAGGAAGGCGTAGACCTGCGAGTCGGAGGTGTCCTTGATCCCGCGGTGCTCCAGGTAGCGGTTCATCCGGGCCTGGTAGATCGCGCCGAGCGGGCCGAGGCCCATGGACACGGTCGGGAACTCCCAGAAGTCCGGCATCAGCCGCGGGTGCGGGTAGCTGGAGAGGCCGTACGGGGCCTTCGACTTCTCCTGGCGGAACGCGTCGAGCTGCCGCTCGGACAGTCGGTCCAGCAGGAACGCGCGGGCGTAGATGCCGGGGGAGGCGTGGCCCTGGAAGAAGATCTGGTCGCCGGACTCGCCCTCGGCGTCCTTGCCGCGGAAGAAGTAGTTGAAGCCGACGTCGTACAGCGACGCGGAGGAGGCGAAGGTGGCGATGTGCCCGCCCACGCCGATGCCCGGGCGCTGCGCCCGGGAGACCATCACGGCCGCGTTCCAGCGGGTCGCGTTGAGGATCTTGCGCTCGATCTCCTCGTTGCCGGGGAAGAACGGCTCGTCCTTGGTCGCGATGGTGTTGACGTAGTCCGTGCTGCGCATCTCGGGCACGGCGACACGCTTCTCGCGGGCGCGCTCGATCAGGCGGAGCATCAGGTAGCGGGCGCGCTCGCGCCCCCGCTCGTCGATGGCCGCGTCAAGCGACTCCAGCCATTCCGCGGTCTCCTCGGGATCGAAGTCCGGGACCTGACTCGGAAGGCCGCCAATGATGATCGGGTTGCGATCGGATCCGGAAGCCACGCTGTTCCTTCACTGTCGGTCGAAACTGAGGTGTGTCGCGCCGCCTCCATCGTGCTACCGCGCTCGGAGATCCGTCATCTCTACCGATCGGTAACCGTTCCGCCTGGTGGGCGGGACGGTCTGGCGGTGCGCGGTCCGGGCGACTTCGCCCGCCCCGCACACCCCCGGGTGCTACGTACAGAGGTGGTCCGACCTGGTGTCCCGTCCGCCCGATGGCGGGCGGCCGGGGTGAGGGCCAACAGGAGACTCTACGCCCGCGCACGCGCGGACCCGAATGCCGTTCGTATCTCGGGCATCCGTACGCCCTGTGGGCCGGGACCACCCGAAGCATCCTTGTCTCATGCAGAGAAGGGCAAATCGATGTGATTTCCGACACATCGAACGGCGTGTCCCCGCTGTGGCACGTCAACCTTTGGGGGGGATCGGGGGTCGGGTACTTGCGCGAACCGCCGCGCCCGTGTGGACTACGGCCACAGCCTCGGCATGGATGCCGGGCCGAATACTGGAGGTTATTCCCGTGAGCGCGACCGCGGACCCCGCGGACAAGTCCAACCCGGCGACCCGTCTCGGCTTCGAAGAAGGCCAGATCATCCAGGAGCTGGGGTACGACGACGACACTGACCAGGATCTCCGCGAAGGCATCGAGGAGCTCACCGGGACGGATCTCGTCGACGAGGACTACGACGACGTCGCCGACGCCGTTCTGCTGTGGCACCGCGACGACGACGGGGACCTCACCGACTCCCTCGTCGATGCCTTGGAGTACCTGGCCGAGGGCGGTCTGATCTGGCTGCTGACGCCCAAGACCGGGCGTGACGGCCACGTCGAGGCGTCCGACATCGCGGACGCGGCCCGCACCGCCGGTCTCTCCCAGACCAGCTCGATCGCGGTCGCCAAGGACTGGGCGGCCACCCGGCTCGCCACCAAGTCCACGGCCAAGCCGGGCGGCAAGCGCTGAGCGGGCTCTGAGGCCCCGCACCGGGCCCCGCTGGAGGATCCCTCCAGCGGGGCCCGATCGTTTTCCGGGGTCCGGAACCGGGGGCGGCGCCCGCCCGTGTCATCACGGAGCGTGTTCACCTGGGGTCGCGTCGGCCTCGGAGCCGGCCCGGAAACGCGTTCGCCCAGGGCGAAAGCGGTGAAGCGTGCGGGTGCCGCCCTCATCCATTCGGCGGAACGTGCCCGAACGGATGCGAGGATGGCGCTGGCCGCGCCGCCCGCGCGGCACGGGCGCGTCAGAAAGGTCACGTTCATGGCCATCGAGGTCGGCACCGAGGCTCCGGACTTCGAGCTCAACAACCAGCACGGCGAAGCGGTCCGCCTCTCCGACTTCCGGGGCGAGCGGAACGTCGTCCTGGTCTTCTACCCGTTCTCCTTCACCGGCGTCTGCACCGGCGAGCTCGGCGCCATCCAGCGGGAGCTGGCGCAGCTGCAGAACGACCGGGTCCAGGTGCTCGGCGTCTCCTGCGACTCGCAGTTCACCCAGCGCGTCTTCGCCGACTGCGAGGGCCTGGAGTTCCCGCTGCTGGCCGACTTCTGGCCGCACGGCGAGGTCGCCCGCGCCTACGGCGTCCTCGACGAGCGGAAGGGCTGCCCCGTGCGCGGCACCTTCGTGATCGACACGGCGGGCACGGTGCGCTGGAGCGTCGTCAACGACCTCCCGGACGCCCGGGACGAGCAGGAGTACCTGAAGGCCCTCGACGCCCTCTGAGGCCCCGCGTGGAGGCCCGTGGCGGTGGCTGCGGGCCCGGTCCCGCGAACTTCGAACAGCCGCGCCGGGCCCGTTCGCACGTCCGGACGGGAACCGCGCACTACGCTCGGTCCGTTGGTCGGGTGGGGCACGTGAGCCGCTCGCCGGCCGGCGCCTCGAACCGCACCACGGGGGCACCAGGGCGTGCCTCCCGATTCTTGGAGGACAAGTGGGTGTCAGCCTGAGCAAGGGCGGCAATGTCTCGCTCACCAAGGAGGCCCCGGGGCTCTCGGCCGTGGTCGTCGGCCTGGGCTGGGACGTCCGGACCACCACCGGGACGGACTTCGACCTGGACGCCAGCGCGCTGCTCTGCAACGAGCAGGGCAAGGTCGCCTCGGACGGGAACTTCGTCTTCTTCAACAACCTGAAGAGCGCGGACGGCTCCGTCGAGCACACCGGTGACAACCGCACCGGCGAGGGCGAGGGCGACGACGAGGCGATCAAGGTCAACCTGGCCGGCGTCCCGGCGGACGTGCAGAAGATCGTCTTCCCGGTCTCGATCTACGACGCCGAGAGCCGCGGGCAGAACTTCGGCCAGGTGCGCAACGCGTTCATCCGCGTGGTGAACCAGGCCGACAACACGGAGCTGGCCCGCTACGACCTCTCCGAGGACGCCTCCACCGAGACCGCGATGGTCTTCGGCGAGCTGTACCGCAACGGCGCCGAGTGGAAGTTCCGGGCCATCGGCCAGGGCTACGCCTCCGGCCTGCGCGGCATTGCCCAGGACTTCGGCGTCAACGTCTGACCGGACGACACCGGGCGACACGACACGGGACGACACCGGGCGACACGGGACGGCGCCGGACGGCGGCCGGTCGCCCGGCGCGGGAGCCTTGTACGGGGCGGGCCCAAAACCTCAGGAGGCCGGGGAAACCCCAGATTCGTGGCCGAGCCACGCGCTGTTCGAGCGGGAGCTTCGGAAATTCCACCGGAAAAAACGGGACAGCCCCAGA
>NZ_JBHVWW010000003.1:134411-206772 GCF_042882025.1 Kitasatospora sp. NPDC058243
ATAACTCGCCGCCGATGGGGCGATCTTGCGATATTCCTTTTCTTCTCTTGGATGTTCTTTGGCCTGGGCGCCCACGCCCCTCTGAGCCTTCCCTCCCCCGCCCCGGCTTCGTGCCGGCTCCGTGCGCTGCGAGGATGTGAGTTCAGGAAGTTCAGCCGGCCAAACGGGGCCGGCCCGGGCCGTGGGGGACTACACCTTGTAGGCGCGCCCCGGGAGAAGGCAAGGGAGGAAGAACAGTCATGGTGGTCACGCTCGCCAAGGGCGGGAACGTCTCGCTCACCAAGGCCGCGCCGAACCTGACGCAGGTCCAGATCGGCCTCGGCTGGTCCGCCCGTTCGACCACGGGCGCACCGTTCGACCTCGATGCGAGCGCCCTGATCTGTGGTGGCGGCCGGGTGCTCGGTGACGAGTACTTCGTCTTCTACAACAACCTCAAGAGCCCCGAGGGCTCGGTCGAGCACACCGGTGACAACCTCACCGGCGGCGAGGACGACGGCGACGACGAGGTGGTCCTGGTCAACCTGGACCTGGTGCCGGCGCAGGCGGACAAGGTGGTCTTCGCGGTGTCGATCTACGACGCCGAGGCGCGGCTGCAGAACTTCGGGCAGGTCCGCAACGCCTACATCCGGGTCGCCAACTCCCTCGACGGCCAGGAGATCGCCCGTTACGACCTGTCCGAGGACGCGTCCAGCGAGACCGCGATGATCTTCGGCGAGCTGTACCGCTACGCGGGCGAGTGGAAGTTCCGCGCGGTGGGCCAGGGCTACGCCTCCGGCCTGCGCGGCATCGCCCTCGACTTCGGCGTAAACGTACAGTAAGGGCGAAAAGGCGAAAATCAGAACAATCGCACCCAACCTACGATCATGAGAACAGAAGGCAGTGCGGGGGTGACCTGACCGGGCCCGGCCCGGTCAGGGCGTCTCGGGACGAGGCCGCCCCCGGCACGGCCCGAAACCCGAAAGGTAACCAAGTCCCGTGTTCCTCCGCACTTTCGGCTGGTCGTTCGCGATCACCGTCCTAGGCCTGATCGCGGCCGGACTGCTCTGGGGGGCCCAAGGATTCGGCATCGTGCTGATCCTCTCCATCCTGGAGATCTCCCTGTCGTTCGACAACGCGGTGGTCAACGCCACGGTGTTGAAGCGGATGAACCCGTACTGGCAGAAGATCTTCCTGACCGTCGGCGTGCTCATCGCCGTCTTCGGCATGCGGCTGGTCTTCCCGCTGCTGGTGGTCGGCCTCACCGCGAAGCTCAACCCCGCGACGGTCATCGACCTCGCGCTGCACTCCGACGCGACGCACGACGGCCTGACCTACGGCCAGTACCTGGAGGCGGCCAACCCCGCCATCGCGGCCTTCGGCGGCGTCTTCCTGCTCATGATCTTCCTCGACTTCGTGTTCGACGACGAGAAGGAGCACAACTGGCTGGGCTGGATCGAGCGCCCGCTGGAGAAGGTCGGCAAGCTGGACGCCTTCTCCAGCGTCGTCGCACTGGTCGTGCTGGTGCTGGCCTCCAACTTCTTCGCCGGGGAGCACGCTGAAACCGTTCTGCTCGCCGGTGTCCTCGGCCTGATCACCTACCTCGTGGTCGGCGGCCTCTCCTCGATCTTCGAATCGGGTCTGGAGGAGGACGCCGAGCGCGAGGAGGCGGCCGAGAAGTCCGGCAAGTCGATCCTCCAGGTCGGCGGCAAGGCCGCGTTCTTCCTCTTCCTCTACCTGGAGGTCCTGGACGCCTCGTTCTCCTTCGACGGCGTGGTCGGCGCGTTCGCCATCTCCAGCGACATCTTCCAGATCACCCTGGGCCTGGGCATCGGCGCGATGTACATCCGCTCGCTGACCGTCTTCCTGGTCCGCAAGGGCACCCTGGACGACTACGTCTACCTGGAGCACGGCGCGCACTACGCGATCGGCGCGCTCTCGGTGATCCTGCTGGTCGGGATCAAGTACCACATCCCGGAGATCGTCACCGGCCTGATCGGCGTCGCCTTCATCGGGCTGGCGCTCGGCTCGTCGATCCTGCGCAACCGGCGCGAGGGCGCGCAGGACGAACCGGAACTGGTGGGTACGAGTACCGGCGAGTAGTCCGCCGGGTACGCGAAACGGCCGCCTCCGGGAATCCGGGGGCGGCCGTTTCGCGTCGCGGTGCGCCCGCTCAGCCGAGCTGCTGCTCGATCGCGCGCAGCTTGCGCTCCAGCGAGTCCAGCTTGGGCATCGACAGGGTGTCGTCGTCGGCCGTCAGATCGATGGCCGAGCTGCGGTAGGACGAGCCCGAGGCCGATCCGACGGACGAGGACGAGGAGTAGGACGACGAGTAGGACGAGGACGAGGACGAGGAGGACGCCGAGGAGGACGGCGCGTACGACGAGCCGACGGCGGCACGCGGGCGGCGGCCGGCGTCCAGCGCGGCCGGCTCCAGCGGGCCCGAGGCGGCCTGGTACGAGGAGGCGGTGTCCGACTCGGCGGCTAGGGCAGGCTCCGTAGCGGTCTGGCCGTCGCCGGCAGCCGTGAGCGCGGGCACCTGGCGGCCGCCGCGGGCCCGGGCGAGCATGCCGCCCTGGCGGGAGATGGCCTTCAGCTCGGCCCGCTCGCGGCGGTCGGCCGTGCGGGCCCGCACCTTGGCGTCCAGCTTGGCCTGGCGCTCCTCGCGCACCTCCTCGACCGCCTCGTCCAGGCTGCGGACGTTCTCCAGCAGCATCAGCGACCAGGCCGCGTAGGTCTCGCGCGGGGCGCGCAGCCAGCGGACGATCCGGATCTGCGGCAGCGGGCGCGGCACGAGCCCCTGCTCGCGCAGCGCGGCCTTGCGGGTCTGCTTCAGCGCGCGGTCGAACAGGATCGCCGCCGAGATCGACATGCCGGAGAAGAACTGCGGGGCGCCGTCGTGCGTCACGCCGCGCGGCGCGTGCACCCAGTTGAACCAGGCCGAGGCGATCGCGAACACCCAGACCAGCAGGCGGGAGCCGAGCGCGGCGTCACCGTGGCTGGCCTCGCGCACGGCGAGCACCGAGCAGAACATCGCGGCGCCGTCGAGGCCGAACGGGACGAGGTACTCCCAGCCGCCGGACAGCCCCAGGTTCTCCTTGCCGAAGCCCACCAGGCCGTGGAAGGACAGCGCGGCCGCGACACCGGCGCAGCAGAACAGCAGCGTGTAGGAGGAGATGCCGTAGATCATCTCCTTGCGCCGCCGACGCTCCTCGCTGCGCTCCCAGGAGTCGCCGGCCTCTTCCTTCTTCGTGTTCTTGAAACGCAGCGTCGCCAGCAGGACGGCGACGAACAGCAGGGCTGCGCCGCCGACGACGGTCCAGACCAGCTGTATGGAGGTCAGGTTCATTGCGGGTCGGGCCTCGGGTTTCCGCAGGGGACGGGTTCACAGAGCGACACAGGCGGTCAGCTCCCGGTACTCGGGGAGCGCCTGACGATTCGTTCGTCGCCGCACGGCGTACCCGCCGCACCCGCGCAGGGGCGGACGGGACACCTGTGCGGCTAGACGATATCGCGTCCGAAGGGGCGGCATGCTACGGGAGGGGGGCTTCCTCCCGCCAATCGACCCGCCGACCGCTCCACTCGTCGACCCGGCGGTGAGCGCCGGGGGGCCCGACGGGGTAGGGGAGGGGGAGGTTTGGGTATCCGAGGGCCGGGCTGATGCCCGATCATGGAGCGGCGGACCGTCAGATCGCCTGACGGGAGCAGGGGGAGAGGGCGGGATGGTCTCGATCTGGGAGTACCTGCGCGGGGAGCGGAACTACACCTTCGACAACCCGGGCGGTCAGCACAAGGTCATACTCACCAAGTCGACCCCGCAGCACGCGATCACCGGGGCCGCGGCCACCACCGGCTACCTCTACGTCAACCTGCACTGGACCACCCGCTCCGGGGCCGTCCGGCCCAGTGCCCGGGAACGCGCCAAGCGCCTCTTCAGCCCCCGCATCCTGCGCCCGCTGGAGCCGGACTCGGTGCAGAACGAGCAGGTCAACGTCGACCTCGACCTGGCGTGCATGTACGAACTGTCCGACGGGAGCAGCGGCGTGGTGCAGCCGCTCGGCGGCTACTTCGGCGACCTCCGGCAACCGCCGTACATCAAGCTCAGCGGCGACGACCAGTACGGGGCGCCGTCCGGCGAGACGATGTACGTCAACCTGGAGAAGAAGGACAAGTTCAAACGGCTGCTGATCTTCGTCTACATCTACGACGGCACGCCGGCCTTCGAGCAGTCCCACGCGGTGGTGACGATCGTGCCGCAGACCGGGCCGCGGATCGAGATCAAGCTGGACGAACGGGCCCGGGCGGCGCGCTCGTGCGCGGTGGTGCTGATCGAGAACGCGGGGGACAACCAGCTGACGGTGCGCCGTGAGGTGCGGTACGTCAACGGGTTCCAGGCGGACATCGACCGGTTGTACGGGTTCGGGCTGCAGTGGCAGCGCGGGTACAAGAGCCAGGGCGGCTCCGACTAGACCCTGTCCGGCCTGGGCCCTGTTCGGTCCGGTCGGAGCCGGGCGGCGGTCATGCCCTGGGCAGGCCGATCAGCGGGGCTGGAACTGCGGGCCCTGCGGCGGCAGGGCGAACTCCTCGCCGGTGGGCGGCTGGGCCGGTGCCTGGGCCTGGGCCGGTGGTTGCGCGGGGGCCTGGGCCGGCGGCTGCTGGCCGGTGCCGGCGTGCGGGTAGCCGTAGCTGCCGGGGTGCTGCTGCGGGGCGGGCTGCTGCTGTTGGTGCGGGTAGCCGTAGCCGGCGCCCTGCTGCTGCGGGTACGGCTGGGGGGTGGGCTGCGGGTACCCGTAGCCGGTACCGGGCTGCTGCTGCGGATAGCCGTAGCCGGTGCCGGGCGGCTGCTGGGGCTGCGGCTGGTGCGGGTAGCCGTACCCGGTGCCGGGCTGGTGGGCCGGGGGTGCGGGCGGGGCCGGCGCAGTGGCCGGGGGAACGGCGGGCGGCGCGGTCGGCGGTGGCGGCACCGCGCCGGTGGCGGCCGCGGCGGGCTGCTGCTGGGGCCGGCCCTGGGGGGTGGCCGACGGCTGCGGGACGGCCGGGGCCAGGGTGAAGGTGCCGGGCTCGGGCGGGGCGGTCGGGCGCGGGGCGGGCAGCGGGGTGCTGCGGGGGTCGACGGCGGCGGTGGGGGGGACGGTGGGGGTGGCCGTCGAGGCCGCCGCCGGGGCCGCGTCGGCCTCCGCCTCGTCGTCGACGGTGATGCCGAAGTCGGTGGCCAGGCCGATCAGGCCGGAGGTGTAGCCCTGGCCGATCGCCCGGAACTTCCAGGCGCCGGAGCGCCGGTACAGCTCGCCCGCGACCAGGGCGGTGACGTTCTCGCCGTCGGAGATCGCGAACTCGGCGAGTGCGGGCGCGCCGTCCCCGGCCGTGGCGTCGAAGAGCAGCAGGCGCAGCCCGGGCACCGTGCGGAAGGAGCCGCCCTCGGAGGAGCCGGCCAGCACCACCCGGTCGACGTCGGCGGGCAGCTTGGCGAGTTCGACCTCGATCGTGTCGATGATCTCGGCGCCGCCGGAGGTCTGCTGCTTGGGCAGGTGGCGCACCAGGCCGGAGGGGTGCCGCGGCTGGTTGTAGAAGACGAAGTCGGCATCCGAACGGACCTTGCCGGTGGCGCCGAGCAGCAGCGCGGACGCGTCCACGTCCGGCGCACCGGGCGTGGCGCTCCAGCGCAGCACGGCGCGGACCGCCGCAGCCGGCAGTGCGATGTTGGCGCCCTTGGCCATCACGTGCGTCATAGCCGACCATCCTGCCCGTTCGCCACCCCTTCGGACAACGTGACCGGGACCGTCGGAACCGGGTCGGACTTTGCCAAGACTTGCGCTTGCCGGGGGTTTGCCGGTGCTCGACCGGTGATCGGTGATCTGGACGGCGATGTTCCGGGAGTTCAGTGCCGAGGAACCGGGGACGGCCGGAATCCGTCCGTACGATGGGCGGTCCAAGGGCCCGCCGGGGTCGGGCGGAGGGGGCCCGCCGGCGTCCGTCCGGGAACCACGGAGCCCCGTGGACCGGTTAACCATGGTGTCGCACCGCTGGATCGCGGTGTCGTCCCGCGCCGCCGCACGCCCCGGCAACGGACCGGCGGCCGTCAAACCTCTGAGGAGAGCACCTTGCGCCATTTCGGCCACCTCGCCGACGACGTACGCGGTCGCCTCTTCCTCGAACCGCCCCGGCCGTTCACCGCGCGGAGCGAGGCAACGGTGCTGGCCACCGCCCTCGGCGGCACCCTCTACAGCCCCGCCACCCGGCCCGCGCTGGCCGCCGACATCCGCAAACAGGCTGCTCGGGGCGTGGTGTCGATGGTGCTCTGCCTGGAGGACGCGATCGCCGACCACGAGGTGGACGCGGGGGAGCGGAACCTGATCGAGCAGTTGAATGACCTGGTCAGGGATTTCACCGACTGCACACAAAGCCACCCCCTGCTCTTCATCAGAGTTCGAGCCGCCTCCCAGATCCTCGACCTGGCCGAGCGGCTCGGGCCGGCCGTCGAGCTGCTGAGCGGGTTCGTCCTGCCGAAGTTCACCACGGAGACCGGCGGCGCGTACCTGGCCGCCCTGGCCGCCGCCGAGGCCGTTACCGGGCGCCGGCTGTTCGCCATGCCCGTCCTGGAGTCACCCGAACTCGCCCACCTGGAGACCAGGCGCCAGCAGCTCTTCGGCATCGCCGACCTGCTCGCCGGGCACCGGGAGCGGGTGCTCGCCGTCCGCCTCGGCGTGACCGACCTCTGCTCCGCGTACGGCCTGCGCCGCTCGCCCGACCTCACCGCGTACGACGTCGCCCTGGTCTCGGCGGTGATCGGCGACGTGGTCAACGTGCTCGGCCGGGCGGACGGCACCGGGTACACCGTCACCGGTCCGGTCTGGGAGTACTTCCCGGTCCAGGAGCGGATGTTCAAGCCGCAGCTGCGCCGCACGCCGTTCGCCGAGGCCCCCGGGACGGCCCGGGCCTCCGGCGAGGAGGTCCGCCGGCGGATCATCGAGCACGACCTGGACGGGCTGATCCGGGAGGTCGAGCTCGACCGGGCCAACGGCCTGCTCGGCAAGACCTGCATCCACCCCAGCCACGTCCCCGCCGTGCACGCCCTCTCCGTGGTCACGCACGAGGAGTACTGCGACGCCCGGGACATCCTCCGGCAGGAGCAGGACGGCGGCGGGGTCCTGCGCTCGGCGTACACCAACAAGATGAACGAGGCCCGGCCGCACCGGGCCTGGGCGGAGCGGGTGCTGCTGCGGGCGGAGGTGTTCGGGGTGGCCCGGGAGGACGTGAGCTTCGCGGAGCTGCTCGCGGCCTGCCTGTGCGGGGAGTGAGGGGGCTGAGGGGGCTGTCCGCAGCCGGCCTGAACGGCCCGACCGATCCGACCGATCCGACCTATCCGACTGATCCGAAGACCGCACCACCGCACCATGCGAAGACCGCACCACCGCACCATGCGAAGACCGCACCACCGCACCATGCGAAGGCAGGACCAGCAGTGACAGCACAGCAGACGTGGACCGGCCGTTGGGTCGCCGACCGGGCCGGCATCGCCCTGACCGGATCGGACCGCCTCCCCGAACTCGTGGGCCTGGCCCTGCGTTCCCAGAACCCGAAGCGCGCCCACCTGCTGGTCTCCACCGTGCTCGGCAAGCACGTCCCGCAGCGGCCCGCGGTCGTCCACGGTGCCGGGCTCGAACTCGGCCGGCAGGTACGCGAGTTGCTCGGCGACGAGGCCGCCGCGCGGGCCGTCGTCCTCGGCTACGCGGAGACGGCCACCGGCCTCGGCCACAGCGTCGCCGACGGCCTCGCCGCCCCGTACCTGCACTCCACCCGCCGCCCGGTGCCCGGCGTGCCCCCGCTCGGCGGCTTCGAGGAGGAGCACTCGCACGCCACCTCGCACCTGCTGCTCCCCGCCGATCCCGAACTCCTCGCCGGTGACGGCCCGTTGGTGCTGGTCGACGACGAGTTCTCGACCGGCCGCACGGTCCTCAACACCATCCGTGAACTGCACGCCCGCCACCCCCGCGACCACTACGTCGTCGTCGCCCTGGTCGACCTGCGCTCCACCGCCGACCGCCGCCGGCTCGCCGACACCGCCGCCGAACTCGGCGTCCGGCTCGACCTGGTGGCCACCGCCAGCGGCGCCGTCCAGCTGCCCGCCGACGTCCTGGACCGCGCCGAGCGGCTGATAGCCGAGGCCGCCCCCGCCCCCGCCGCACCCCCCGGAACGCCCGCACCGCTCGCCCGGGTCGACCTGGACTGGCCCGCCGGGCTCCCCGACGGCGGCCGGCACGGGTTCACCGCCCGCGACCGCGCCCGACTGGACGCCGCCCTGCCCCGCCTGGCCGGACAGCTGGCCGACGCACTGCCCGCCACGGCGCGGCGCGTGCTGGTCCTCGGCTTCGAGGAGCTGATGTACGCCCCGCTGCGGCTGGCCGGCGCACTCGCCGACCGGCTGGGCGGCGACCGCGTCCGCTACTCCACCACCACCCGCTCGCCCGTCCTCGCCGTGGACGACCCCGGCTACGCCATCCGCACCCGCCTCGCCTTCCCCGCCCACGACGACCCGCAGGACGACGCGTCGCGCGAGCGCTACGCCTACAACGTCGCCCCCGGCAGCGACCCGGCCCGCCGCTTCGACGCGGTCGTGCTGGTGGTCGACGACGTCGCCGACACCCCCGCCCTGCGCGAGGGCGAGCGCGCCCTGCTCGGCCAGCTGCGGCAGGTCACCGACCAGGTGGTGCTCGCGGTGCTGCCCTCCCACCGGCCGGTCCGGCTGCCCTCCCATCGGCCGCCCCACGGGCCTTCCCGCCTGCCGTCCCCGTTGTACGGCCCGGCGTTCTCCTCCTACCGGCCCGACGAGGTGGCCTGGCTGCTCAAGGACCTCTCCGGCGTCCCGCTCGAAGCCCCCACCGAGGAGCGCGAGGAGGCCGTCCAGAACGGCGGCGCGCACTACGCCGAGTCGCTGCCGGTCGAGTACCAGCCCAGCCCCGAGTACCAGGAGCTGTTCCACCAGGCGCTGCGCGCCTCCGCCCGCCGCATCGCGCTCGCCGCCGGCACCGTCGCCGAGACCCTGCTGCGCGAGCGCGGCCCCGGCCTGGTGCTCGCCTCGCTGGCCCGGGCCGGCACGCCCGTCGGCATCCTGATCCGCCGCTGGCTCGCCCACGCCCACGGCCTCGACACCCCGCACTACGCCGTCTCCATCGTCCGCGGCCGCGGCATCGACCCGGTCGCCCTGCGCTACCTGGCCGCCCACCACCGCGCCGGCGACGTCGTGTTCGTCGACGGCTGGACCGGCAAGGGCGCGATCACCCGCGAACTCGCCGAGGCCCTGGCCGGCACCGGCTTCGACCCGGACCTCGCCGTCCTCGCCGACCCCGGCCGCTGCGCGCGCACCTACGGCACCCGGGACGACTTCCTGATCCCCTCCGCCTGCCTCAACTCCACCGTCTCCGGCCTGGTCTCGCGCACCGTGCTGCGGCCCGGCCTGATCGGCCCGGACGACTTCCACGGGGCCAAGCACTACGCCGAACTGGCCGGCGCGGACGTCTCCGCCGCCTTCCTCGACACCGTGGCCGACCACTTCGACGCCGTCCGCCCGGAGGCCGTCGCCGCCGCCGACCGGCTGTCCACCGCCCCGGACCGCACGCCCGACTGGGCCGGCTGGGCCGCCGTCGAACGGATCAGCACCGAGTACGGCATCGACAGCGTCAACCTGGTCAAGCCCGGCGTCGGCGAGACCACCCGGGTGCTGCTGCGCCGCGTCCCCTGGCGGGTCCTCGCCCGGCGCGGCGCCGGCGCCGACCTCGACCACGTCCGGCTGCTCGCCGCCCAGCGCGGCGTCGAGGTCGAGGAGGTGGACGGCCTGCCGTACTCCTGCGTCGGCCTCATCCACCCCCGCTACAGTCGGGGAGCGACCGGGGCCTCCGGTAGGACCGTTGTGGTGAAGGAGTCCTGATGAACGCCGATGTCCTCGTCGCCAGCGACCTCGACCGGACGCTCGTCTACTCCAACCGGGCCCTCGCCCTGGACGTCCCCGACCGGCTCGCGCCCCGGCTGCTCTCCGTCGAGGTGCACGACGGCAAGGCGCTCTCGTTCATGACCGAACAGGCCGCCGCGCTGCTCGTCGAACTCGTCCGGCAGGCCTGGTTCGTCCCCGCCACCACCCGCACCCTCGCCCAGTACGAGCGGATCAACCTGCCCGGCCCGACGCCCGGTTGGGTCCCCGCGTACGCGATCTGCGGCAACGGCGGGCACCTGCTCGTCGACGGCGTGCCCGACCAGGACTGGCGCACCGAGATCACCGCGCGGCTCGCCTCCGGTGCGGCCCCGCTGGAGGAGGTCGTCCGGCAGCTCGCCCTGAGCGCCGACCCGGAGTGGACGCACAAGCGCCGCGTCGCCGACGGGCTGTTCGCCTACCTCGTCGTCGAGCGCGCCGCACTGCCCGGCGGCTGGCTCGACGAGCTGACCGGCTGGTGCGCCGGACGCGGCTGGACGGTCTCGCTCCAGGGCCGCAAGGTCTACGCCGTCCCCGCGCCGCTCAGCAAGAGCGCCGCCCTCGCCGAAGCCGTCCGGCGCACCGGCGCGTCCACCGTGCTCGCGGCCGGCGACTCACTGCTCGACGCCGACCTGCTGCTCGCCGCCGACGCCGCCTGGCGGCCCGGGCACGGCGAACTCGCCGACGGCGGCTGGACCGCCCCCGGCGTCACCGCCCTCGACGAGGTGGGGGTGGCGGCGGGGGAGGAGATCGCCCGACGCTTCCTCGCCCGGGTGGCCGCCGCGTCCGGCGTGCCCGTCGTGCCCGGCGTGCCCGGCGCGCCCGTCGCTTCCTGAGCGGAAGCGGCAGCGGTCAGCCGCAGCAGCCGCCGCCGCAACAGCCCCCTCCGCCACCACCGTTGCCGGAGGGGGCCTGGCGCGGGGCGCCGCCCGAAGCGGAGCCGGTGACGGCGACGGCGGACAGCAGCTTCACGGTGTCCTCGTGGCCCTGCGGGCAGACGGCGGGGGCGCCGGCCTGCGCCATCGGGCGGCGGAGTTCGAAGGTGGCGCCGCAGGAGCGGCAGCGGAAGTCGTAGCGTGGCATACCGGCAGGGTACCCAGGCGGAGCCCTGCCGACGTCCTGTCGGTGCCCTGTTGGCGTCCTACTGGGGGTGCTACCGGTGCCCGCCCAGATCGCCGCGGATCAGCCCGATCACCTGCGCCGCCGTCTCCCGCACGCCCGCCAGCTCGGTCAGGAAGTGCCAGTAGTCGGGGTGCCGGCCGGCCGCTTCCAGGGTGGCCACGGCCCGGTCCAGCCGCGCCACCGCCTCGTCCAGCGGGGCGGCGTGCCGCGGGTCCGGCGCGCTGCGGCCCGTCATCGCCAGCCGCTGCGCGTCGCGCAGGGCGAACCGGGCCCGCTCCACCTCCCGGTGGGGGTCGTGCTGTACCTCGTTCAGCTGCCGCAGCCGCTCGTTCACCGCGACCACCGACCCGTCCGCGGTGTCCAGCAGCGCGCGCACCGTACCGATCGCGCCCGTCGCGTCCGCCCAGCGCTGCTCGTCCCGGGCCCGGGCGGCCTCGGCGAGCTTGCGCTCCGCCGCCCGCCCGGTCTCCGCGACCTGCTCCGACACCCGCTGGAGGTCCTGCCAGCAGGCCGAGCTGAACCGGCGGCGCAGTTCGCTCAGCGCCGGCTCGACCGTCTCCGCCTTGGTCTCCAGCGCCTGGATCCGGGTCCGCAGGCTCGCCACCCGCCGGTCGATCTCCCGCGCCCGCTCCGGCAGTTGACCGGCGTCGGCCGCGATCGCCTCGGCGCGCTGCCGGACGTCGTCCGCGCGCCGCAGCGTCGGCGCCACCCCGTGCCGGGCCGGCCCCTCGTTCAGCAGCCCGAGCTCCGGCGCCAGTTCGGCCAGCCGGGCCGCCAGGTCGTCCGCCAGCAGCCCGGCGCCGCGCACCGCGTCCAGCGCGTTGCTCGCCTGGAGCAGCGCGCGCTTCGCCTGCTCCACCGCCGGGGTGACCCGCATCAGCTGCTGCTCGGCGCGCTGGAGGGCCGGCTGCAGCCGCTGGAGGAAGTCGTTCAGCTCCGCCCGGGCCGAGCCGAGCTGCCCCTTCACGTCCTCCAGCTGGCGCCGGGCCCGCGCCGCGGCGCCGGCGTCCAGCGCCTCGTCGTCCAGGTTGTACGCGTCCAGCGCGCCCAGGTAGTTCACGGTGACCTGGTCCACCCGGCCGGTGATCCCCGCCAGGTCCGCCAGCGCCCGGCGGGCCGTCGCCTCGTCCTCGGCCGCCCGGACGGTCTCCACCGCCAACTGCACCTCGCGCTGCGTCGAGTCCAGCTCGTAGAACGCCTCCTGCGCGGCGTCCCGGGCCGCCTTGGCGTCCGCCCGCACACCCTCCCCGCCGCGCCGACCCCACCAGCCGCCCGTCCCGGCCGAGGCCAGCCCCAGCGCACCCAGCGCACCCGCCAGCACCACCGGCACCACCAGTGCGTCGGCCAGCGCACTCCCCGCCCGACGCCACCCCCGCCCGCTCCCGCCGGCCACCGTCACTGCGCGCTCCCTGCTCCGACCCGCTGATCCACCCCCATTCTTCCCGATCACCCCACCCCACCGGCACCCCCACCCGTCCCACTCCCCGACCACCCGCACCACAGCACCCCCCGGGACCAGGTACCCTAGGCAGTCGTCGTGCCCCCACCGGGCCACGACAGGGGGCGCGTAGCTCAGTGGTAGAGCGCTGCTCTTACAAAGCAGATGTCGGCGGTTCGAAACCGTCCGCGCCCACAGCGAATATGCAGGTCAGAGGGCCGTGGTGGCAGCTCGAAAGAGCCGACACCACGGCCCGAAACACATTTAGAACACATCACGCCGCAGCGGCGTCGGCAGCTGCCTCCAAGGCAGCGACTTCGGCGGCGAGCTTGGCCGCCTTCTTCTGTGCCTTCTCGGCCTTCTTCTTCGCCAGCTTGAGCACCTTCGACCGCTGGCTGTCGAGCCGGTCTGACACCTCATCCAGACGGTCCGGCCAGAGGTGACCGTACGTGTCCAGCGTCAGGGTCGCGGTCTTGTGGCCCAGCATGGTCTGGACCACCTTGACGTCGGCGCCGCTGGCGATTGCCAGGGAAGCCGCAGTGTGCCGCAGTTTGTGAAGCGTGATGCCGAGGTCTGCCAGGCCAGCGCTCTCCAGAGCCTTCTTGAACCGCCGACGCGTGAAGTTGCCGACGATCAGCTTTCCGCCCTCGGGGGCCGTGAAGAGAAGGTCGTCTGGATCGCGGCCGGCCATCAGCAATTCGAGTTCCTTGAGAAGGAACGCGGGCACTGGAACCGAGCGGCGCTCATGGTTCTTCGGAGTGTCGAGGTATAGGCCGCCTTTGTCTCGACTCCACGTCTCGGCGATCCGAACGCGTCGGGTGGCAAGGTTTACGCGACTGATCTTGATTGCCGTGGCTTCGCCCCAGCGGACTCCGGTATAGGCAAGAAATAGGATCAGCGTCCGATACTCGCCGCAAGCGTCAGCGAGGTTTTCCACCTGCACGTTGTCCAGGTAAACGTGCTCCGGCGGGACGTAGCGAGGGAGCGGGATTCCGATTGCCGGATTATAGGCAATCCGGCGCGCACGCACTGCATAGTCCAGTACTCCCTTAAGGACGACGTGGATCTTCCGAATGGTGCTCGCGGAGAGGGGTTTTCCGTTGGATACGGAGTCCGCGAGGATGTCGCTGAGCCACTTGGCGATGCCGTCGAACTGGATGCGAGCGACCGGAGTTGATCCCCATTTGGGGATCACGTATGTGTCGAGCGCGATGCGGTACCTGGCGCGCGTCGAACGCTTCACATTGAGCTTGGCCGTGAACCACTCTTCCGCAATCTCTGCGAACTTCGTGCGGCCCGCAGATGGGTCTCGGTAGGTTCCGTTGCCGAGCTTTTCCTCCAGCTCAGTCCGAGTGGCTTCGGCATCGACCTTTCGCCGGACGGTCTTCATGCGAGCCTGGCCGTCCGGGTCGTACCATCGCACGCGGAACCTGCCGGGAGCAGTGCGTCCGCTGGACTTTGCCTTCGCTACTGCCGCCTTGAAGTCGGCATGGTTAATTCGGTCTTCTATCCAAACGCGGGACATAAATCACCTGGATCTGCCTTGCAGTGTTCATGGTCATATCCATTCCTTCTTTCTGCCCGTTCGAATGCGCGGCTTCTGCCGCATTTCGGGTTGCATGGTTTATCGGTGATCCGCACGTGGCGCAGATGGCGACGACGACGTGGTGCGGAACGGAGGAGGCCGGAGGCCAGGGGGCTTGGCCGGAGATCAGGCCGGTCGGGGGAGCGGCCAGATGCCGAACGCGGGGTTGCAGGGCAAGTGCCTGTTGCGGACGCCGAGTTCCAGGACGCGCTTGAGCGCTGCGAGGATGCCGTTGATCGTGGTGACGCTAAGCCGGCCTTCGGCGTGCAGATCTGCCATCAGGCGCTCGACGTCCGCTCGGGTGATCGTGATGGCGAGCCTGCGCCCCAGGCGCGGCAGCACGTGCAGGTCGAGCGGCCTGCGGTTCGGGAACCTCGGCGCCCCTGGCCGGGTGGATTGCACCGGCAGGGACGACCAGTGATCGACCAGGCGGTTGAGCGTCACCGGCGCCCGGCCGTGGGCGATATCGGCCCGCGCGGCCGCCGCGAGGTGCAGGGTCGGCACGCTCAGGCTGTGGGAAGTACCCGACTCGTCGCGCCAGCGGACGCGGTAGCGGGCCGGAGGGGTGCGGCCGGCCGCGCGAGCGCGTCCGACGGCCAGCAGGTAGTCCGCGTGCTTACCGCGGTCCTCGATCCGAGCGTGGAGCATGGTCTTCTGCCAATCGTTGATATATGCATGTCATAAGATCGCCTCTTTTTCTGCCCGTACGGGTGCGGGACCGGTCGGTCGCGCAATCGGGTTCGCTGAACTGGCGTCGCGGCGGTGCCGAACGCCGGGTGCTTGCTGTGGCTGCCCTACTTCGAGTCGGAGTCGCCGGGCTTGAGCAGGGCGGCGAGTTCTTCCGGGCTTGAGCCCGACTGAACCGCAGCGTTGATCTTCTCCAGGGTCGCTGCCATCTCCGAGTTGAAGGCCGCGGTCATCGCGGCGGCCCGGTCCTGGAGCACCGAGCTGGTGAGGTCAGCGAGGGTCCGCTGACTGTCTCCAGCCGGCCTCCGCTGGATGGCCGTCGAGTAGAACTGCCGGGAGTCGCTCTGAGGCAGAGCCTTCTGCCCGCTGAACCACTCCATCAGCAACTCGCCGTCACTGACCGCCAGTTCGGGAGTCAGCAGGAGCTTCGTGCCCGGTACGGCCTCGTCCGGCAGGCCAAGCAGGTGGATCGGCGAGATGTCCAACGCCACTGCGAGGGCCACGACTTCGTCGATCGAAAGCTCGCGCCGTCGAACGCCGTTCGTGTCGCGCCGACCCGTCTCGATGTTGGCCAGGACGGGGGCCGTCAGCTTGGTCGCGCCGGCATCGTGGCAGGCGGCTGCCAGTTGCTTCACCGTCCACCCACGTCGATTTCGGGCCTCCTTCACCCGAAGCGCTACCGCGTCGCTCACCGACAGGGTCGGCGGGGCCGAGTCGCTCGACATCTGGCCTCCTTGCTTGTCGTATCGGCAACTCTACTCATCGCCTCTCGATTGTGCAATCGACAACCCGCAGGCCCGCCGGCGTGCGTCGATTCGACAAGCAGCCCTCTTGCGGGGCGACTGGTCCCAGGTGGATGGCGCCAAGATTGTCGAAATGACAAGTTCATGTGTCGCATTGACAATCGCGCCCGTGTTGTTCGATGCTCATCTCGGTTGTCCAAACGACAAGCAGAATTGTCGAAATGACAAGTGGACGAGATGTGAGTGCTCATGAGTACGGACAGGTTGTGGACCTTGCAGGAGCTCGCGGAGTTCCTGGGTGTGCCGACGCAGTCGATCTACCAGATGAACTGGAAGGGCACCGGACCGCGGAGCTACAAGGTGGGGCGCCACAGGCGGTACGACCCGCGGGACGTGCGGCAGTGGTTGGAAACCCGCTCTTCCGACACGGGGAGCGGGCGATGAAGCGACAGCTCGGCACGACTCGCCGCCCATGGTGGTCCGCGGACGACGCGGCGGTCTACCTCGGCATCACGAGCGCGGACCTGCGGGAACTGGGTGGTGCGGGCACCGGCCCCAAGTACACCGAGACCCCTGATGGCCTTCGGCGCTACCGGCCGTCCGACGTCAGGCTCTGGGGCTCGGCAGGCTTGGTGCGCGACAGCCGCGGATGGAACGGGGCAGCACGGTGACGCGACGACGGCGGGCCAGTGCCCCCGCTCGCCGGCCGACCGGCGAAGACGGATGTCCGCTCCCGCCCCGCCCGCCGTGACCAGAGCCGCTCGTCCCGACAGAACGGCGCCGAAACCGCTACCACCACCGCAGGAGTTCACCATGCACAGCTTCACCCACGACCGCTACTCCGAGCAGCCTCCCACCACCTGGATAGGTCGGCACTGGATGGCGACCACCAAGGACGGCTCCGGCCAGTACCTGCGTGGACTGATCCTCGACGTCCGCCCCGGAGGCGTTCACGTCCAGTGGCCGCCCTCGGACGGCCAGGACGAACGCGCCGGGTGGACCGCCACCGACAGGGGGACGCTGGCCAGAGAGTGAAGACAGGCAGAAGGCCGGGGGCCTCACCAGGAACGGTGAGGCCCCCGGCCTTCTGCCTGTGCACGTGAGCCGAGTCATTGGCCGAGGTTGCCGTCGGCCAGGTTAGCCAACGCGGCCCAGCAGCTTCACCACCGCGGCGCTGTAGGCCCTGGACCGCTCCCAGACCGCGTGGCGGTCAAGGTTGGCCTGCTGGAACTCCTCCTCCAGATCGGCCTGTACCCGCATCCCGAGGCCGGGGTGCAGCCACGTCTGCACCTTCCAGCTGGTCTTGCTGCTCAGCACGGCGATGGGCGGGACCGAAGTGCCCTGCCCGCGCCGGCCGTCCGGCTTGAACACCTCGTAGTAGGCGTCACGGTTCTGATGCCCGAGCAGGCTGGCGCGCAGGAGTCGCGCCTGCTCGGCCACCTCCAGGACCAGCGTGTCATCTTCCGGAAGGCCGACGAGGCGCTCGGGGCCTGGCTGCGGGATCACCCGCCAGATCCCGGCATCGTCCCGGAAAACGGCGGCGCTTCGCCACCGGCGAGGGGTAGCTGCTCCGGGCAGAACCCGCCCGTGCGGAAGCCACAATGGTGCGGGTCGGCCGGCGGCACGACGGCGGAGGGCGAACCGGGCGGCCTTGAGCAGAGCGGCGTCCCGCGCCCGGCTGAGCGCGACGGTGGAGAACAGCTGTTCTCGGCTGTCGCGCTCGTCCTGAGCGTGGTCACCGGGGGGCCGGTCGCGAGCGGATTCCACCCTGGACGCGGCACTGCGCGCGAGCTCCGTCCGTTCGGAGAGTTCGCGGACCGTCCGGCTCCACGAATGTTGGATCATGTTCCCTGCTTACGTTGGGGCGGCAGTGCTGCCGGGCCAGGACAAGATCAACCAGAAGCTACGAGGGAACGATCCGCCGGAAGGCGACCGCCTGCTTGTCCCAGTATCCGCCGGTGAAGGTGGTGATCTGGATGTTCTTGCCTGTGCGCGGCGCGTCCAGGACGAGGTTCGACCCGAGGTACATCCCGACGTGACCGGGCGAGGTCGGCGTGCCGTCGCTCCCGGCCAGGAAGATGAGGTCGCCCGGCTTTAGCTGCGATGCGGCGTAGACCGGCGTCCCGTTGAAGACCTGCTCGAAAGTCGTCCTGCTGATTTTGATGCCGGCGGCCTCGTACGCGCGGAGCATCAGGCCGGAGCAGTCGTAACTCGGATCGCCGGTGCCGCCCCACTGGTAGGGCATCCCGAGCTTAGAGATGCCGAACTTGATCGCGGTCACGATCTGGACGGGCGTTCCGGCCGGGAGGGAGAAGCCGGCGGGGAGGCTGGTGGCCTCGGTCGTCGTCTGGCCGTCGCCGTTGCCGAGCGAACAGTTCGTGGCGTTCCCGCTGTAGGTGGCCACCAGCTGCTGAGCGGTGCTCTCCCACTTCGCGTAGGCGGAGGGGAACGCGCTCGCCTGGACTCGTTGGGCGGCCACGGTGACCGGCAGGGTCTCCCATCCCGAAACCTTCACCAGCGCGGCGTAGAACTTGGTCGCGGCGTAGACGGGGTCCGTGATCTGTGCAGATGAGCCCCAGCCCTGCGACGGGCGCTGCTGGAACAGGCCGACCGAGTCCAGGTCTCCGGAACTGAGGTTCCTAAGCGTCGACTCCTGCAAGGCGGTCGCGATCGCGACCACCGCCGCCTGTGGCGGCAGCTTGAGCTGGACCGAGACCTGATAGATGATCTGGCCGTTGTTGATCTGCTCGGTCGTCAGCTGCTGTCCGTCCGCAGTGGCCTGCCCGGGTGCCGCCGGCTTGAAGCAACCCAACCCGCCGGGGGAGACGGCCGGGGTAGCGGAGGCAGTTCCTCCGCCGGAGAGTGCGATGCCAAGAACCACCCCGAAGGGCGCCAGAACGCCTGTCAGCGCCAGATGGGCTGCCTTCTTCACGTGCCACCTCTGAGGCCGGCGCGTCGGAGGCGCGCGGCCGATTCACATCAGCTAATTGGAATTGATCGAACCATAGGCTGATGTGACCCACTCTGGTCAACCAGAGTGAGGGTGATCAGTGCCACTAGTTAGCCAAAGTGAATCTCGTTAGGCGTGCCTCACCGCCGGGAGGTTCTTGCGGGGTGGCGGAGTTCGACCGTCACGCGGCCGCGGCGTCTGCTGCGAGCGGCTTAGCCGCCGATGCGTCCGAAGATGTGCTGGAGGGCGGCGGGCCTCAGGTCCGGGAATGCCAGGTGGAGGACGGCGTCGGCGATGCCCATGTGGGGTCGGACTTCCACCGCCTCAAGCGGGCGGTTCGGCGGCGGTTCGTCCAGTGCTGGTGGGGCGGCTGCCGCAAGTGCTCGCCGCAGTGCCTGTGAAGGGGTGCTCTGGACCGGCTGTCGGTTGCCGCAGAGCTGCGACGCGCTCATGAAAGATGCCTCCCTGATCGGGAGGCAGTCCTATGGAGCAGGCGACGGTAGTCGGCCGGTCACTCCTCCCGGCTCGCAGAACTGTATGCGAGTGGCCACCCGGAGTGTGCCGACTGTGTGAGTTTGTGATGATCTGGCGAGTGGCCTGGCGTGTGGCGCTCGTCACTCAGGCGCGACCCCAGGGTCGGGTAGGCCCTCCATCGCCCGCGCGGATTGGATCATGGTGGTGATGGCCGCCATGCTGCGCTCCGAGAGCCCGTCCGCGTCGAGCACCATCTGCCGGATCGACGCATTGCGCAGCGCGCCTGCGAGGCGGAGCTGCTCGTCGGTCCGCTTCGCCATCTCCTCCTCGTAGAAGTAGAGCGGAGAGACGCCAAAGAAGTCGGCAATTGCCTTGAGGCGACTGTGCGTTGGGTCGGTCCGCTTGCCCTTGCGCAGCTGCCACAGATAGGTGGGCCCGAGGACCTGGTGGCCGGCCTTCGTGTTGATCGCCTGGGCGACTTCGGGGTTGGTGTACGGGCCCCGGTCGGCAGGGTGCACCGTCTCGAACAGGTGGTTCAGCCGGCTCGCGATCGACCCGGCCTCGGCGGATTCTTCGACTGGCATGACGCGCGTAGCACCCCTCAGATCTGACTGGGTCTCATCGTTGCGCACAGTGACGCCGATTAGCCACCGTAAACAGAGAGTGTTCGGGTGAGGCTAGTCACATTCACTTTGGTTGACGCGTCGGGCTCGTGGGCGTTTATCGTTTGCTCACGGCCAATTAGCCAGAGTGAATAGCACTGACCCCCCGTGCTGAACCCAGGTGAAGGCCGCTTCATCCGCCTCCCCGTGCCCGACAGCAGGGGCGGCTCCTTCTGACCAGGACGGATCCTGCGGGATCGCTGGCATGTCTGCCTTCCGGGAGCCCGGTATGTCCCTCACCCTGCAAGCCGTTCACCACCTTGCTGACGTTCACTACCTCGCCGATATCCAGAATCCGGCACCGGCCGACCCGACGAACGGCAGCAAGGGCGCGAACCTCCTCTTGAGCTACGCGAAGTGGGGCGCCCTGATCGCGTGCGCCGTCGCCGCGGTGGTCTCGGGCGGCCTGATGGGCATAGGCCACCTCTCCAACAGGCCCGACTCCGCGGAGAAGGGGAAGAGGAGCCTGGTCTGGTCGCTGGGCGGCGTGATCGTGACCGCATGCGCGATCCCCGTCGTGAACACCGTTTTCGGCGCGGCGGCCTAGGCCACGCCATGAACCAGTTCCTCGACCACCGCCCCCGCCGCCGGATTCTGCCGCTGCTCCTCCTCGGTGTCGTTGGCCTGCTTGCCTTCGTCGCCGTAGGGGTCGCCATCGAGTCCGGCAGCGAGCCCCGCGGGCCCAAGGTGTTCACGCCGCCGGCCGCCATCCCGCCGCCGGGCTCGGTCACCGGTGTGGACTCCACCGGGTCGCCCGCCCCCGGGCTGACCGGCCCGCTCCAGCTCGTCCGCGGAGAGCGCCTCGTCAACGGGGTTCAGGTGGGCTACCCGCATTCCACGGTAGGCGCTGTTTCGGCGGCGGTCGAGTACTGGCGCCAGCTCGGCTCCACCCTTGAACCCGACCGCGCAGCGGCCGTCGCCCGGCTCGTCGCCGTCGACTCCTGGTCCAACGCCGCAGACGTCCTCGCCCAAGGCCCGGCCGCCACGCGCAAGGGACTCGGCCTGCCGAAGAGCGGCCAGTTGCAGCCCGGGACCTCCGTCGTCCTGTCGCCCGTCGAGTACCAGGTGCGCTCGGTCGGCC
Organism: Kitasatospora sp. NPDC058243; assembly: GCF_042882025.1. NCBI lineage: Bacteria > Bacillati > Actinomycetota > Actinomycetes > Kitasatosporales > Streptomycetaceae > Kitasatospora > Kitasatospora sp. NPDC058243. The sequence continues at coordinate 155,094 of NZ_JBHVWW010000003.1, forward strand.
CCGACAACGTCCAGGTCCTGCTGCTGGCCACCTACACCGCCAGTGTTCCCGGCGCCGGGATTCAGACCCGCATGGGCGTCTACCCGCTCGACCTGACCTGGTCCGCGACCGACTGGCGCATTCCCGCCCCCTCGGGCAACTCCACCACCGACTACACCAGCCTCGTCGCCGAGCCGGGCAGCCCCCAAGCCTCGGCCAAGGGCTGGCAGGAACTGAAGCGATAACCATGGTCACCAGCACCACCAGGGGGCCCGCATGCCCTGCGGCCTGACCAGTCCCCTCGACTGCATCCCCGGACCCAGCGACACCATCCTCGGCGGCCTCGTTGGCGACGCCACCACCAGCGTGGCGAGCAGCGCATGGGAGTCGATCTGCAAGAGCTTCGCGGACGCCGCGACCGAGCTGCTCAAGACGTTCGCCACGGCCTTCGTCAAGATCCCGCCCGTCGACCTCGCCAGCAACGGCATACGCAGCGTCTACGCGATATCCCTCGGCATCGCGGGCCTCGTCGCCTGCCTACTGGTCATCGTCCAGGTCATCCGGACGGTGATCACCCACGACGGCCGCCCGCTGGCCACCGCCGCCGTGGGTGTCGGGAAGGCCGCGCTCGCGTTCATGCTCACGCTGATCGTCTCCTCCACGGCGTTGGTGGCGAGCGACGAACTGACCAAGTACATCGTCGACAACTCCCTCGGCGGGCAGCAGGCGCTCAGCGACAAGATCGCCAAACTGGTCTCCTACACGCCGGGGACCGCGGCCTCGCTCCTGCTGATCATCGCCATCATCGGCATCCTGCTGACGCTGGTGCTCTGGTTCGAGATGCTGCTGCGCAACGCCGCGATCGCCGTGCTGATCGCCACCTCGCCGATCAGCGCGGTGGGGCAGGTGTCCGACTCCACCAAGAGCTGGTGGTCCAAGCTGGTCTCCTCCACCGTCCAGCTGATCATCCTCAAGCCGGTCATCGCGCTGGTCTTCGCCCTCGGCTTCAACGTCGCGGGCGACTCGAAGGACCTCCAGACGACCCTGTCGGGAATGCTCATCCTGCTGCTCGCGGCCCTGGCGTGGCCGGCCATCGCACGGTTCTTCACGTTCGCCAGCGTCCAGGTCGGCGGCGGCGCTGGTCTTGCCGCTCTGCTCGGCTTCGCCGGAGGTCGGCTCAGCGCCCCAGGCGGAGCGCCGACCGGTGCCTCCCCGGACTCCTTCGGACAGGAGAGCGCCAGCCGCACGATGAGCAGCTTCGCCAGCAAGGGCGGAGGCGCTGCCGGGGGAGCAGCCTCCGGCGGAGCGGGGGCGGCTGCCGGAGGCGCCGGTGCCGGAGGGGCCGCCGCCGCAGCGGGCCCGGTCGGGATGATCGCCGCCGCAGGAGTGCGGGCCGCGCAGATGGCCGTCAACAGCTTGGCCGGAGGTATGGAGAAGATGGCCGGCCATGCGGGAGTGCAAGGCGCGAACCCGTACGCGGCGCAGCCGGCTGGGTACGTCAACCGTCACGCGGGCGCTCCGCTGCCCACCGCCAGCGGACTGCTTCCGGACCAGCCGACGCCGGACTGGTCGGACCAGCAGGAGCCGCAGGCCGAGCCGGCGGGACCGGCCAGCCCGCAGGCCGATCACCAGCAGGCACTCCAGGAGACCACCCCGGACCTGCCGGTCGCCGGTACTCCGCGCAGTGACCCGCCCACCATCGAGATGCCCCCGGTACCAGCGGGACCGCCCGCCGGTGCCACGCCGACCGCGGCCTCTCCGTCCGAGCCGGCACCGCAGGGCCGTCCTGTACAGGGCCCTCCGCTGCGGGCGTCCCAGCCCGGCGAGCCCGGCAGCGCGCCGTCCGCACCCAGCACCGCGGCGCCCGTCCAGACCCCGGCCGCCACGAGCCGGCCTGCCTCCGGGGCGGCCCCGCTCCAGGCCAGCCAACCACCTGTTGGCCCACGTCCCGAGCCGACCCCCGATCGCCCCGCTCCCGCACCTGCCCCGGCGGACCGCCCGGGTGCGCCCCGCGCTCAGGACGCCCCGGTCGAGCGCCCCACCGCGCCGCCTGCCAAGACCACCCGCCCTGACCACTCCGAAGGAGGGGACAAGTCATGAGCATCGAGACCGCTCCCACCCGCACGTACTTCGGGTGGCAGCAGGAGAAGGTCGCCTTCCTGTTCGGCCTCTCGGCCCAACGAGCCGCCATGCTCGGCGTCGGCATCCTCGCCGTGATCTGGCCGTTCGCCATCTCGCACGTCCAGGCCGGTCTCGTGACCTGGCCCCTGTCGTTTGTCCTCTTCCTACTCGCGTTCGTCCGGATCGCCGGCCGCACAGTCGATGAATGGGCGGTCGCCGCAGTGTCCTTCGAAATCCTCCGCTTCCGCGGGCAGAATCGTTTCCTCTCCGGTGCCTTCGCGCCCCGTACGTCTGAGACGGACGAGCCGAAGATGGACCTGCCCGGCATCCTCGCCCCGCTGGCGATCCTCGAAGCGGACGGGGGCAGCGGCGCCCCGATCGCCGTGATCCACCACCAGCTCGACCGCACGTACACGGCGGTCGCCCGGGTGCGCTTCCCCGGCATCGGCCTGGCCGACTCCAGCAGGCGCGACCAGCGGGTTGCCAGCTGGGGTGCGCTGCTCAAAGCCCAGTGCACCGAGGGCAATCCGATCATCCGAATTCAGGCGCTCCAGCGCATCGTCCCGGAATCCGGTGCCGCTCTCCAGCGCTGGCACAGCGACCACGTTGCCACCGAGGCGCCCGCCGTCGCGGTCGATGTCACCAAGTCGCTGCTGTCCACCGCCACCCTGGCCACCAGCCAGCGGGAGGCGTACCTGGCGATCACGATGGCCGCCGCCCGTGCCGCCGGCCCCATCAAGGCGGCGGGCGGCGGTGACGCCGGAGCCGCCGCCGTCCTGGTCCGCAACCTTCGGGCCATGACATCCTCGATCGCTTCCGCGGACCTCCAGGTCGAGAGCTGGCTCAACCCCCGCGAACTGGCCGAGGTCATGAGGACCGCGTTCGACCCGGACTCCAGCCGGATGCTCGCAGAGCGACGGGCAGCGGCCACCGCCGCCGTGCTCCGTGGCGACGAGGTCCCCTTCGAGGCAGGAGTGGACCCGGCAGCGGCCGGTCCGTCCGCCGCCCACAGCTGGCGCGGCCGGTACGAGCACGACGGAGCGGTGTCGGTGACCTTCTCCGTCAACAGCTGGCCGAAGAACAAGGTGTTCTCGACCGCACTTGCTCCTCTGCTGGGCGAAGGCAAGTACCGCCGGACGCTGAACATGCACATCGAGCCCCGCAGCCCGCGCGCCGCCGAGCGCGAGATCATGCAGGAGCGCACCGCCCGCGAGGTCGCCGTCAGCATGCGGCACAAGACCGGCCAGATCATCCCGGAGCACGAGAAGCAGGCGCTGCGCCGCGCCGAGGCCCAGGACCAGGAGCGCGCCGCCGGCCACGGCACGGTCCGCTACACCGCGTACTGCACCGTCACCGTCACGGACCCCGCAGACCTCGAAGACGCGTGCAGCGAGCTCCTGGCCGACGCCAACAGCGGCAGCATCGAGCTCCAGCGGATGTGGCTCACCCAGGACATCGGGTTCGCCGTCGGCGCGCTGCCGGTCGGCATGGGCCTGCCCAAGAAGCGGGCGGCGTGATGTTCCGTCGCCGACCCACCACCGAGCTCCCCGTCCTCGACCTCACCGACGTGCTCGGCCGCCCGGCCCCGGTGGCGCCGAAGCCTGCGGCGCGGAAGGCGCCGAAGCAGCGCCGGGAACCCGTCGCGCCACGGCGCGGCCACGCCCGCCCGTTCGCCGGGCGCGCACCGAGGATGCCCCAGGTCCCGGTCTTCCGAGGCAGCACCGGCCAGGTCCAGGGGCTGTACCCCTGGCTCTACGGCGCCTCCATGCCCGCGGCCGGTGCCTACATCGGTGTCGACTGCCTGTCCGGCGGCGCCTTCGCCTGCCATCCGATCGAGTGGCTCCACCGCGGGTTGATCACAAATCCTAATTTGCTGATCACCGGCGTCCCCGGCACCGGCAAGAGCGCGACGATCAAGGCCCTGGTGACCCGCCTGGCCGCCTACGGCGTCCGATCGTTCATCTTGGGCGACATCAAGAACGAGTACGCCGGGCTCGCGAGGGCGTTCGGCGTCGAGCCGGTCGAGCTCGGCCCGGGGCTGCGGAACAGGCTTAACCCGTTGGACGCCGGCCCGCTCGGCAGCAACCTGCCCACCGACCCGGAGGAACTGCGCGAGCGCCTGGACGAAGTCCACCGCCGACGGATCACCCTGCTATCCTCCCTGCTGGTCATGCGGCTCGGCCGCAACCTCACACCCACCGAGGAAGCCGCCCTCTCCCTCGCCATCCAGCACGCCTCCGGCCAGGCCACCGGCGCCAGCTACCTCGCCGACCCGACGATCCCGCAGGTCTGGGCCCTGTTGCGCGACCCGCTGCCCGAGATGGCCCAGGACTTGCGCGTCCGCGGTACCGACGTGACCGAACTGCGGGAGATGATCCGCCCGGCCGCCGACGCCCTCGGCAACATGGTCCGAGGTTCCCTCAGCGGCCTGTTCGACGGACCCACCACCGTTCGACCCGACTTCGGCGCGCCGATCCAGACCGTGGACCTGTCCCGGATCGACGGCCGCGGCGACGAGACCGTGGCCATGACTCTCGCCTGTGTGTCGAGTTGGGGGCAGGCCGCAATCGACGAGCCGGGCGGGCCCGTGCGCCTGGTCGTGCGTGACGAGCTGTGGCGCGCGATGCGCGTGCCGGCCATGATCCGCAAGCTCGACTCGGACCTGCGGCTCTCGCGAGCCCAGGGAACGATCCAGGTCTTGAGCACGCACCGTCTGTCCGACTTCGAGGCGGTCGGCGCCCAGGGCAGCGAAGAGGTCAGCATCGCCCGCAACCTGATCTCCAGCTGTGACGTGCGGATCTGCCTGCGCCAGGACACCGCGCCCCTGGCCATGACGCGCGACGTGATCGGCTTGACCGACACCGAGTGCGCGCACATCGCCAGCTGGTCGGGTGAGCAGATCGGCCGCGCGATCTGGAAGATCGGCCGGAACTCCAGCCACGTGGTCCAGACCATTCTGAGTCCGGTCGAGAGGCAGCTGTACTACACCAACGAGCGAATGGCCGTGTGATGGCCTCTGCCTCGAACGCCACGGTCGCGCGGCGGCCGGTGCTGGACGGCCCGGCGGACTACCTGATCGTACTGCTGATCATCGTGGTGGTCACCGTCACCGTGGGGACCTGGGCCACCGGCCAGGTCGCCGGGCTGATCACCCACGCCACCTGGCCGGCCGTCCCGTTCGGCGACGCCTTCGCCGTCGCCAAGCAGATCCCCCACCACCTGGACGACCCGAGAGCGGCCTGGCCCGAGCCGGTCCGCTCCGACCTGCCCGGGCCAGCCGGCTTCGCCGTCGCCGCCGCGATCGTCGCCAGCGGGATGCTCACCGGAGGCGCCTTCGCCCTGCGCCGCCTGCGCCGCACCCGCTCGGTGCGCGGCTTCGCCTCCGCCTCGCAGTTGTCGAAGACCCTGTCCGCCAAGGCGGTCGAGAAGCGCGGGCCCATCGTCCGCCCCTCCCTCAAGGGCAGTCGGATCGCCGCCGCCGACGTCGCGGTGACGCTCGGCCGCACCCTGGCCGGGATGCTGCTGTGGGTGGCCGTCGAGAACTCGGTGTTGATGCTGGCCGCCCCGCGCCAAGGCAAGACGAGCCAGGTGATCATCCCGTGGATCAAGGCGTGGCACGGCCCGATGCTGATCACCAGCGTCCGCGGCGACGTGCTGGATGCGACCGCGCTGATCCGGCGCCGCCGCGGTCCGGCCCTGGCGATGGTGCCGACCGGCATGGTCGACTGGCCGGACCAGGTGCAATGGTCGCCCACCAGCGGCTGCGAGGACTTCGGCAAGGCGATGCAGCGGGCCGACCTCATGGTCAAGATCGGCAAGAGCGAGACCACCGACTCCTCCGGCGCCGGCTTCTTCGGCGCTACCGCGACAAGCCTGCTGGCCGGCTGGCTGCATGCCGCGGCGATCACCGGCCGCAGCATGGAGGACGTCCTTCGGTGGGGCTTCAACGCCCACATCGAGGAACCGATCAAGCTGCTCGCCGAGTCCCGCCGCGCCGAGCCAGGCGTCGCCGAAATGCTCGACGGCCTTTACCGCAACCCAGGCGACACCAGGGCGAACCTCTTCGCCACTGTGCAGACCGCGCTGACACCGCTGTTCTCGCCGCTGGCCCGCGCCACCTTCGTCCCCAGGGCCGGAAACGGCATCGACATCGAGGACTGGCTGCGGAGCAACGGCACCATCTACCTGCTGGTGGACAAGGAAGAGGCCCTCACGCTCGCCCCCCTGATCTCCGCCTTCGTTTCCGAGGTCTTCGGCACCGCCAAGCGCCTCGCGGACCGGTCGCCCGGCGGCAGGCTCGACCCGCCGCTGGGAGCGCTGCTGGACGAGGTCGCCAACGTCACCCCGCTGCCCAACCTCCCCGACCTGATGTCCTTCGCCGGCGGCTCGGGTATCTTCACCGTCGCCGTACTCCAGAACATGGCCCAGGCCCGCAAGGTCTGGGGCCGCGAAGGGGCCGAAATGCTCTGGGGCAGTTCCACCGTCAAGATCGCCCTCGGCGGCCTCGGCGGCGACGAACTCGAAGAGTTCTCCAAGCTGGCCGGCATCTACCGCGAGTCCCTGACGACCTACCAGAGCGGTGCCCAGGGCACCACGATGCAGACCACCCTCCAGGACCGCAAGACCGTCACCCCCGACGAGATCCGCACCCTCGATGAGGAGAAGCGCGAGGCCCTGGTCATCCACGCCACCACCCCCATCACCAAGGTCCGCATGCAGCGCCACTACGAGAGCCCCGACCGCAAGCTGTACGAGGAGAGCAACGAGTGGTCGAAGCGGTACCGCGCGGGCGAACTCGACCCCATCGAGGCCGCCGCGTGACCCCCCGACCCGCATGGAGCGGACACCACGTCGAGGCGCACACCGACGCCGACCGGCGCTGGGAGTCGCGCTTCGACCAGCGGCACCACCAGGGCCTGTTCCGCCGCCCCGAGCCCCCGACCGACTACACCCTGCGGTGGAGCGGGCCGGTGCGCGGAATCGACGGCGCGCTCTACCACGCCGGAGAGGACCACACCGGAGCTCCGGTGATCTCCGTGTTCAGCCCGGGCTACCAGGAGGTCGTCCCCGTTTCGTGGGCCACGGACGACTGGGCCGAGCACCGCGCACTCACCGACGGCCCGTTCGTGGCCCTCAGCGACTGGCGCCCGGCGCGCGCGGACCACGAGGACCTGGTGCTCGCCTACCTCACCCAGCGCCCGCGTGAGTTGAACGACTTCGGCAAGTGGGTGCCGGTGGACACCTTCACCACCCACGTCCGCTACGGCATCTACGAGGCGATGCTCGCGCTGCACGCAGACGCGGAACCGGTCACCCCCGCCGCCGTCGAGGAGCGCGTTCGCCGGAGCACCGAAGAGCTCTCTCCCCGCCTCGCGCAACTGGTCGCCGACACCATGAACATCCCCGCCTACCTGCGGCGGCTCATGCTCACCCCGAGCACGTCGATCGAAGCACTCGACGCCGCCGTGCACCTCGTGATGGCCGACTGGAAAGCCGCATCGGCCTCCCGCCGTACGGACACGAGGCACCAGCACACCGAGCACCTGGACGGTTCCGCCGTGGTCATCCCGCACCTGCCAGCCCAGCTCCAGGATCAGCCATGACCGAGCCCGCGATCACGCCGATCGGCAGGGTCAAGCACCGCCCGCACGCCCGAATTCGCCGGTCCCGTGGGGGCCGCGCCACCCCCGGGACGGCCACCGGTACCCAGCCGACCGCCACTGAGGCGAGCCCCCGCACCCGGCTGGTCGAGTGGCACACCATGACCGGCCCCGAACGCATTGCGTCCTGGGGCGGCCTCTGCGACTGGGTGACCTGGCTCCACGACCGCTACGAACTGGCCGTGGAGTCGAGGTTGCCGCAATGCTGGGCGGAGCACCCCGGTCTGATCGAAGAGCTGTGGGCGCTCAAGGTCTGGCGGGAAGAGATCTACGGCGCCGCCCCGGAGCAACAGGTCGGCCAGGCAGCCCGCTACTGGCACACCGAGCTGCGCACCGTGGTGGCCAACGCGACCGCCGTCTACGCCACAGCCTGCCGAACCGGGCACCGAAGCCCCGAGTTCCGGGCCGCCGACTCCCCGAAGCTCCAAGAACGGTGGACCGGCGCCGACGCCTGGGCCGGCATCCCCAGCCGCCTGCTCGCCGCCCACGCCGACACCGCCGAAGCCGGAAGCCCGGACCGGCTCACCGCCGCCCAGATGGACGACGCCCGGGCCCGCGGCCTCGCCACGCCGATCAGCCCCGGCATCCCCGAGTACGTGAGGTTCGCCGACGCCTGGTGGGCGATCGACATCGACGGCGCCTGGCTGCGCGTCGTCAACGAGGAGCTCCTGGAGCGCCTCGAAGACGCCGCCGCCCGGATGGCCGCCGCGGACGATGCCGCCCGCCGCTACCGCGAAGCCACCACCGGAACGAAGTCGAGGACGAACCGATGACCCACCCCGAACTCGTGCTCCGTGCCGAGCAGGCCGTCATCGGTGCCGCACTACGCGACCGCCAGCGCCTGGACGACATCTCCTACCTCACTCCCGACCGCATGGCCCACCCGACCCACCGTGCCCTGCTGGCCGCACTGATCGAGTCGCGCACCAGCGCCCCGACGGCGACGGCCGACCGGTTGCCGGAGCTGATCGCCCAGCGCACGGCCATCAGCGGGGTCAACGCGGACTACCTGCGTCGCCTCGCCGACTCCGCGCCGCAGCCTCGCAACATCGCCAGCTACGCCCGCATGGTCCAAGAGGCCGCCGTACGCCGAGACCTCGCCCTTCACGTCGACCGGCTCCGGACGACCTCCCCGGGCCTGCGCGGGCCGGACCCGGTGCTCGACCGCCTCGCCCAGGCGATGCGGCGCACCGAGCAGACGGTTCCGGTGGCCAGGATCAACGAGCCGGCCCCCGCACCGTACGAGCCCCGGGCGAGGACGTCCGGAGAGCAAGAGGTCCGGGTCGACGTCCGTCTTGAGCGTCAGGACGCCGTGCTCGCAGAGCTTCTCCAACACCCGGAGCAGGTCCGGGAGGTTGGCAGCTGGTTGTACCCCGAGGTGTTCGAGGAAGGCCCGCGCCGAGAGGTCTACGAGGCCATCGTGGTCGTGGCCGAACGGGGCGAGCCGGTCGACCAACTGACAGTCGAGTGGGAGGTCTACCAGCAGGACCCCCAGGCGTACGAGGTGACGGTGGAGGTGAACGTCGAGGAACGACGCCCCGACTACCTCGCTCGGCTCGCTGCCACCGCCGTCGTCGTCGGTGCCGCTGTCGAACTGTCGGGGGAGATGATGGCCGAGGACATCCGGACGAAGCTCGCCGCGGACTTCGCCGCCGTCGACGTTACCTCCCGGACTCCCGGGGTGGAGCCCAAGGCGGACCTGAGCGTCAGGGCCGCCACGTCGACTCCCCAGGTGGAGCCGGCGCCGCTCCTGCAACCGCCGCCGGTGCAGCAGGCCCCCAGCATCCAGCCGAACATCCGGCCGTGAGGGGGACCAAGATGACCAACTCCGAAGCGGGCATGATGGCAGACCTCAGCCACGCCGCCATGGACACCGCCCTCGCAGACGGGACCGCCCGGTACCTCAGCGAGACGATCCGGGACTTCGCCCGGTACCGGGAATCCTGGTGGATCTACGACCGGGCTGGCTGGTGGCAGGTCACCAGAGCAGACGTTGCCGCCGGACTGGACCTGATGGCACAGAACATGCGCCTCGCTGATCAGGCAGTGCAGCGTAGTGCCAGCTGAGACAGGAGCAGGTGGCTCTCGATGGAAGGACACGTTCTCATTTGTCGCATATTGTGTATATGTGTATTAGATGGGCTGGTGCCCGGAAGCAGGTGGGCCACGAGAGGATGAGGTCGTGTCGTGTCCGACAGCACCGAGGCGATCCATTCCCGACTTGCCGAGCTGACCGCGCCAACGGCCCACAGCCGGGTCGTCGATCTCGGCTGCGGTTCCGGGCCGACACTTCTCGCACTGAGCCGAATGGCTCCCGAGGCCGTGCTGATCGGGATCGACAGGTCGGTCACGTTCCTGAGGCAAGCGCGGCAGGAGCTCCAGAAGCACTGTGGTCCAGTGATGACGCTTGCTGCGGACCTGCGTACCCCGCTTCCGTGTGGGGATGAGAGCGCAGACATTGTCGTTTCGTACAACACCATCGAGTGCCTGCCTCGCCCGGAGCGGATGCTGGTCGAGGTCGCGCGGATCCTGCGGCCGGGCGGGCGGGCGATCATCGCGCACGTCGACTTCGACTCCCTGGTGATCGCCGGCGCGGATGCAGATCTTGATCGACGGCTCTGTCACACCTTCGCGGACGATGCGCAGAGCTGGATGGATCACGCGGACGGGCGGATCGGCCGGAAGCTCGGGCTGCTGCTCGCGCGGAGTCCGCTGAGGCTGGTGAGCGTCGAACCGTTGTTGACGTGGTCGACCGAATTGTCGGGGCACGCGGAGGACCGGATCGGGCAGATCCGGAAGGCATTGTTGTCCGCGGCCAGGCACGGTCGGGGCTCGGTTAGTGCGGCCGAGGTCGAGGAATGGTACGCGGCGGTGCGCGAGGCAGACCGCCTGGGCGGATTCTTCTTCTCAGAGCTGGCCTTCATCGCGGTCGCCGAGCGTCCTCGTGAAGAGCGGTTGACCGGCGACGTCGCTCCGCCGGTCCGGGGCGGTGTCCTGCCCAGGCGTGATGGTGGCTGGGCAGGACACCGTCCCGCTGCCGCATAGCGGTCGTCTACTACTCGGTACCGCCCCGCAGCACGTTGTCGGCGAAGGAGCAGAGCGCCTTCACCGAGGCATCGACGGGAGCGGTGGTGTTCAGGGTGAGCACCGGGTGCTCGGGTTCCGTCCAGGAGAGTTCTGGTGCGTCAGGTGCGGGGTTCGCGCGGTAGGCGGGTGAGGGGCGAAGGGCGTCGCGGGCGTACCGGAGTTCCTCGGGTGCGCCGACGTGGATGAGGTGGAGTCGTTGGCCGAGGAGGTCGGCGGCGAGCTGTCGCTCCGTCGGCGTGGAGGTCACGAGCGTGACGATGCCGATGGAGTGCCGACTGGCAGCGTGTGAGAGCGCCTCGATGGTGGCGATGCGGTCTTCTCGGGACCAGCCGAGTTCGCGCAGGACGCCGGTGGCCCGTTGCTCATCGGCGTCGTAGAGACCGCAATCGTGGTGCTCGGGTTGGAGGTGGGCGAGGAGTCGGCGGGCGAGGGTGGTCTTGCCGGAGGCCGGCAGGCCCATGAGCCAGAAGACAGCAGAGGCGGGTACCTGGTTCACGCTGGGTAACCCCACTTCTCGCACCAGCGCTTGAGTAGCGGTGGGGTCGTTGCAGTAGAGGGCGGCGGGGTGGCGTCCTGGATGCGCCCGGAGGCGATCTGGGGAGACCAGTCGCCGATGCCGTAGATGAACGGGCCGTGGTCGAAACGCCCGTAATCGAGCATGGTCGGGTCCCAGGGGATGCCGATGTACTGGCACAGCGCCTTGCAGGTGGCCTCCGGTTCGGCGGTCAACTGCTCGTAGGTGATGCTGATGGAGGTGGGGACGTTGGCGGCGGCTTCGTCGAGGGCGGTGGCGAACTTGTCGACGGTGATGGCCGCTTCGGCGAGGTCGGTGGCGTCGCCGGCGCGGCGGATGGAGTCGGCGATGGCCACCGGGTGGCGGCGCAGGATGATGTAGCGGGCGTTGGGCCAGCAGCCGACGAGCCGCTGCCAGATGAAGACGTTGCCAGGGGACTTCTCGGCGACCACGGTCTTGCCGGCTTCGGTGAGTTGGCGGTGCAGCAGCCGGTCCCACAGCAGGTGTTCGAGGTCCTGGCGGTCGCACTTCAGGGTGCGCATGGCGAGGTCGGTGAACTCGTCGTCGACCGTGACGGTGAGGCCCCCGAGGTGGAGTTCGTGCGGGGCGTGGACGGCGGGGTGTGAACCGAGCAGGCAACGCAGCAGGGTCGATCCGGAGCGGATCGGGGAGAGGATGAAGACGGGTGCGGGGACGAGGCGGTCGTCAGGCACGGAACTCCTCCTTCACCTGCTGCTCGCGTTCGGCGAAGACACGCAGGCGGGTCGCGAGGTCTCGGCGGTAGTGGGCTGAGCTGGGGGTGGTCTTCTCGTCGCAGTGGAAGATCCGCAGTGGGAGCCGGTGCAGGTAGCCGATGCCGGACCCGGCGGGATGAGCGAAGGTGTGGGAGAGCCAGTCCTCGTAGTTCATCCAGCTCTGGCCGTCGTCGTGGAACCGGTCGCCGGGGATGCCGCCGGCCGCGGCCATGACGGGCCGCGCCCGGTGGGTCTCGTAGATCAGGAAGTGGGAGGAGATTCGGTTGACCGAGCGGGCCCTGGTGCTGAGGGCGGGGCCGGTTTCTTCGAGTTGCCACTGCCAGCAGTCGTGGTCGTCGATGCGCTGGGCGAGGGCGAGTTGGGGGCAACGGTCGAAGGTGTCGGCGATCTCGGCGAGGACGTCGGTGGCGCCCGGGTCGCGGAAGGCGACGACGTCGCCCTCGATGGTGATCAGGAATCGGCTCTTGTCGGTGACGAAGTGGGTGTGGATGTTGTTGGCTTGATCGCCGGAGGCCCGGTGGCGGGTGCGCCAGCGTAGCCGCACTTCATCGAATCCCCAGGTGGCGTGAGCGAGTTCCGTGATCTCGTCGATCGGTGCGGTTTCGGCACCGTCCACGACGAGGACCAGGTCGTACGGGTGGCGGGTGCCGCGGGTCAGGGCGTCCAGCGTGGTGGGGATGGTGCGGCGCAGGAGCTCGACGTCGCTGTGGACGAGGTAGGCGATGGTGAACGCGGGCGGGTAGGTCACGGTGTTCACCAGCCTGCCGGTCCGGTTGCGCCCGCCGCGGCACTGCCGTCGGACGGCGCCGGGGCGGTGAGGATCGTGCGGGCGTCGGTCAACATGGTGGCGGTCAGCTCCTGGGCAAGGTCGAGGATGCTCTGCTCGATGTCGTGCTCGACCTTCTCGGCGATGTGGGGATGTCCGACGCACATGCCCATGACCTGGTACTTGGCGGTGGTGCCGAGTCCGATGCGGTCGGCGAGGTCCTGGAGGGCGAAGAGGTCGAAGACCACGGTGCCGCTGCGGTAGAGGCGGTTGGCGAAGGCCGCGGTGTAGCGGGAGACGAGCGCGCGCACCGTTGGATGGAGTTCCGGCCGGCTGTAAGTCCCCTGGAGTGCGTGGGCAACCTGATCGGGGAGGAAGACGAACGCGCACCGGTAGAAGTCGGACGTGCCGAGTATGCGGAAGTTGCCGGTGCGCTCCAGCAGGTCGACCATCCGCTGGTAGGTGGCCTGCCGGCCTTCGACGAGCCGGCCGATACCGTCGGTTCCCTGGTGCTTCATCAGGGCCCAGAGCTTGAGTGACTCGAAGCCGCGAGAACCGTAGAACGGGGTGATCAGCCCGAGGTCGAGGCAGCCGGGGTCGTCGGCGCGGTCCGGGTAGCGGGCGAAGCGGCCGAGCGTGGCCGGGTCGCGGAAGAGGGCGTAGCTGGAGGGGTAGGAGACGAACAGGCCCTTGTGCGGGTCGAGGGCAACGGAGTCGGCGCGTTCGATGCCTGCGAGCTGGATCTTGAGTTTCTCGGAGAAGAGCAGGCTGCCGCCGTGGCAGGCGTCGACGTGGAACCAGACGCCGTGCTGGGCGCAGAGGTCGGCGAGTGCCTGCAGGTCGTCGATGCCGGTGGTACGGCAGTTCCCGGCGACTCCGACGACCATGAAGATCCGCTTGCCGGCCGGTGGTGCGGCGAGCAGGTGTGCGATAGAGCGGGGGTCACTGGTGAAGTCGGGGGTGGCGTCGGCCCACAGCAGTCCATCGGCGCCTAGGCCGAGGGCTTGGGCGGCGGCGAGGTAGGAGAAGTGCTCGACGCCTCCGGCAAGGAGGATCACGGGCTGTTCGGGGAGGGCGCGCAGGCCGCTCTGGCGGACCTGAGGGTAGGTGTGCGCGAGGGCGGCCGCGATGGCGACGTGGTTGCTCATGTTGCCGCCGGAGGTCCACATCCCTCCGAGCGAGGCGAGTCCCTGGTAGTCGGCCAACGGGGCGACCTGGTAGCCGATGAGCCCCCGCAGCCAGGTGATCAGCTGGGCTTCGATCACACTGGCGGCGGGCGCGCTGCGGTCGAAGGCGATGACGTTCTGGTTGAGGAAGGTGGCGACGATGTCGGCCACGAGAGCGGCAAGGCTGTCGCCCGTGTCCGGGAAGGCGAGGTAGCGCGGGTCGGCCTGGGAGATCGACCAGCTGGCGATCTCGCCCAGGGAGCTCATCAGCTGGTCGTCGCTGATCCCGGTGACGGGGATCGATTCGGACAGGCGGTCGATGAGTTGGCGAACCGTCGCATGCCGCAGTACGCGGTGGTCGCGCAGCTTGCCGGAGGCGAAGTCGAGCCCGAGGTCGACCGCACGGTGCAGCATCTTCCGGCTCTCGCCGACGGGCCGGCTGCTCAGCAGCGCGGGCGGTTGGGGGTCAAGCACGTCCGAACTCCATTCGATACACGCAGCCTTCACACGAGGGCCAGGCAGGGCCCTGGAGGAAGGAGTCCCGTAGGGACCGGTACGGCGACGAGGTCCAGACCTCGGCCATCGGCGTCTGGTGGATGTTGCCGAGCACGTTGCCCGGGGAGGACTCCATGTGGACACAGCACGGCGTGACGTCGCCGTCCTTGGTGATGTAGCTGGCGTCCCACGGCCAAGGGCACACGGCGTTTGCGGCGGCCGGGGAGGCGAGACGGGAGTAGTCGAAGATCGACAATTGCAGGCCGAGTTCGTCGGCTCGCGCAAGGCCGACTTCCAGGTGCGGTACAACGTCCCGTGGTGGGAGGGCGAACAGAGACTCGGCGTTGAGGGTCTTGTCCTCGCCCCAGTGGTGCAGGCTCTCCACGCTGACACGCTTCACGCCGTGGTCGGCTACGAAGTTGACGATCGCTGGGAACTGATTCAGGTTGACGGTGGAGAGCGTCACCGCGGCGGACAGCCCCGTCGTCCGGTCCTCGGTCAGCGTGACCGCTTCTCGCAGGGCCGTGCTCAGCTGGGTGAGGCGCAGCCCGGAGCGCATCCGCCCGAGCGTGGCGTCGTCCGCGCCGTCGACGCTGATGGCGAGAAGTCTGAGCCCGGCGTCGAGGACCGGCTGGAGACGGCGGCGTACGAGCAGGCCGTTGGTGTTCGTCGAGGTGAACACGGAGCGGTCGGTGCACACCTGGACGTAGGCGGCGAAGTCGCGGACGATCAGTGCCTCTCCGCCGCCGACGAAGGAGATGTGGTCGAGGTCGGGGAGTTGGTCGAGGAGCGTGACGAACGCTTTCAGCGACAGGTGGCCACCGGTGCTCTCGTGTACGGCGCGCAGGCAGCCGGCGCAGGCGAGGTTGCACAGGTCGGTGAGTTCCACCTGCAGGTATTGCGGGGTGGGGGTGGGCTGGCCGGGGGTGAGGCCGTAGCGGTCGAAGTCGTCGGTGACGAGGAACTTCTGGAAGCGTTCGGGCACTGTGATCGGCGGTTCTTCGGGCATCATCTGGCTGCCACCTTCCGGTACACGGAGACGGTCTCGTCGGCGAACAGCTCGAATTCCTGAGCCCGGCGGCCGAACGACGGGGCCCGGGGGGCCGGGTGCTCGGATGCCGTCTCGATCGCCCGCGTCCAGGCGGCCGGGTCCCAGTAGTCCTCGACGAGGTGGACGCCGGGGTCGTCGGCGAGGTGGCGCATGGACGGCACGGACGAGGACCACACGGGGACGCCTAGGGCCCGTGCCTCGTGCGCCACGAGCGGATGGTTCTCCCACCACTGCGAGGGCACCAGTAGGGCCCGCGCGTCGGCCAGTAGCGGGCCGACCTCGGCGCGCGAGTGCGGAGGAAGCCAGCGCACCCGCGGATCCGCGGCGGCGCCGACGCGCAGCCGTTCCTCGTAGGTGCCGTCGTCCGGCACGGTCGCGATCACCAGCGGGAGTTCGGTGCGGCTGCTGCGGTAGGCGTCGAGCAGGAGATGGAGCCCCTTCTCGGGTGAGCATCTGCCCAGGAACAGCAGGTACCGTCCGGAGGATCCGTGGGTGGCGAGTGGTGCCCACTCGCTGGGGAGCCCATAGCAGGCCCGGTCGCGGGTGACCTTGCTCGTGTCGACGCCAGCTTTCGCCAACTCGGCGGCCTGGTGGGGTGTCTGTGTCCACAGGGCCTGTACCCGCTCGTTCAGCCAGGCGATGTTCCGCGCCCGCCACCGCGCCACGTCCTCGTAAGTTCTCGCGGGGGCGTTGAGGCAGCCGAGGCAGTTCAGGGTGGGCGCAGTCGCCGTGCACTGCGAGCTGGTGGACCGGACGAGGAGCTGGTGGTCGGGGCACACCGCGGTGTAGTCGGTCAGCGTCGTGACGACGGGCGCCCCTCGCAGGGACGGGGTGTTCAGGAACTCCAGGCCGAGGCGGCTGAAGTGCAGCACGTGAACGACATCGAAGGCGGGGCGGCGCGTCGCGAGCAGCTGCTCGACGCGTTGGGCCTGCTTCGTCTCCTGGGCGAGCCAGCCGACGGGGTAGTCGTTGGCGAAGGCTGCGGGCACGCTCAAGTACTCGTCGGCCACGCGACGGTGCGATGGTGGTGGTTCGCCGGCCGCGAGCCAACTGACTTGCAGGCCGCGGTCTTTCAGCGCCTGGGCCAGGTCGTTGGCCAGGATCTCCGTACCGCCGGCGGCGTCGTCCGCGAATCGGTGGGTCGTCAAGAGGATGCGCACGGGTCACCCCTCAGCAGGTGTTGCCCTGGAGACCGGCCCAGCGGCCGATCGGGGTGAGTCCGGCGGGCATCCGCCCGTTCACCCCGGCCATGTCCGAGCACGCGGGTGTCTCCGGTCCCGACAGGCGCAGGACTCCGGTGCGGGAACGGTCGAGGAGCGCGAACGGCTCGTGCAGGGTCAGGGCGGTCCAGCCGCCGTCCTCGAAGTCAACGAACACGTTCACCCCCAGCTCGGCCTCCAGCTCCTGTACGGGCAGGGGCACCATGAGCCGCACCTGCTGGGGTGCCCAGGAGAGGTCGACGTCGACGGCGTCCTCCCAGACGGGGTCCGGGTGCGGAACGCGGCGGAAGCGGGCGGTCGGGGCCTGGAGCCACCAGACGCCGTCGCGGCTGCAGCGCAGGAGCTGTTCGCCCGGCCACTGCTGGGCGGCGAGGTCGTGCAGGGTGAAGGTGCCCGATCCCAGCGGCTGGAGCCGGACACGGATACCGCGCACCGCGCTGGGGGTGTTCCCGGTGTCCAAGCGGACCGCGAGATGATCGTCGTTGAGTGAGAGCCGGGCGCGCAGACCGTCCGGGTTCGCCAACCCGCTCCGGAGGCGACCCGGACCACCCAGCGGGATCACCGCGTCTTCGTTGCCTGAGGCCGCGTGCAGGCGGGCCGCCGGCACATAGTCGGCCTCGGGGGATGCGGTGAGGGTCTCGTCGGTGAGCCCGTACGGGGCCGGGAGGGCGTCCAGTACCTCGGGGTGCTTCTCGCGGAGCGTGATGACGAGGCGGACCGCCAGGTCGGTGAGGAACCGGATCAGGTCGCACTTGACCTCGTCGGGCCTGGTGATGTCCCCGTTCGCCAACACAGCCTGGTAGTAGCAGCCGCCGCCGCAGACGTACCGCGACGGGCAGGTGGAGCACCCGTCGCGGTCGTCGACGACCAGGTTGAGGTAGCGGCTGCGTTCGCTGTCCTCGACGCCGGTGGAGGCGTGTCCGATGTGCCAGCCGGACTTCCCGATGAAGTGCGCACAGGGGTAGAGCTTGCCGTTGGTGTCCAGGTAGGTGCCGCTCTTGCCCGCCCCGCACCGGTAGACCTGCGCCGCGCGGTCCTTCACCCGGTAGAAGTACCGCATGAAGAAGTCCTCGTAGCTCAGGGCGAGGAGCCGGGCGAGGATGCCCTCCGGCGGCTGAGCGAGGATGTGCTCGACAAGATCTGCGTAGCCCTGGCGGAAGGCCGGCAAGGTAGCGCTGTTGAGCGCATAGTCCTTGTCGTGGGTGGCGTTGACCGGCTTCATGTAGATGTTGCGGGCGCCGACGTCCTCGAAGAGGTGACGGAAGATCGCCACGAAGTCGGTGCAGTACGCGGTGAGCACAGCGGAGACGCCCATGTCGGGGTGGCGGGCCAGCACCCGGTCCAGGACGGGCCGCACGTGGTCGTAGGTGCCGCCCCGGTCGCCCGTGTAGAAGCGGACCCGGTCGTGGACGTCCTTGGGACCGTCGAGGCTGATGTCCTGGGGCGGGCCGAGCCGGTCGGCGAGTTCGGCCGTCATCGACAGCGTCGCGTTGGTGACCATCGGTCCGGCCCACAGCACGCTGACCGGCGAGTTGGCCAGCCCCTCCTCCACCAGGGCCTGGACCTCCTCGTGCATGTGGCGTACCAACATCGTCTCGCCGGCGAGCCCGAAGTCGATCCGGCTGTACCGCGCGTTCCCCTCGACCAGCTGCTTGCGGTGCGTGGCGAGGCCCTGCACCACCGTCTCCAGGGGGATCGTCACGGGCTTGCCGTCGGCGTGGACCCGGTCGCGGAACGAGCAGTATGTGCAGGCCATGTTGCACTGGTCGGTCAGGGACAGCTGGGCTTGCGGGTACGCCTCGCGGTAGGCCGTGACCTGGTGGACCGCCTCCAGGCCGGCGCACGGGCAGGGCTCGCCCGGGGCGGTGATCTGGCCCCCGCGGACGTGGAAGACGTAGCCGTCCGCGAAGAAGACGTGCGCGGTGTCGCTGGTGGAGAGTGGAATCGCGTCGCTGATCACGGTTGACCTCTCGGGTCGAGAATGGTGCGGATCGGGGCGGTACCGGAATCACAGATGTCTCGGGCCAGGCAGCCCAACGCGCTGACGGAATCGGTCCAGTCGCTCGGCCAGCCGGGCGATTTCACCCTTGGCCTGGTCCTCGACCGGGCGGGCCGAGCCGGACATCTCCCGCAGGGCGAACGTGGCATGGACAAGATCGCGCAATTCGGTCGCGGCCTCGACACCAATCACCTGCGGGATGATGGCGAGTTGCCTCTCCAGAGTCACAGGCATCCGAGAGGCGTCCGAGGCGGTGTAGGCAAGACGCGCCAGCGCGGCCCGGGACTCGAACCACAGGTACTTGGCAGTGCCTTCGCGGCCCTGCTGCTCGTACTGGCTCGGGCGAGCGACAGTACCGGCGGACGGCGGGGTCAGCAAGTCCGTTGCCCAGCCTGGGTCTTGGAGATCGGATCCGGGTCGACGCAGCTCGAACCATTCGTGCAGGTCGCGGCTTGTGCGGCTGTCCGCGCTGGCGAGGTCGTGCTCTGCCGGGCGCGCCGCGGATCCCTCGGCCATCAGCCCGAGGCAGGCGAGCGCCTCGATCAACAGGTCCTCCGCCGACCGGTGACCAGCGGGATGCTTGGCCGAGCTCAGCTCGAAGTCGACATCGCTGCCGCGGGTCATCACGCCTTGGGCGCACGATCCCCGCAGCAGCAGGTCCAGCTCCTCGTCGAGCCGCAGGACGGCAAGGATGGCGGCAGCGAGCCGACCGGTGATCTCCGCTGCCGTCGCGGCCCTCTCAGATGCCGCCACCCAACCGCTTGCGGACGCCAACTGGTCAACGCGCTCAACTAGTTGCTCCAGCGGTGGCTCGGGTGCGGGCATGAGGTGCGACTCGGCGGCCGAGAACAACGCCAGCACCCATGCTCGCCTCAATCCCTCCGACTTTGGAGAAGAAGCGGCTGGCAGGCAGCTCGACACCAAGGTGTTCAACTGCCCGAGCAGGAGTGCGTAGGCGTCCTCACCGCGCTGCTCGCGCAGGCGCGCGGTCAGCACACTGTGGAAGACGCCGAGCCCCGACGGAAGGACGTCCTCGGCGAGGTGTCCCAACGAGGCGGCGCTCGCCGATCGGTGCTTCACCAGGGGGAGTTCGCTCGCGAGTGTCACCTCGATCCCGCAGCGGCGGACGTCCCGGCGCGTCATGGTCACGGGCAGCCAACCCGCGAGGACGGTCTCGAAGCCGTCCAGCTCCACATCCCGGACCGGCGCCGAGACGGGGATGCGCTCCCGAAGCCTGAGATCACGCCCGAGCAAGTCGGACCAGGCGATGTCCCACTTCATCAGGGTCACCTC
Source organism: Kitasatospora sp. NPDC058243 (assembly GCF_042882025.1). NCBI lineage: Bacteria > Bacillati > Actinomycetota > Actinomycetes > Kitasatosporales > Streptomycetaceae > Kitasatospora > Kitasatospora sp. NPDC058243. Next base: position 175,200 of record NZ_JBHVWW010000003.1, read on the forward strand.
GTCCGGGGCGGCACCGGCCGGCACCAGGAGCGCGTCCTCCCAGTCGATCAGCACCGTCTCGCCACCCCGGCGGAACATGTTCCGTGGCACACACCCCGATGCCTCGACCCCTCGGCCGAGCAAGGCCACCAGCAGGGCGACAATGACGGATACGGACAGGCGGCTCGCTCCGTCGTCCCCGGAGGACAAGCGTGTGCCCAGGTACGGGGAGACCAGCGCAGCTCTCTGGCCGCTCAAGGGAACCAGCTCGGGGACGCAGACCTTGACGTCCCCGAACCCGTCGATCGTCAGCTGGCCCAGACGACGTGCGGCCTCGGCAGCCAGGGCGCGCTCCGAGCGTGCAGCCTCAAGCGGCCGGAGCTTCGCCACAAGATCACGCCCGCGGTGCCGAAGGCGACGCACCTGCCCACCGATGTCGACGAAGTCGGGGTCGTCGAAGGCGACCCCGCCGCCTCCTCCGTCAAACAGCTGCCGAATCGACGCCGCGAGCTTCCCCGAATCATGCGCGCCCCTCACGACCTTGCTCACTCCACTCCCCTCCCGGGCGTCGTGCGCAGGCTTGCCACCGTAGCCGGTCCGTCACCGTGTGTTCGATCGAATTGATGGACTCGATCGCCGCCTTCCGCGCGCACACGGACCGCGCAGGGCTGGGGAGTGGATACCAGATGGTGATGGTCATTCAATTTGATTGCTCGTTCTTCCTGTTGGGACGATCTGGCTCCGCGGCCAGCCGGACTTAATCGGCCTCTCGTTCACGGGGAGCATGGGATAATCGGCGCGCGGCGCCGACGTCCACGTGGTGCGGTTGCTGTGCGATTCCCGCGGCTCGTTCGCGGATCCGCCCTCTCACAGAAGTGGTCCTTCGTTCTATGGCTACGGTCACCTCCATCGCCGACGCGCTGCAGCAGCGCCTTGCTCAGGCGATCTCCACTGCGTTCCCCGACGCCGCGGAAGGCGACCCCCAGCTCCGACGAAGCGACCGCGCCGACTTCCAGGCCAACGGCATCATGAGCCTCGCCAAGCCCCTACGGGCCAACCCCCGCGAGGTGGCCGCCCGTGTCCTCGAACACCTGGCTGCAGACGACGTCATCGCGAACCTGGAGATCTCCGGCCCAGGCTTCATCAACGTCACCGTCACCGACACCGCGATCCTGGAGCGCTTGGCCGCCCGTGCTGTGGATACCCGGCTGGGTGTCCACAGCACCGCCGAGCCCGGCGTCACGGTGATCGACTACAGCCAACCGAACATCGCCAAGGAAATGCACGTCGGCCACCTCCGATCCACGATCATCGGCGACGCGCTCGTCCGCACCCTGGAGTTCGCCGGCGAGAAGGTCATTCGGCGCAACCACCTCGGCGACTGGGGTACCCAGTTCGGCATGCTCATCCAGTACCTCATCGAGCATCCCGACGAGCTCGGCGACGACACCGAGGGCACCGACACTGGCCCGTCGATGTCCCGCCTCAACCGCCTCTACAAGGCATCACGCGCCAAGTTCGACAGCGATACCGACTTCGCCGACCGCTCCCGCCGGCGCGTCGTCGAGTTGCAGGCCGGCGACGCCGACACCGTCACGTCCTGGCAAGGCATGGTCGACGAGTCGAAGATCTACTTCGAAGCCGTCTACGCCCGCCTCGGCGTCCTCCTCGAAGACACCGACGCCGTCGGCGAGAGCTACTACAACCCCATGCTCGCTGACGTGTGCGCTGACCTCGAAGCGTCCGGCGTCGCCGTCCGCTCCGACGGCGCCCTGTGCGTCTTCTTCGATGACATCAAGGGGCCCGACGGCGAACCGACCCCGCTGATCGTCCAGAAGAGCGACGGAGGGTACGGCTACGCCACCACCGACCTCGCTGCCATCCGTGACCGCGTCGGCATGCTCGGAGCCAACCAGCTCCTCTACATCGTTGACGCCCGCCAGGCTCTCCACTTCCAGATGGTCTTCGAAACTGCGCGTCGCGCCGGCTGGCTGCCCGAGGACGTCCGTGCTCTGCACCTCGGCTTCGGCACCGTCCTCGGCAAGGACGGCAAGCCGTTCAAGACCCGCTCCGGTGAGACCGTCCGCCTCATGGACCTCCTGGACGAAGCCGTCGGTCGAGCCCGCATCGTCGTCTCGGAGAAGAGCCCTCAACTCGCCGCCGAGGAACTCGAAGACCGAGCCAAGCAGGTCGGCATCGGCGCGGTCAAGTACGCCGACCTGTCGACCTCACGCACCCGCGACTACGTCTTCGACGCCGATCGCATGGTCTCCCTCAACGGCGACACCGGCACCTACCTCCAGTACGCCTACGCCCGCATCCAGTCCATCCTGCGCAAGGCCCCCGCAGGCGTCCTTCCGGCCGCCCACCAGGACCTCGCCCTGGAGCCCGCCGAGCGCGCGCTCGGTCTCCTCCTCGACGAGTTCGGCGCCACCATCAACCAGGTGACTGGAACGTTCGAGCCCCACCGCCTCTGCGCCTACCTGCACAACCTTGCGTCCGCGTACGCTGCCTTCTACGAGCACTGTCCCGTCCTCAAGGCTTCGACCAGGGAGATCACGGAGACTCGGCTGCTGCTCTGCCAGCTCACGGGCCAGACCCTCCGTCAAGGCATGGACCTTCTCGGCATCGGAGCTCCCGAGCAGCTGTAGAACCGATCCGCTGACGATGGAAAGGTGGCCCGGGACAGCCGGTCCCGGGCCAGCCTGCTGGCGGCCTCGCCCAAGCCCTGATAGCAGCACCACCCTGCCGGCCCGGGCGCCGCGTCAACGAGGACGGTCTTCGGATCGCGATCTGGAGGCTGTCGAGTACCTTGCTGGCCGGATACAGAGAGGCATCTGAGTCTGCCGCAGGGGGCTCGTCAGGTCGTCTTCTGGCCTCCTTGGCCAAGCCTGGGCAACCTGAAAGGGCTCACGGATGGTCGCCTACACCGGGCCTGGCAGTGTGGAGATACTCAATGGCATCGGTCGCTGTCGGCCGGGCGTCCTTCAGGGGTTCCCACCTGCCCAGCACCTCGGCTGTGGCGCGTGCCAGGTCCGCCGGGAAGCCGGCTTCGTCCAGGGCGGCGGCGATCTCAAGCATCTCCGCGTCCCACCGCCAGGCTCGGCGCGCGACGCTCCCGAGGTACTCGCGATCGGCGAGCAGCGGACCAGCCATCTTCCGTCCCTCTTCGACCAGTTGATCTGTGACTCCGTGTTCATCGGCGAGGCCGTGGGCGAGGCCGACAAGAGTACGAGCGGACTTCTGGTAACTCGCGAATGCCATCTTCAACGCGGATGCGGCGCCGATCGGCCGGTCGAGCAGGCGTGGGTCTACCTTCGTCTCGGTGAACAGCTTGACGACCTGCGCACCTGGGCCCGGCTCCCCGGAGAGATAGAGACGGGCGCCGATCGATCCACCAGGCGGTGGGCCGATGATGGATCCGTCGAGCGGTGTCCCCCCGGCCTCCGCGATAACGGAGGCGATCTCGGACGCTCGGCTCGGGCTGATCGCGTTCGCATCGACGTAGATGCCGCGGAACGCGCGGGCGGCGACGGCGCGGGCCACCTCATCGGCGTAGGCCGGTGGGCAGATGGACAGGGCGACGTCGCTCGTCCCCAGGGCCAGTCCCAGGTCGGGTACGGCCTCCAGGCCTGCGGCTGACGCACGATCGCGGGTAGCGGTGCTTCGTCCAGCGTCGACCCAAAGTACGCGGTGCCCGCGTAGGACTGCCTGTGCCGCCACGGCAGCACCCATCTCTCCTGGGTGGAGAATCGTAATCGTGGTCATTGGGCGCCTCCCGAGGGCAGTTGGCGCGCGTTCCGACGATGGTGCGCGATCCCGTCTTGCATCGTCAGTCCCAGCGGCGACGAGCCCGCCGGCGCTGCTGCGAGTTGCCGAGCAAACTGATCCAGTCGCCTGTTCACTGCTTCCGTCGGTCTGCGCGAAGCTACGGCCAGGACCGCCTCGACTTGGTCGGCGGCGCCCTCGACTTCACCGGACCCGAGTTCAGCCAGGGCCAGATCCATCCGTGCCAGCGAGAGCTCGCCGAGTCGCTGCCGCTCGACCGGTTCGGACTGGTACAGCGCGACCGACTCTTCAGCATCAGCTGCAGCCCGCTCAAGGTGGCTCGCACCCCCCAGCCACAGATGGGCGGTGCTGGAGTAGAAGGCCTGCTTCGCCGGCGGGAAGGCCATCATGCCGCCCGGCAGGTCCTCACTGCTGTCGCCCTGCTGGCGATATTCCTCTGCGGTGCGGAGCGCGTCCAGCGCCTCGTGCTCTCGGCCCAGGCGGGCGTAGGCCCTGGCCGCGATACTAGCCAACCTGATGTGCGCGGTGCCGTGCTCAGGCATGTACTGCTGACCGTCCTGGGCCAGATGTACGGCATCCTGCAGCCGGTCGTCCCAGTAAGCAACCATCGCCTGGGTGCCACGGATCCACGAGCGCAGTCCGTTGTGTGCCGCTTGCTCGCCGCAGAGGAAGGCGGTGCGGGCCTGAGTCTCGGCCGACCGGTAGTCACCCAGGTCGAACGAGGCGTTCGCGAGGACCCCGCACAGTACCCCGGCGGCCAGGTACAGGTCGCGCGTGTAAGCCGGGGGTTGGCGGCCCTCCAGCAGTTCGAACGTTCGATCGCGCAGGGCGCGGACCTCGTTGAAGAGCGCGATGACGGGTCGATTGGGGTAAGTGGTGACGATTCGCCGAATGTCGGCGTCGAGCTGTTCGAGAGTGTGAGGTCCTACGTTGCTCTGTTCCGCATAGCTGGCGAAGCGGGCTGATTCGTTCGCGGCTGTCATCAGCATGTCCTGGTGATGGGCGTCCGAGCCGGTGCTCGGCTTCATCCATTGTCCCTCGGATCCACCTTCACCAATCCGATGACCCGTTCCTGCTATCGGGATGACGGCAAACAAGTCGTCGATCCTTCGCTGAAAGAGGTGTTCCAGCACCCGAGCCGTGAGCGGGCGCGGCTTGCCCAGCCGTTCTCCCTCTCGGACGCCCTCCATCCAGCGGCTGAACTGCCGGTCGCCGATGGTGACCTTCGTCAGCGCCGGGTTCCTCTCGATCTGGGCGAGCTCCTCCCCGGCGGCTTCAAGCCGCCGGAGGAAGACGCGGTACTCGGCCATACCTCTTTGGCGCACCAGCATCTGAAAGAGCGTCTGCGATTCGATCTCCATGGCAGCTCCGCAGCAGGCAGGTGGATGGTCCGGATTGGTCGTGCCAGATTCAACGATGGCCGATCGCCCCGGGCTGCGGCAGCGGGATCCGACAAATGTCGAGGCAATGTCGGCTCATGTCGCCCTGTGTCATGACGATGTCACTAGCCGTTCCTGCCTCACTTGAGCCACGCTTCTCTCGCCGCCTAGACCGTGCTTCTCTCCTCGGCAGTCAGCTGCCCCCGCGACTCGGTCTGGCTGACGCCCCTCCCCGCCTCCGCTCTCGGTGGCGTCGTTGAAGGAGAGCGGCATCGACGGACCACGAGGGGGAATAGGTCATGCCATCAGCGCCCGCAGCTGGTGCCGGTCAGCTCGTGCAACACCCTGCCGGCCACGACAGCGACCTGCGAGCGGCGGTCGAGGAACTGCGGCACGGTCGGTGGTATTCAACGCGGGCGCTTCTCGCCCACTCCTGGGGCGACCCCGGATTGTGGGCGCAGCGAACCCAGGTTCTGGGGGCGGTAGCCGGCCACAACGACGTCCTCCGTCACTGGGGTAACGAGGATCCCGGCGCGTTCGGCCTGACCACGCTGCATACCCGCGTTGCCGTCGACCGGGCCCTGCTGGCCGGCCAGCGGCAGCGCGGCTCGCGGGAAGCCGTGGCGCTCGAAGGGGCCGCCCGACAGTGGTGCTGGCTGGCAGCTTCGGTGCTTGGGGGTGATCCCGTGCCGTGGCTCGGGCTGCTCACTCTCGCGCAGCTGGACGGTGGCCAGGCGCGGCCCGAGCATCGTGTCCCGGCTCCGGACCAGATGCTTCCGCCCGGGCCGTGGGGGCTGTTCGACCAGGCCCGCCGGATCGACCCGTGGGGCCGGGAAGCGTTCCACCGCATGCTCCGCTTCTGGCTGGCCCTCGGTGAGAGCGGCCCGGCCACGGAGTTCCTGGCTGCCTACCTGCCCAGTGCACCGGAGGGCTCCGCTCTCCATGCCCTGCCGCTGTACCTGTACGTCGACCGCTACCGCCGCGCCGAGCGCAAGGACGCGGTCCAGCTGCAGTGGACGGACGAGGGGACGGTCCGCGACACGGTGTTGTCTGTCTTCGCGCACTGGCGGGCCGCGCTCGGGCGGGGGGTTCGGTGGCCGGTGGCGGACGAGAGCCATCTCGCCCACGCGCTCTGGGCGAGCCGTCAACACCGGGAGGCCGCCGAAGTCTTCGCCGCGATGGCCCCATTCATCTCCATGCAGCCCTGGCAGAGCCTGGCGGACCGACCGGGCGACCTGCTGCGGAAGGCGTTGGCCCAGTCCTACGCCGTCGCCGGCTGACGATCGTCGGCCACTGTCCGCCCGGCACCGCGCCGGGTTCGATCCCCGTCTTCTCCCCGGAGGTTTCGCATGTCCTGGCCCCAGTCCACCGCGTCCGCGCCCGAGGACGACCATCTTCGGTCGCTCGGCTACGAGCCGGAACTCCTGCGCCGTATGGGTCCGTTCGGGAACTTCGCCGTCAGCTTCTCGGTGATCAGCGTGCTCAGCGGCTGCATGACGCTGTTCGGGTTCGGGCTGCTGACGGGTGGTCCGGCCGTGATGATGTGGGGCTGGGTCGCCGTGGGTCTGGCCGTGCTGCTGGTCGGTGCGTCGCTCGCCGAGGTCACCAGCGCTTACCCCACGTCCGGCGGCCTCTACTACATGGCCCAGTGGCTCGGCGGCCCACGGTGGGGCTGGATGACCGGCTGGTTGAACCTCCTGGGGCTGCTGGGCGGGATCGCCGGCATCGACTACGGCGCCGCCAGCTTCATTGCCGCGTTCGCCGGGCTGCAGTGGGGAGTTGATCCGACTCCGGGCCTGATCCTGGCCATCTTCGCGGGTGTCCTGGTGCTGCACGCCCTGCTGAACGTCTTCGGGGTCCGCGTCGTGAGCCTGCTCAACTCCGTCTCGGTGTGGTGGCACCTGCTCGGCGTCGCCCTGATCGTCGGCGTACTCGCCGTCGTCCCCTCCCACCACCAGTCCCTCTCCTGGGTATTCACGCACTTCGAGAACGGCACCGGCTGGGCCAGCCCCGTCTACGTTTCGGCGATTGGCCTGCTGCTGGCCGGCTACACCTTCTGCGGCTACGACGCGAGCGCGCACCTGTCGGAAGAGACCAAGGACGCCAGGATCGCGGCGCCGCGCGGCATCGTCCGCTCGATCTGGGTCTCCCTGCTGGCGGGCTTCGTCCTGCTGGCCGGCCTGCTGTTCGCCGTCCAGGACTACTCCGGCACGGTCGGCGCCGCGGTGCCGCCCGCCCAGATCTTCCTGGACGCGGTCGGGACGACCGGCGCGAAGCTGCTGCTGCTCGTCGTCATCGGCGCCCAGCTGTTCTGCGGCAGCGCGGAGACCACGGCGGCCTCCCGGATGATCTATGCCTTCTCACGGGACGGTGCGCTGCCAGGATCGGCGATGTGGCGCCGGGTCTCGGCCAACGGCGTCCCGGTCCCCGCGGTGTGGGTGGCGGTTTCGGTGGCGTTCGTCCTGGCCGTCCCGTCGCTCTGGTCCGCCACCGCGTACGGCGCGGTGACGGCGGTGAACGTGATCGGCATGACGCCCAGCTACATCATCCCGGTGTTCCTTCGGCTGCGGCAGGGCGACCGGTTCGTCCCGGGTCCGTGGAGCCTGGGCCGGTGGAGCAGGCCGATCGGGGTCGCCGCGGTGGTGTGGGTGGTGATGCTGACCATGCTGGTGTGCTTGCCGCAGCGCTTCCCGGTGACGATCGACACGTTCAACTACGCGCCGGTCACCCTGGTTGCGGTCCTCGCCCTGGCGTGGGTGTGGTGGCGGATGGCCGGCGACAAGTTCTCCGTCCCGGTGGTGGACGACCCGCACCTGGCCCAGGTCGAGGCGCTGATCGTATGAAGGCGACGATGCGGGCCGCCCGCCTCCGCGCGGCCAAGCCCCCGACTCCGTCGGCAGTCTCGCCGACCGGGCCGCTGGAGCAGCTGGTGGCCGCCTTCGGTGTCGACACCGTGCTGCTGGCGACGGTCGATGCTCAGGGCCGCCTCAAGGGCAAGGAGTACTACGCGAGGACGATGGTGGAGCAGCTGCGGTCGGGGGCGCTCTCCACGGAGATGTGCGGGTACGTACTGGGAACTGACCTGGCCATGACTCCGGCGAGCAGCGGGCCGTTCTCCTGGGCGAGTGGCTTCGGTGACATCGGTCTGCTGCCTGACACGAAGCGGGCCCGGCTGCTGCCGTGGCTGCCGGGCACCGCGCTGCTGCTCGCCGAGCCGGTCGGCGGCGGGTGGTCCCACCCACTGGGTCCGGGCACGGTGTTGAACGAGCAGCTGCACCGGCTCGCCGGGCTCGGCATGGTGCCGGCGGTGGGGATCGAGACGGAGTTCGTGCTGTACGAGGGCACCCCCCGGGATGCGGCGGCGGCAGGCTGGCGGGGGCTTCGCCCCGTTGTCTGGGACAACCGCGACTACGCCCTGAACCAGCCGCCGGTGGCGCGGGAGTTCGGCCGTCGGCTTCGGGAGGTCCTCGCGGGCGCAGACCTCCCGGTCGAGGCCGTTAAGGGCGAGGGCGGTGCCGGCCAGATCGAGGTCACCTTCCCGTACGGGGAGGCGCTGGCCGCGTGCGAGCAGCACGTGCTGTTCAAGCACGCCGCGAAGACGATCGCGGACGACGCCGGTCTGACGGCGTCGTTCATGGCGGCCCCTTCGACCGGGGTCGGCAGCGGCTTGCACCTGCATGTGTCGCTGGCCGACTTCGACGCCCGGACGGTGTTGGCCGCCGACCCGGCCGACGGGACCGAACTGTCGGAGCTGGGCGAGCAGGCGGTGGCCGGGCTGCTGACGGTGCTGCCCGAGGTCGCTCCGTTGTGGGCGCCGTACGTGAACAGCTACAAGCGCCTCGGCAACCACTCCTTCGCTCCGGCCCGGCTGGCCTGGGGCCGGGACAACCGGACGTGCGCGGTGCGGGTGGTCGGCCACGGCCCCAGCCTGCGGCTGGAGGTCCGCCTGCCAGGCGCGGACGCCAACCCGATGCTCGCCCTGGCGGCGGTGCTCGCCGGAATCCGGCACGGCATCGAGGCCGGCCTCAAGCCCCCGCCTGCCATCAGCGGCGACGCCTACGAACACCCTGACGCGCCGCTGGTGCCGCAGTCCCTGGCCGAGGCGCTCCATGCTTTCGAGACCAGCGAACTGGCCGGGGACCTCCTCGGCGAGCTGGTCGTCGCGCATCTGGCTCGCGTTGCCCGGATGGACCTGGATCACCACGCCGCTCGCGTCACCGACGCCGAGCTGGAGCGCGGTCTCACCCAGGCATGAGCCCTGGGCCGGTCGCGGCGCTAACCCCCCGGGCCCGCGGCCGGCCCGGTCCAATCCCCACCCCTCACCCTCATCTGCTGGAGGACTCCTTGGAGAGCATGGACGTTGTTTCCGTCCAACCCCGCGCGAACGGCAGGAGGAAGCCGACGCCCGGCCCGCCTGACGTGCTGGCCAAGGCGCACCTGGTCGATGTCGCCGCCCCTGGCATGGAGGGCCTGGCGCTGTGGCTGGCCTCCCGCGGCCTGGACATCACCGGAAGCATCGACCCCGCCGACCTCGACGGCGTTGCTGCCGCCCGGCTGCGCGAGGCCGGGGTGAGTGTGGTGGCCGGATTCGACGCCCGCAACATCCAGGAGGACCGGACCTGTGCGGTGTGGTCGGGGGTGGTAGCCGCTCCGCACCCCGAACTCGACCGAGTCCAGGAGCGGCGACTGCCGGTGCTCGCCTGCGAGCACGCGCTCGCCTTGGCGACTGCGGGGTTCAGGGGTCAGTTGGTGGCCGTCGGCGGCAGCTACGGCACCGCGACGGCGGCAGCGGCGCTCGCCGCCGCGCTGAACGACGGGCACACCGGCTGGATCCTCAACGCCCCCTCCCGGAACGGCGCACCGGGGCACGGCGGCGACCGGCGGCTGGTGGTGGACCTGTGTCCGGACACCACCACCCACGAGGCCGCTCCCATCAGGCCCTGGAGCCACCGCCCCAGCACCGCGATCCCGTACCGGCGTCCCCAACCCTCGGTGACGCTGATCACCAGCGTCTCCAGGAACGAGCCGCACTTCGAGGACACCGTCGAGGCCCTGAATGCCGCCACCGGCCTCGCCCACCGCACCGGCACCGTGGTACTGCCGCTGTGGGACAAGGGCGCCAAGATCCTGCGCGAGAGGCTCACCGACCGGCCCGGCCCCACCGTGGTGACCGTCGGCGTCACCGAGGACGCCGATGTGTGGGTTCTTACGCCCCAGTACCTCGGCAGCGAGTACCTCCTCACCCTCAGATACCAGGGTGTGCAGCACCAGTTCACCGTCCCGGTCGTCGGCCGCCACCATGCTCTGGCGGTCTGCGCGGCCATCGCCACCGCCCTCGTCGCAGGCGAGGATCCGCAGGCCGTGGCGGAGCGCGTTGGCACCTTCCGCGGCGCCACGCGCTCGCCGGCCGTGCTCGGCACGGAGTACGGCATCACCGTGGTGACCTCGGGTGCCCTGCACCCGCGCGAAATTTGTCAGGACGTCACGGCCGCCCGGATGCTCACCGAGGAGAACGTGGTCGTCGTCCTGGAGCCGGACGGCATCGCCCGCACCACCGCCCACGCCGACGAACTGGGCGCCGCCCTCGCAGATGCCGATCTCGCACTACTTCTGCCGGTCAGCACCCCGCTGGCCGAGTACCACGGGCCCGACCCGCTGGACGCCGTCGAGCGGGCCGCCGTTCGAGCCCTCGGCGACGGTGCGGTCCATCGCATCCGCTCCGGTCCGAGCGTCCCCGGCCCGGAGCAGCGGGTCTTCGAGATGACGGCCGAGGGCGACCTCGTCCTGGTCATCGGGACCGGCCGCCAGGCCGAGCGGCTCGGAGGCCGTCTGCTGGACCGCCTCAGGCCCGCTGAGGCCCTGGGCGCCGACCGCCCGTGAACCGCCCGCCGACCACCGGAGACACCATCATGGCCACCGCCCTGCCCGTCCACACCCTGACCGTGCAGCAGGTCCGTTTGCTGCGACACATCGCCACCGAGTCCACTATCCGTACGATCACGGCCGACCCCGAACTCCCCTGGAAGCACGCCGAGGTCGACGCCGCCGTGAAGGAACTGCTGACGGTCAGCGGCACCCGCACCGCGTCCCAGCTCGTCGCGTGGGGCACCGCGCACCGCATCATCACCAACACCTCGCAGCCCTGCGCCGCGCTCACCACCCCGGTCTGCCTCCCCCCTCGCTTGTACCAGGTCCTCGTGGGCTGGGTCGGCGGGCGCACCAGCGCGGAAATCACGGTCGACTTCGATGTCACGACCGCTACGTTGCGCGGCTACGGCCGGGACCTGCGTGCCAGGCTGGGTGTGCAATCCCAGGTGCAGGCGAGCATCGCCGCCGTCCTGGCCGGCCTGGTCTACCTCAGCGACATCGACCCGTCCTGGCCCGACGAACCGCTGCGCCGCACCATGCCCCGCAGGCAGGCCGCGTGAACACCCACCACACCGGCGGCAGGGCCGCGATCGGGGTCGTCTGTTTCCTTCTCGGACTCCAGGTCGGGGCCGCCGTCCTCTACCTCGTCCAGCACCGGGCCGACGGCTCCCAGCCGCTCTACCTGGCGATCTTCTCCCTCACCGCCTTCAACACCCTGGTCGTCGCCGACCGCCTGCTCACCTCGCGTTCTACGCCGAAGCGCGGGACCGGCTCCTCCCAGCAGGACCAGACCCAGCCGACCGACTGAACACCCGCTCCACCCCATGGCGGCCGTTTCGGGCCAGGGCCGCACCCCGACAACCCAGACAGAAGATGAGCATCTTACGACCTGCCGACGGAATCTCGGCCCGCGACCTGGACCGACACCTGATCAACCGCGAAGGCCTCCTCGTTGACGCCAGCGCCCTCGTCCAGCTGACCGCCGACCGCTTGTCCGGCGCCGACCCGTTCCTCCTGGCCGCAGGCGCCCCCGCGGTGGCCACCGTTCCTGCCCCGCTGCTGCGGCTGCTGATGCGCGCTGGCTCCATGGCCATCCCCTGCGCGCTGATCACCGAACGCCTCGGCCGCCACGTGACCGCCATGCTCGCCGCCCAGCGCGTCACCAACGTGTGGTCCGCCGCCGTGGGCGCGCTCGAACACCGCGAGCAGGGAACCAACCCGTACGTGGCTGCGGCGCGCGCCCTCGGGCTTCCAGTCGAGAGCTGCTTGGCCGTCGCGACCAGTCCGACACTGCGCGAGGCCCGGGCCAGCAGGGCGCGCCGTGTACTGGTCAGCCACACCGGATCCCTCCGTGTAGCCGCCAAGAACACCGATGGACTCAGCCAGCACGAGCACGACGTCGCTCTGCAGCTCGCCCTCGGCCACACCTATGACGGCGTCGCCGAGCAGCTCGGCTGCTCCACCAGCAGCGCCTCCAACGCCATGTCGAAGGTGATGCGCCGCCGAGGCTTCGGCGACCGCACCCGTGCCATCGCCGACCTCATCCTCTCGAAACTGCTCGACACCGCCGAGCTTCGCGCGGCGCTGCCCGACAAGCTCCCGGAACTCGCCCCGAGCGACCACCAGGTGCTCACCCTGCTGGCCACCCACGATGTGCACACCGTCGCACAGATGACCGACATCAACCCGAACAACGTCGGCGGAGTCATCACCCAGGCCACCAGCGCCATCGGGGCCAAGACCCGTACCCACGCCGTCGTCATGGTCCTCCTGCTCAGCATCCCCAGCCCGGTAGCTGACTCCGGCGGTGCCCGATGAAGCTGGTCGAGTACCCGCAGCACTACACCCTCGACGGCAACCCGACGCTGTACCTGGACCGTTCGGGCACCGGCCGCCCGGGCTGGCAGCGCGACGCCGTCGCCCTGCTGGACAAGGCCGGCTTCACCGGCACCGTCCTCAACCCTCAGCCCATCTCCGGGACTGGAGCACCATTCGGCTGGCAGGAGCACAACCTGCGACGCGTCAGCGCCGTCCTCCTCTGGTGCCCGCACGGTGCTCAGCACGTCCGCGACGTCCGACAGCGGTTCCTCCACCGTTCGCGCACCGCGCTGGTCGTCGGCTGCGACTTGAACGACCGCATCCAGCGGTTCGTTCGTGCCGAGCTGCTGGGAGCGATGCCCCGGCTGGCCGTTGCCACCGACCTCGCCGCCACCGTTCGTGCGGCCCTCGACCACCTCAGCGCCCCGGCCGACACCCAGAGCTGATCCCCACCGACCCACCCGTCAGGAACATCATGCCCACCCTCGTCCTCCCTGGCCGCCCGCGCTCTCTCATCGAGGACCACGGCTTCATCGGCAGCACCGCCACCGGCGCCCTCGTCCGCAACGACGGCACGATCGATTGGGCGTGTCTGCCCCGGTTCGATTCCTCCGCCGTCTTCGCGTCCCTGCTCGGCGCCGAGGAGCACGGCTTCTGGCGCTTGGGCCCCACCGTCACCGGTGTGCCCGCGGTGGCCGACCGGCGCCGCTACCGCGACGGCACCATGTCGCTGGAGCACGAGTGGGACACCCCCACCGGCAGCGTGAGGGTCACCGACTTCATGCCCCTGGGCACCAGGGCACCCCAGATCATTCGGAGCGTCGAGGGCCTGAGCGGCACCGTGGCGATGACCTCGGCACTCCGGGCCCGCCCCGGCTACGGCGTGGACACCCCGCTGTTCACGCGCACCGAGCGAGGCGGCACCGCCCGCCTGTGCGCCACCGTGCACCCTGACTCCTACTGGCTCGACGGCGAGTTCCACACCGTCGCGGCCAGCGGTGCCCGCGCCGACTTCACCATCGGCGCCGGCGAGCGAATCGCCCTCACTCTCACCTGGTCCCCCTCCTCCCACCCGGCACCCGACCTGCGCAGCCCCCAGTCGGAGCTCGCCCGCACCGAGGCGGCCTGGCGCGACTGGACCTCCCGCTGCACCTACCAGGGCCCCTACCAAGAGGCGGTCGTCCGATCCGCCCTCGTCCTCAAGTCCTTGTGCCACCCGGGCGGCGGGATCGTCGCCGCCCCCACCACCTCCCTGCCCGAGGACATCGGCGGCGAACGCAACTGGGACTACCGGTACGTATGGCTGCGGGACTCCGCCCTGACCGTCACCACCCTCGCCCGCCTCGGCCACACCGAGGAGGCCGGGGCCTGGCGCGACTGGCTCCTCGGCGCCCTGGGCCGCGGCGCCCGCCGGTTGCAGATCATGTACGGCCTCGGCGGCGAACAGGAACTGAACGAACGCGAGTTGGACCACCTACCCGGCTACGAGAACTCCCGGCCCGTGCGGGTCGGCAACGGCGCCGCCGACCAGCTCCAGCTCGATGTCCCTGGCGAGGTCGCCGACGCCCTGCTCGCCGCCGAGGACGCCGGCCTTCATCCCTCCCGCGACGCCGACGCGATGCTGCGCGCCCTCGCCCGCTGGACAGAAGACCGATGGGCCGAGCCGGACGAGGGCATCTGGGAGGTCCGCGGCCCGCGCCGGCACTTCGTCCACTCCAAGGTGATGGCCTGGGCAGCGATCGACCGCACCATCACCCTGCTGCGCCGACGCGCCTCCACCACCGCCGACGAACTCGCCCACTGGGAGCAGTTGCGCGACCGAATCCACGCCGACGTCTGCGAGAAGGGCTACGACCCGGAGCGCAACACCTTCACCCAGTACTACGGCGGCAAGGAGCTGGACGCCTCGCTGCTGCTGATCCCCCAGGTCGGCTTCCTGCCCCCGGACGACAAGCGCGTCATCGGCACCATCGAGGCGATCCAGCGCGAACTGTCCACCGAGGACGGCTTCGTGCTGCGCTACCCGACCCACGACGAGTCCGGCAACAACGTGGACGGCCTCTCCGGCCACGAGGGCGCCTTCCTGGCCTGCTCGTTCTGGCTCGCCGACGACCTCGCCATGATCGGCCGCCTCCAGGAGGCCCGCGAGCTGTTCGACCGGCTGCTGGCGCTGCGCAACGACCTGGGCCTGCTCGCCGAGGAGTGGGACCCGCGGCTCAAGCGCCAGGTCGGCAACTTCCCCCAGGCCTTCAGCCACGTCCCGCTGATCGACACCGCGCTGCGGCTGACCGCCTGCGGCGCCGCGCACCTGCCGGCCCAGCGTGCCCAGCCCGCCGGGGCACTCCCCGAGCGGCAGCAGGGCACGCTCACGGTCGCGGGTGTCCGGCAGGGGTGCGGCTGATGACCGTCCCCGTGCCGTCCGCGTCCAACCGCATCACCGGCAGCCGGAGCGGCCCCGTCGTCCAGGCCGGCCACGTCCGCGACGTCCACTTCCACCCCTCCGCGCCGCCGCGACCGGTTCCCCGGCAACTCGCCGCGGTCACCCGGGTGTTCACCGACCGCGAGCGTGACGAGGCCGCCCTGGACGGGCTGCTCACCCCTCCTCCAGGCCGCCCAGTACGACGTCGGCGAGCGCCTGCCACGCCAGACGAACCACGCCCCCACCACTGCCTGACCACGCACCGCAGAACCAGACCCGTCCAACCTGCCCAGACCAGAACGGAGTTCATCGTGCGGACCGAACCGGCCAGCACCCCGCGCACAGCCCTGGTGAGCGGCTCCACCGTCCGGATCTGCCCGTTCACCGTGACGACTACGACCTCGACATGTGCGGGGAGATCTTCTTCCAGGACACCGACTTCCTCATGCTCTACGGCCGCAGGTACGACGGCATCGAAGACCCGGACGGCGATGTGAGCCGGCAGCTCGGCGTCGGCGACTTGCGTGCGGCTGTCTGGTTCGAGCCGTTCCAGAACGTGGATCCCCGCGACCCGCGGCGAGGCTCCGGCGCCGAGAACAAGAATCGAAAGTATGCGCGATCTATTCGGCTTTGTCAGTGGCTCCTTCTAGGGTGGCGGCGCCAACCGGATTCGAGCCGGATATGGCATTGAAGCCGTCCGACTCAGGGTAGGAACGCGTGGGCCTCGACGATGTGACCCGTCTCATCGAGCCGACGTCCGGACGCGGACCGGAGCCGGCGCAACCGAAGCCGGCCAAGTCCGGGCCACCTGATCGCACCGACGACGGAGGCAAGGTGGACAGCATCCCCCAGGCCCACCAGGTGCTGGCCCAGTGGCAGCAAGTGACAGGCCACTCGCTGCGCGTGGAGCGTCAACGGGAGTTCCTCGCTCGCCCTGTTGTCGGGGAACTGGCGGCCGTCCCGTCTGCCGTCCGGTTGGCTGCAGCACAGCAATTGTGGGCAACCGGTGGCCGGTTGCTGCTGGAGGACTGGCTGCTGGACTGCCGCTGCCCCGGCACTTCCTCGCTCGTACCCACCTGGCAGGACGGAGGTGAGCTCGGAGTTGACACTGTGCTGATCTTGCGCGAGCTCATCACGGCGGCCATCGACGAGGTTCCGGGCTGGCGGGACCGAGGGATCCTGGTCCGCCGCCTCGGCCTGCAGGACCAGCCCGCCCAGACCCTGGAGCAGGTGGCCACGGTCTTCGACGTGTCGCGGGGAAGGATTAGCCAAGCGCAGAACCGGGCGCTCGGCCGCATGTCCCGAGCCGCGGCTCCCGCGACCCGGCGCCTGCGTGCGCTCCTGGCCGACCTTGCCGGCCTTGCTGCGGCTGAAGGCGAACCGACCACGCCCGAACGGCTGTTGGGTATGGGCGAGGCTCTCCTGCCGTCCCTGGCGCCGAGGTATGCCGCGGCGCTGGTCGCGCGGCTGGCAGGTGTTCCGCGGGCTCGCGCGGAGAACTTGGCAGCCGAGGCCATGACGGTGCGCGTGGCGCGGCTGGCCGAGGCGCGTCGCGAGGTGGCACGGCAGGGGCGGACCGAACGAGCCGCCCTTCGCTGGTCCCGCATCGCCGGTGATGTCCAATGGCCCGAGCACCCGGGGGAAGCACCCCGGCGTGAGGACTTGCAGGCGCTGAGGGACATGAACGACGACCGGGCGGGAGCATGGTTCTGCCGCAAGCTGGAGCGAGAGGTGTTGTACGAATCCGACTCCGAGTTGCACGTGATTCAACTCCTCAGCTTCGCCCCGCAAGTCGCGTTCTACCAAGAACAGCCACTTGCGATCGGCTACGAGTTCGACGGCCGCCGGCGGACCTACTTCCCGGACCTGCTCGCGGTGACAACCGACGGACGCTGCATCTTGATCGAGGTCAAGCCGCTCTACGAGGCGGCCACGGCGATCAACGTCGCCAAGTACGACGCGCTGGCAGCCCTGTGCCGGAACCGCGGGTGGGGCTGGTTGGTCACGGACGGGAACCGCAGCCGCACCCTTCTGGAGACCAGGCCGGTCAGCCCGCAGCTGGCTGAGCTTCTCGGCTCCGCCCTGGCACAGCAAGGCGAACTGACCTGGCCGCAGATCTGCGCTGCAACACCAGGCCTGACGTTCGACTGGGCCGATCTCGCTGCTCTGGTGCTTCGGAACGGCTGGGACTGGAGGCACAGGCCGTACCGGCTTCGGGCACCTCGTACCGGAACGGTTGGCGGTGGGTGGGTGGGCGCGGCGGAGGCCGAAGTGCCGTCAGCAATGCCGTCGGCGGAGATGCCGGCGGTCCAGGATTCCCTGCTGGGCGACGACGCCCTGGAACCCGTTCGGCCGCCGGTGATCCCGACACTGGAGGAAATCGAGGCCGCACGCACCCCTGCGGGAGGGTGGACGCGTCGGCAGCTTGCCGCCTGGGGCGTCTCCTGGCCGCCGACCAAGGGATGGAAGCAGAACCTCGTCAACCAGTCGAAGCGGGCACAGCCTTAGGGCCACGAGGAGCTCAGGACCTTCTCCATCTGGCCGAGCTCCGGTACGGGCAGCAGCGCTTCCGACCACTCGTTCCCTGCAGGAGTCGTAGGAATGCGCCCACCCCAAGAGCCGGAAGCCTGCTGGTAGGGGCGGATCCGCGCGCCAAGTTAGACAGCCGGGCCGGACGGCCGTCGATCAGACCTGGCGGCCGTCCGGCCTCCGGCCGTTGCCTACCGGTGTGGGTATAGCTCTGTCGAGAAGATCCATCGGCCGAGCGCGCCTCGGTGCTCTACCTGGGAGTCCGCACGTTCCTCCGTTCGCGGGGGTGCTGTGGTCTCTGGCCGGTGGACCGTGCCAACCCGCTTCGCGGGGGTCCACCGGCCGCCATCGTTTCCGGGGTCAGCGCCGGATGGTCGGATGGCTGGCCGGTTGAACCGGCGGGGGCCGGATCACCGGTGCCGGTGTCGGTGCCAGGGTTGCCCTGGTGGTCGCGCTGGTCGCGGTGGCTGCACGAGCCCGCGGTGCCGGCTGGTCAACGGTGAGGTCCGAGAGCATCGAGCGCAACGGCCCGTTGTTGCCGTTGAAGATGGCGATGGACGCGAGCGTGTTGCGGTCGGGATTGAGCCGGGTCCAGTCGATCGGGTGCCCGGCCTCGGCCGCGAGCTCCCCCAGAAAGGCCCTCTGCGTCCGCCCGTTGCCCTCCCGGAACGGGTGCAGCGCATTCACGTCGCCGTACAGGTCGGCCAGGCCGGTGAGGAAGAGACCTCTGCAATCTTCGAAGTTGGTGCAGCCTCAGCCCCGAGCTGCATCTTCCTGGGGTGATGGGGGTTCCTCCGCAGGCGCTGCGAGTTGGTTGTGCAGGAGTTCTTCAAGCTCGCTGATGGTTGCGTACTTGTCGGCGAGGTGCTTGGCCATCTGTTCAATCGCGATGACGTCTCCGCGCTCGACCGTCCTTAGAACGGTGATGAGAGACCTGAGGTGGGACGGCACGCCGTCGTCGGGGCGGACCCCGTACCACTGCTCGGCCACCAGTTCTGCAACGCGTCGTTGCGGGAGCCCAAGCGCGGCGGCGATACCGGGGAAGTACTTGGGTGCTGGTGGTGTGTCCATCAGGTAGTTGGCCATGTTGTTCCACCATGCCGATGACCTGCTGCCCTCTTTGCCGCCCACGCTCCAGGTCGTGGCCTCCATGCGGCTGTAAGTCATGCCGTCTTCGTGGCGCGACCGCACGGCTTCGCTGAACACATCGTTGTCTGTCACGAAGCCATCGTTCAGTCAGATCAGTCACTTGTCTATCTATATAGCGAATCTAACTGGCGCGACCGGGAGGATGCCTGAACGGGACTGCTGCGGCTGTCGCCGCTGGCCGCCTGCGGCGGCGGTAGCGGTCGCGCCTTTGGCGCGGCGCCCTTTTCTGGTCCGGGCGCCCCGCTGCGCGGTTCCCCGTCCCCCCTTCGCGGCCCAGTATCCGGAGCCGGCCGCCCGCTTCAAGGGCGCTCCCGTTGGTCGCGTGGCTGCGCCACCGGCCTTCGGCCGGCCCTTGACCCGGACGGCCTCTTTGCCCCGGACCCCAGGCAGCTGTCGGGGGGACGGGGGAGGTGTGGCCGTCGATCTGACGATTCGTCAGCTGTCCGACCGGCGTGCCGAACTGCGCCCCTCAGGCTTGACTAGAAACCCCTAATGAGGTAATATTGTTCTTGTTGGGAGGGGATGGCACCCCCGACCAACAGACAGAGACCATGCACCTGTTGGAGGATTCGTGACCACCGCATTCGCCCCCGCTGAGCTGCTGACCGACGAGGTTGCCTCGCCGGAGCTGGACGAGCTGACCGCCGCTCTCGCTGCCGCGCCGAGCGACAGCCCCGACGGCCAGGCCGAGGGCTCGGCGAAGGTGCTTCTCGAAGACGTTGATCCGAAGGAGCTGACCTTCACCCGCAACGTCCGAAAGGCGGAGCTGACCGCCGACTTCGTCGCTTCCATCGCGGAGAACGGCCTCTATCAGCCGATCATCGCCACCCCCCACGAGGACGGGATTGCGATCATCCTCGGCAACCGCCGGGCCAAGGGTGCGATCGAGGCTGGCCGGCTCGTTGACGTCATCGTTCGCAACGACCTCACCGCCGAAGAGGCGCGCATCATCGCGCAGCTGATCGAGAACATGCACCGGGAGGACATGAAGCAGAGCGAGATCGGCGACGCCTACGCGCAACTCTCCATCGAGCTCGGTCTCGACGCCGATCAGATCGCCACCCGGGTCGCCCAGGACCCGAAGAAGGTCCGCGCGTCGATCGCACTCGCCGGAATGCCGAAGACGGCCCGCGCTGCCGTCGACAAGGGCGCGCTCACCTTCGAGGATGCCGAGGCTCTGGCCGAGTTCGAAGGCGACCCGAAGGCGTACAAGCGACTCCTTGCCAAGGTTGAGACTGGGCAGGGTCTGAACTGGGCGATCAAGGACGAGCGGCGAAAGGCGGAGCGCGCCGCACTGCGAGCGGAGACCGCGCAGGCGCTCGCTGCGGCCAACGTCCGGATGGTCGGCGAGCCGCAAGGGTTCAACTGGGGGGTGTCGCGCGAGTTGGACGTCAACCGTCTCGCCGATGCTGACGGCGTGGTCCTGACGCCCGAAACCCACGCTGCTTGCGCCGGACACGCAGCGTTCTTCAACGAGCACCAGGCCGAGGGCATCAAAGCAACTTTCATCTGCCGAAACCCCCACGAGTACGGGCACCACGTCTCCGGCTCCTACAACTTCCTCAGCGCCGAGGAGACGGCCGCCAAGGCGGCAGCGGAGCAGGCAGCCCGTGAGCGCCGGGAGGCCCTGGCCATCTCCCAGGAGGTGCGGGCGGAGTACATCCAGGAGCTCTGCCGCTCCAAGAAGGTGCCCAAGGGGATGACCAAGAAGGTCCTGCGGCTGCTCTACACGCTGGGGGCGGACGAGACCAGTCCCGAGGTGCTGGTCTACCTCAACGCGCCCGGTGACGACGACCGGACCGACCGATTCGAGCGCTTCACCCGCCGGATGGCTGAGGCGCGTCTCCCGCTGGTGCTGTTGGCCGCCGTTGCGGTTCGGGCGGAGCGTGCAGTCCGGCAGTCCATCTCCGGCTACAGCGGCACGTGGGCCGCGTTGGAGTGGTTCGACTTCCTCGCGGCCTACGGCTACGAACTGACCGATCCTGAGATCGAGTTGGTGGCCGCCCTCCGGGCGAAGATCGCCGAGGCCGAAACGCGAGCCGCCGCGAAGGCGGCGGCGGAGGAAGCCCGACAGGCTGACGCGGACGAGTACGACGAGTACGAGGAGGAGCAGGAGGAGCAGGAGGACGCCGAGGAGGAGTCGGGCGGGCCGGAGCTGGCCGCCGAGGAGGACCAGGCGGACGCCGAGAGCGAGCAGGAGACCGGCGACGAGCTGAACCGACACCTGGCGGTCGTCGCGAGCATCCTTTCGGACAACTTGGAGAAGGACTGGGAAGCGCTCTACCCGGAGATCAACGAGCCCATTGCCGCCTAGGACCGAGGGAATGGGATTCCCCGCCTGAACCAGCTGGGGGGTGTCCGATGGCACCGGACACCCCCCGGCCCTGCCGACCACACCACCACCCGCCGGAGGACCCGTGCACCTGCATCTCGCCACCACCGACCACCGACCGCCCACTGTCCGAACCGACCTCGCTGTCCATCTCGCCGGGCACCACGAGGCCCACGCGGTGCTGATCGCTCGCACCATCCTGCTGACCATGCCGTCCGTCCGCGTGCGCCTGGCCCACCCACAGCCCGCGTACGAGGCGTACAAGGCGTGGACCAGCGCCGCCGACCGCGCCGCCCGAGTTCTTGCCGGGGCGGAATCCGGTACGGTCCCCGAGCCCGATGGACAGGTGTCCGGGCATCTCCGCTTTGACCGACCGGTCCCTCCGGCAGTCGTGGAGGCCCTGCCCGCGAAGCTCAGCCCGACCCGCGCGCCGCAACTGCGGGTCAGCGTCGGCGGTCTGCTGACCGTGGTCACCGACAAGGCGGCGTTCACCAGCCAGCTCAACCTCTGGACCACCGCCTACCGCCACGCTGCGCGCCGGTGGAGCAACCTTCCCTCCGTCGAGGAACTGGCGGCCGGAGCGCTGCCCCGCTTCGACGACATCGCGGCTCCGGCGCTCGCCAAGGCGGCGGCCTGAGCGACACCAGGCCGACCGGCCCGCAGTACGTCACCCTGGTCACCGAAGGCGGCTACCGGATTCACGCCACGATCACCCTTGACTGGGAGATCGGTGCCGCCCTCTACCGAATCCCGGAGCTGGGAGGCACCATCACCGTGGGGTGGGAGTCCGGCCACTACTACACGCGGTGCTGCGACGGGAACGCGATCCAGATCACCTATGGCAAGCCCGAACGAAGCCCGTTCACCAAGCACTACCAGGACGCGCCGACCGTCTACGGTGTCCAGCTTGCCGACCAAGCGGTCTTCCACCCCGAGACGATGAGCCCCACCAGTCACCGGTGGCTGGTGGTCCGGCGTGAGCTCGGGGGGCACTACAGCCCCAGCGCGCCGGAGGGTACCCAGCGCAGGACCGCCGCCATCGTCCACGCGATCACCCGGCACATGCTGTCCCGCCCGTGGGCGGCTGAGCTTCGACGCGCTCACGACGAGGAGCACGCCCCAGCCCGGTACCGCCACCACCAGGGGGCCATCAGCGAGCTGGAGAAGGAAGCGGCCACGCTCCAGGAGAAGATCACGCGGGAGAAGACCCGGGCAGCCGTTCAGGCAGCTGTGATCGAGGGGGCGGCCAGCAGGGAGCGCGGAACCCAACCGCTGCCCGCCCTGCTGGCCGAGCACCAGCAGCTTGCCGCATGAGACCGGCCGCCCGATCCGACGACACGGGTCGGGCGGCCGGGCGGCCGGCACCGCGGGGGGGGGGGGATCGAGCCCCCTCCCCCGCGCCCGCCTCCGCCCCCGGAGCCGGCCGCCTGCCGCGACCGACCCGCCGACCACCCCGGCCCCAGCGTGCCCACCACCGCAGGGCACGTACGCTGATGAGAGAACCCGCGCCCGCCCCGCGCGAACCCGAGGAGCCAACCCCGATGCACCACCCCGTCACCACCCCGGAGGACCGCCGCCGGGCGGTCACCTCCGCCACGGGCTCGGTCCGAGCCGAGGGCCTCACCCCCAGCACGGACTACCTCACCGACGCCGAGGAGTACGCGGCCGGTCGGATCACCGCAGACGAGCTGGTCCAGCGAGCCGAAGCCCGCCACCGCACGCCGGGCGCAGAGCAGACGACCCCCTGACAGTGGCCGACCCCTACGCCGATCCGGACAGCGGAGTCCTGCGCAACCGGCTCGGCATCACCGACCAAGGGCAGCTCGCCGCCGCCGAAGCCGACATCACGGCCGCCCGCCTCACCCGGATCGCCGAAAAGCCCGTTCCCGGCCGGTACGACCTCGCCCACCTCCAGGGCTTCCACCGCGAGGTCTTCGGCAGCATCTACCCGTGGGCGGGGGAAGTCCGCTCCATCGAGATCGCCAAGGGGAACACCCAGTTCTGCCTCGTCCGGATGATCCCGGGCTTCGCCGACGACACCTTCGGCCGACTCGCACGCCGTCAGGACTACCTCCGCGGCCTCGACCGGGACAGCTTCCTCACCGGGTTGGCCGACCTCTACGGCGACGTCAACGCCCTGCACCCGTTCCGTGAGGGCAACGGGAGGGCACAACGGGCCTTCCTCGGCCAGCTCGCCGCCGACGCCGGGCACCCGATCGACTGGACCCGGCTCGACCCCGACCGCAACACGCTGGCGTCCATCGCGTCGTTCAACGGCAACACCGGCCCCCTCCGCGCGATGCTCGCCGACCTCACGGTGGAGCAGCCGGCCACCAGGACCACGCCGACCACCACGACCACGACCCCGGTACAGCTGATCCAGCCCCCGCCGGTCCAGACGCCCAACCGGCCGACCATCCGTCCATGACCGCAGACAAGCGGAAGGCCGGTGGACACACCCGCGAACGGGTACCCCGAAGGGCGTTGGCACGCATCCACCGGCCAGAGACCACAGCACCCCACAGAGGGGGCGTGCAGAACCTCCAGCATAGACCAGCCGACCTCCCCGCAGGCATCCGTTGACCGCATCAGCCCCGCCTCTGAAATTGTCAGGCGACGAACCGGCACAAGACCAGGAGCGAGCGCATGCCCGACCCCGAGCACTCCTCTCACCTGCTGGATCAAGTGGTCCGTACCTCCAGGCGCGTCGCCGTCCCGGAGCCTGAGCCGCTTCACCGGTGGGTGGCATCTGCTGACCGATGTCATGGACCCCGGCGAGCCGGCCGTCCCGAACGACGGTGGACACGATCCGCAGTGCGCGAACGCCCACCCCTCCGTGCGGTTCGCGACCGGCCACGGCCCGGATCGCCGCGAGGTGACCACCTCGGCCTGCATCATGGGCACCGCCGACCTGTTCACGACCTCCACCGACTGAGCTCGTTTCTGGACCTCCCGGTGGTGGCCGCCGCCGGCCGCCTGCGGCGGTGGTAGCGGTCGCGCCTTCGGCGCGGCGCCCTTTTCTGGTCCGGGCGCCCCGCTGCGCGGTTCCCCCGGCCCCCCTCCGCGGCCCAGTATCCGGAGCCGGCCGCCCGCCTCAAGGGCGCTCCTTCCGGTCGCGTGGCTGCGCCACCGGCCTGCGGCCGGCCCTTGACCCGGACGGCCTCTTTGCCCCGGACCCCAGGCAGCTGTCGGGGGGACGGGGGAGGTGCGCCCGTCGATCTGACGGTCAGTCAGCCGTCCGACCGGCGCGCCGAACTATGCCCTCAAGCTTGACCAGAAACCCTCAATGCGGTAATATTGTTCTTGTTGGGAGGGGATGGCACCCCCGACCAGCAGGCAGAGACCACGGCACAACCGGAGGGCGGACATGAGCCCGCGCTACATCGCCTACTTCACCAATCCGTTCTCCGGAAGCGGCAACCCCGAGCCCGTCGCGTCGATCCGCCAGGCGGCGGACCAGCTGCGGAGCCGGGCCCGCGATCCCCGAACCGGCTGCACCGAGCAGTCGTTCGCCGACCTCTACCTCATCACCGACGAGCACATGCTCGCGGAGGCGGAGGAGATGGCCGGGATCGGAGTGCCGTTCGGTGGCGGTCCGGACTTCCGGATCACCCTGGGCCCGCGCGGCGGCGCCCGTATCGAACGCTAAGAGGAGTAGGAACCATGGCAGGCGAAACCAAGATCACCATTGTCGGAAACCTCGCGGACAACCCGATGCTCAAGTACAGCGACAGCGGAGCCGCGCGGGCCGTCTTCACCGTCATCTCCAACGAGCGGGCGTGGGACAGCTCCACCCGCAGCTACCGGGACGGCGACTCGATCTCGATGCCGTGCGTCGCTTGGCGGCAGTACGCGGAGAACATCGCGGCGAGTCTGGCCAAGGGTGCGCGCGTCGTCGTGACCGGTGTCCTCAAGCAGCGCACCCACCAGCCGGCCGACGGACCCCGCCAGGTCTACACCGAGCTCCAGATCGACGAGGTCGGCGCGTGCATGCGCTTCGCCACCGTCGAGGTCACCAAGGCCGGAAGCCGCCCCGCCCAGCAGGCAGCGGCCCCCGTCCAGGCCGCACCCGGCGCGTTCGACGCCACCTGGCCGCCGGTCCAGGCCCCGCCCGTCCCGACCACCCCGCCCGCCGTCGGCTCCTGGCCGACACCGGCCATGGCCAGCTGATCACCCTGCGGCCGGGCGGACTCCTCCGCCCGGCCCACCCCACCCCACCCCGCCCACGAAGGGACAGCTTGAGCACCACCACGCCCGACGCAGAACCCGCCAACGGCACCCCCGCCGCACCAGTCCGCCCGGCCCCCACGAAGACACCGGCCACCGTGGCCGCCGTCGTCGCCTACGCCCGCCGCCACGGCTGGACCGCCGACGCAAAGTGGTCCCCGGCCGACGAGACCAACACCGGCGACGGATGGGTGGTGACGACATCGGCCGACACCGCGCGCGGACGCGGCGAGTTCCGGCTGGTCTGGCGCTACCACGGCAACAGCAAGGTCCCGCGTTACGAACGCTTCTACTCCGACGGACGGAGCCCGAGCACGTACAGCCACGGCCCCACCCTGCCGTTCGTGCGCTGGGCCATGCGGAACAACCCGATCCCCTCGGCAGCGGCAGGCGACGAACCGCCGGTCTGGCGCTGGCGCGAGCCGGACGCCCTGCCGCCCACGGTCGAGGAGCTGACGGAGGCCATGCTGGCGCCGATCCGGCGCAGCGCCGAGCATTCGTGGCTACCCCAGACCGTCTACGCCTCACGGTGGATCGGGCACGACTTCCTTGGCCAGGACTGTCTCCTCATCAGCGTGGCCATGCCGCGCGACGACTACCGGCCCGAGGACGTCCACCCCGACAGCCCCATGCCGCTGCTGACCATCCTTCCCACCTTCTACTACGGCACCGTCCCCATGGGAGGGTGAGCCGGCCACACCGAACGCCCCTTCGCCGACACCCGTTCCACCCGTCGACCACCGCTGCCGAAAGGCCCTCCATGCCCACCGCCCCGCCCCCGAGCGAGCTGACCCGCATCATCAACACCGTCCAACGCGGCATGTTCGCCGTCGTCCTCGCCGTCATCGCCGCCACCGTGGTCGCCACCCTGCGGGACCAACTCCTCATCACCTACCCCCTGCTCGCTGTCGTCGTCGGCTTGCTCTGGCTCCAGTCCGTTGTGGTCCTCCGTCTGCCCAAGGCCATCAACCAGGCCGCCGAGCAGCACGGCGGCCCGCCGCTCCTGCCCAGTACCGCCCCCCGAAGCTGACCGAACCGGCCGGTCGGACCACGAAGGCCCGGCCGGCCCCTCCGGAGAATTCTTGATCACCACCTACACCCGCACCCGCCTGCTGCTCCGCTACGAGGTCGAGCACGCAGAGACCGGCCTCACCTACTACACCGTCCGCGCACCCCACGTCATCGGCACCATCACACTGCACCCCGAGGCCGCCCCCGGGGAGGCCGACAACCCCGACGCCTACACCCGGATCCGGTTCGTCTCCGGCCGCTACGACCCCGACGAGGGCCCCAGCAGCTACACCGACCGACTCGCCGTCTACAACGCATGGATCTACGACGGCATCACGCTCCCCGAGCCCGGCGCTCCCGCCGACCGCGACCCGTGGGAACAGCTCCACCGAAGCACCTACGAGCTGGCCACCGAGAAGGCCCGCGCACGAGCCAAGGAGGTCGGAGAGAAGATCGCCAGCGAGTACCGGCTGGACCGCCAGCGGCACGCGCAGCACACCCGCTACCTCCGGTCGGCGGCCGACCGCCAGCTGGCACGGGCCACCCGCGAAGCTGACGACCTCCGCCCAGCCGCCGATCGGCTCGGTGTGCTGGAGACCCAAATCGACCGATGGACCCGACTCCGCCACCCCGAGGCGAGCACCACCACGACCGTGGAGGTCGGAGGCCACCTGGCCGACTGGATCGACGCCCGACTGGCCGGCCGCCAGCCGCTCACCCCCGCCGACCGCGAGGTCTACCGCTCCTGGACCGCTGCCCGCCGACTCGGCGACTGCGCGGCGATTTTCCAGCCCCGCCGCGTGGTGCTGCGCACCGCCGCCGCCCTCGCCAGCTTCGCCCACGTCCTCACCGAGGCCAGTCTGGAGTCGCCGAGCAAGGCCGCCCGAGCCGACGCCCGCTGCCGCCTCCGCCGCATCGCCGAAGTCCACCCCGCCCTCGCCCCGGTGGTCCCCCGCCGGGAAGACGAGGAGCCGCCCCGCTGACCCGGGGGCACCGCCACCGGCCGCCCCGGTCGCGGTGCCCTCGGTCCGGGGTCGGTCGCGCCTTCGGCGCGGCGGTGTTGTTGGGCGGCTGTCGCCGCCGGCCGCCTGTGGCGGGATTCGGTCGCGCCTTCGGCGCGGCTGCCTTTTTGGTCCGGGCGCCCCGCTGCGCGGTTCCCCCGGCCCCCCTCCGCGGCCCAGTATCCGGAGCCGGCCGCCCGCCTCAAGGGCGCTTCGCGTGGCTTCGCCACCGGCTGCGCCGGCCCTTGACCCGGGCGGCCTCTTTGCCCCGGACCCCAGGCAGCTGTCGGGGGGACGGGGGAGGTGCGGCCGTTGATCTGACGGTCAGTCAGCCGTCCGACCGGCGTGCCGAACTATGCCCTCAAGCTTGACCAGAAACCCCCAGCGAGGTAAACTGATGTCATCAGGTCGACGGGAGGGCAACCCGGAGACCGGCCCGCGAAGCACAAACCGAGAGGCCGAACATGATCGAACTGCACAGCGCGAGCGTCGAACCGGCGAGCTGGGCCTGGGGGGCGATGCCCGAGCAGAACCGGCACGCGCGAGGACACGAGTTCTACCCGCCCTTCGCCGACCTGGAGAAGATCCCCGAGCTGTACGCGACCGACGGGCAGTCCTTCGAGGAGAAGGTCCTCCACATCCACTACTTCACCGGCGGCTCGGACTGGTACATCGCCGAGGTGGACCCGGCCAGCGGCCTGGCCTTCGGTTGGGCCAGGGTCAACTACCCCGAGGGCGAATGGGGTTACATCCACCTGGTGGAGCTGGAGGAGCTCTACCTCACGCCGACCGCGAAGCCGGGGCACCTGGTCCTTCCGATCATGGTCGAGCGGGATCTCGACTTCACCCCGACCCGCGCGGCCGACATCCCGGCCCTTTCCTGCTGAACCCGACGCTCCGCCCCACCCACCCCGCCGCGCAGCAAGAAGGAGCCCTGTGTCCGTCCTCGCCCCCGAACGACCCTCCGCCGACTCCGCCGACTCCGCGCTGGTCGCCGTCCGCGCCTTCATCTCCACCGATCCCGGCTCGTACCGAGGCGAGCCCGCCGACGTCGAAGGTGTGTCTGTGATCATCCGCGACGTGATCACTGCCCTGCTTCACCTGGCCGACGCCACCGGAGTCGAAGGCGACCGGGAAGAACTCGCCCTCCAGGCCTACTACCGATACCGCGAGGAAGCCGCCTGCGAGCGACTCGCCGGACTCGACCCGCTCTGAGGTCCCCGTACGGCGGCCACCGCACGGTGGCCGCCGTACGGCGCGGGTTCGGTCGCGCCTTCGGCGCGGCGCCCTTTTCTGGTCCGGGCGCCCCGCTGCGTGGTTCCCCCGGCCCCCCTCCGCGGCCCAGTATCCGGAGCCGGCCGCCCGCCTCAAGGGCGCTTCGCGTGGCTTCGCCACCGGCTGCGCCGGCCCTTGACCCGGGCGGCCTCTTTGCCCCGGACCCCAGGCAGCTGTCGGGGGGCGGGGGAGGTGCGGCCGTTGATCTGACGGTCAGTCAGCCGTCCGACCGGCGTGCCGAACTATGTCGTCAAGCTTGACCAGAAACCCCCAATGAGGTAATATTGTTCTTGTTGGGAGGGGAGGGCAACCCCGACCGGCGCCCGCGATGGACCGAACGAAAGGCGTCAACGCATGACGATCACTCTCGACCGCGACCGACTCGAAGAGATCAACGCGGCCAAGCAGGCCGAGTGTGGCCACAGCGGCGGGTCGGGCTGCGCCTGGTGCTGGCTCACCCCCGACGCCATTGCCGAACTCCCCTGCGCGGAGCGCCTGGCCGTCGCCGTCGATCTCGACCACCGGCTCACCGAACTCGGTATTCCCCGCGCACCCCGCACGGTCGTGATCGTCTCCGGTGCCCGCACCTACGCGGTGCAGGTCATGTGCGAGGAGCTCGGTACGTGGGAGCTGCGCATCCCCGCCCCCGGCGAGGAGTACGCCCTGTTCCGGGGTGCGATGTGGGCGAGCCCCGACGCGCAGATCCGCAGCGACCAGGCCCCGACGTGGATCGGGGGCCGGGACGACCTCGCCGACATCGCCCGAAGCTTTGCGGGCCTGCTCTGGGCGGCGGGCCTCCGGTAGCCCCATCCCCGCCCCCGGCCCGGCGATCCGCCGGGCCGGGCCCCGCCCTGCACTCCGAGGAAGCATCTTGAAGATCATTGACGTTCAGCACGATTCCGACGTGGCCCGCCCCGTCCGCTCCCGCGAAGTGCTCGCGGTCCTCGCCGACATCGGCGAGAAGTTCGACGCCGCCGCCGCAGTGGTCCGGGAAGTCGCCGCGGCCGAGTGGGCCGCGCTCCCGCCCGCACCCACCCTGGCCGTCGCCGACTGGCAGCGGGCGTGCCCCGCACTGGTCGAACTCGACACCTTCCTGGCCGCCGCCCATGCCAAGGTGGCCGCCGCTCTCGCCGAAGGCCGGTTCACCCCCCGGCGACAGCTGCGCTGGTCGTTCGTGCTGGCGCTCCACACGATCGGCCTGGCCTGGCGTGACGCCTACCTCCCCGGCGCGCACTACGTGATCAGCCCCGACCTGTCCGTCCGGCCGGGCCTGTCCGCCGCCGCCGCATGGGGCGCGGCCAGCGGGGCCGCCCCCGCCCGCGCCCGCCGCTGGGCGGTTGCCGTCACCGTGTCGCACTTCCGTGCGATGTCGGAGGAGGTGAACGCCGCGACCGGGTGAACCCATATCCAGAGGGTTGACCAAAAACCCTTAATGAGGTAATATTGTTCTTGTTGGGCGGGGAGGGCAACCCCGGCCGGCACCCACGACAGACCCCGGCGCGAAGGACTCACACATGACCGTCACCCTGGCCAGGACCTCCACCCGCAACGCGAGCCTTTCCGAGATCGTGGGCATTCTCCGCGAGCAGCACCCCCGCAAGACCGATGTGGTCGCCCCCGTCGGGGCCATCCGCGCCGAGGGCGGCCGACTGATCATCAAGGACGCGGACCACGACCTCACCCCGGACGGAGTCACCAGCAAGCCTGCGGAGTTCCGGCTCACCGACGTCTGCGAATCCGGTGTCGCCGAGAAGCTGGGCATTCCTGTCGGCTACCTGCGGAAGACCCGGACCGAGGCCCCGCACCTGTGGGACAGCAACGTCAACGGGTGGCTCAGTCACGAGAGCCGCGCCGACAAGTCGTTCATGATCCGTACGCTTCGCCCGGGTGCGGGCGAGGACACCGGCACTGCCCGCGCCTTCCTGAGCCCCAGCTATCGGATCATCGACAACTTGGACATCCTCGCCGCCGCGCTCCAGGGCGTGCGGGACGCCGGTGTCGAGGTCCGGCTGGACAAGTGCGACCTCACCGACCGGAAGATGTACGTCAAGATCACCGCTCCGCAGGTCAGCGCCTACGCCCCTGAGCTGTTGAAGGACTACCGGAGCCCGTTCACCGGCGCAAGGGGCGCGGACAACCCGACCGTCTTCGCCGGGTTCGAGATCAGCAACAGCGAGACCGGGTGCGGGGCGTTCACCATCGTGCCCCGACTGGTCGTCCAGGTCTGCGACAACGGAATGGTGATCACCAAGGACGTCATGCGGTCCGTGCACATCGGCGGACGCCAGCAGGACGGGGTGATCCGGTGGAGCGACACCACCCAGGCCCGCACCCTCGACCTGGTCACCTCCCAGACCACCGACGCCGTCAGCACCTTCCTTGACCACGACTACGTCGTCCGACAGCTGCGGTCCATCCAGGAGACGGCCGCGACCCGGATCAAGAACCCGGAAGCCACCATCACCACCGTCGCCCAGCGGCTGAAATTCACGGAGGAGCGCCGGGCCGACATCTTCGCCCACTTCATCCAGGGTGGGGACCTGTCCGCCGGTGGCGTGCTGCACGCCGTCACCTCCGTCGCCCAGACCCTCCCGGACGCCGACGACGCCCACGAGGTCGAAGCGCTCGGCATCCGCGCCATGGAGCTGGCCGCCACCCTGTGACCGGCCCGGCGACCGGCCCCCCCGGGCAGGGGGGGCCGACCCACAAACCCACCACCAAACCACCCCAAAAAACAGGGAAACCCCCTCCCCCCACCGTTTGAAAACCCCTCCCCCCCCCTGGCCAAAGCCACACC
>NZ_JBHVWW010000003.1:206782-225728 GCF_042882025.1 Kitasatospora sp. NPDC058243
AGACAAAAAAGGCTCCGAGGAGCGAGAAGGCTGGGGAGTTGGACAAGGGGGCTGACCCGCACCCTGGGGACCGCCCGCCCGCCAGTCCTCGGGGGCTGGGCCGGCCCGGCACAGGCCGCCACCACCAGCCCACCGCGAGAACTGGGAAGCCCCTTGACCACCATCGTTGAACGCCTGCGCACCCTCGTGGCCGAGGTCACCACCTTCGAAGAGGAATGGGAGGAGAAGTTCCGCACGGCCCTGCCGTCCTACGATCCCAACCGTGAGGACTTCCCCGTCGACCCCGGCGACGAGGAGGGCTATTACACGCTCTGCGCCGACCGCGCGGCCGAGGCCCGCGACCAGCTCCACCGGGTGACCATCAGCGTCGAAGCCGTCGCCCGTGAGCTGACGGACACCGTCGCCGAGGCGGACCAGCCCGGCTGACCGACCCACCGGCCGCCCAGCGCGAAGCTGGGCGGCCCCCGGCCGGGAGCGCCGAGCTGCGGGGATCGACCCCGCACCACGGCCCAACCCCTCCCGCAGCCCACCCACCGCAGCACCCACCCGCCGCACCGCCCGCCGGCCCCTGCCGCCCGCACCCGGGCGGCCCCCGGCCGGGAGCGCCGAGCTGCGGGGATCGACCCCGCACCACGGCCCAACCCCGCGCGGCACCTCCCGCTGCACACCCACACCCCTCAACCACCACAGGAGAAGTGCGTGCCCACCCTGCCCCACACCGGGCTCCAGACGCCGGACCAGCCTCGCTACGAGGTCACCAGCTGCCAGGAGCTGGCGCTGCTCCGGGCGACCCCGTTCCTGGCCACCCTCAGCCGCAGAGGCCGCAAGATCGG
Source organism: Kitasatospora sp. NPDC058243 (assembly GCF_042882025.1). Lineage (NCBI taxonomy): Bacteria > Bacillati > Actinomycetota > Actinomycetes > Kitasatosporales > Streptomycetaceae > Kitasatospora > Kitasatospora sp. NPDC058243. The sequence goes on from NZ_JBHVWW010000003.1 coordinate 207,616, forward strand.
CAGCGCCCAGAACTACGGAGACGGGGACGCCACGGAGTTCGTGCCTCACGGCGACGTCGACGTGGCCGAGTTCGCCCACTTCGCCGACGCCTGCCGACTCGACGGCCGGCCCGTCAGCCTCTCCCTGCTGCTGGACCTCCTGATCGAGGAGTTCAACGTCGGCCGCTCGCTGCGCGCACAGGCGCGCCAGGGCCGCACCCTGCTGCGGGAAGTCGCTCCAAACCGCACCGTCACCATCAGCGGCACCATCCCGATGCCCGCCACCGCGGACGACCGCCGCCGCGCGCACGCCGCCCTCGGGCTGCCGCTCACGGCCGGTGCCACGACCCAGTTCTGGAACGGCAACAGCTGGGAGCACCTGGCCGGCACCCCCGCGACCTGACCCGTCCCGGCGCGGCCCCCGGACCGCGCCGAGGCCCGGCCAGAACCCGCCCCCGATCACCAACCGGAGACACCACCATGCCCAAGTTCATCGTCCCCATCGACGTCATCACCGTCCACGTGGTGCCGGTCCTCGCCCCCACCCCCGCCGCAGCCCAGGCCGAAGCCGAACGCATCGTCACCATCGACCGGAAGACCTGGTACGACCACACCGAGCCGCTGTGCGTCGGCGACGCCCACACCGAAGCCGAGTGGGACGCCCACCAGGAAGCCTCCAGCCGTGAGGACCTCGGACGAGTGACCGTCCCGTTCCCCGCCCGGCCGGCGAAGGAGAGCACCCCCGCAGTCCGGTTCCGTGCACCGCGCACCGACCACCACGCCGACGACACCGAGTGTCCGCCCGAGCACAGGCACACCACCTCCGGCAAGCCCCTGACCCCGGGGTGCTCCGGACGCGCCTACTCCCAGGCCGAATGCAGCTGCGGCGAATGGTCGGTCAAGCACGCAGGCAAGGGCTTCGTGGACGACGCGCGCCGCCAGCACGTCAGAACCGCGCACTAACGGTGCGCTCCATCCGATCAACGGGTGCGGCCCGGAGGGCAACCGGGCCGCACCCGCCCACGAAAACCGAGAGAACAAGATCGTGACCCCGACCACCACCGACAGGGACGCTCTCACTGCGGACCTCACCGTCGGCATCCTCGGCGTCTGCGCGTTCGCCGTCTCCTTCACCCACGTCGTGCAGACCGCCACCGAGGCCGGCCAGACCGGATGGGTGGCCTACGCCATCGCCGTGTCCGTCGAGCTGATGGCGCTCGGCGCCGTCGCCGAGATCCGCCGCCGCAAGCGCGCCCGACAACCGGCCCGGTGGCCCCGCGGAGTCCTGGTGCTCGGCGTGGCGATGAGCCTCGCCGCCAACCTCGCCGTCGCCCGGCCCACCCCGTGGGGATACGTGATGGCCGCCTGGCCCAGCCTGGCGTTCCTCGCCGCCGCCGGAATCATCGAATCCCGCCCCTCCGGCCCGCCGACCGACCTCGCACCGCCACGGTCCGCCGACGCAGACACCCATGAGCACCAGGACGTCGCCGCCTGCCCTCCGCCGCCCGGCCCACCCCCGGCCGAGCCGGACGACCACACCCGCGCCGAAGACCCTGCCGAAGTGCCCGACGACGTCGAAGCCGATGAGATCGACGAGCAGCCGGCCACCGTGCCGCCGACGGAGCGGCCGAGCAAGCTGCGCGTCATCACCGACCTGCTCGCCGAGATGCGCGCCGACCCCGACTGGCGCCCCGACTACGACGAGCTGACCACCAGCACCGGCTACAGCCGGTCGTGGTGCGAGAAGCGGGTGGCCGACGCCCGCACACTCCATGGCCGTACGGAGTCAAGCCCCGGGCAGGAGCCCCCCGTCCACACGGGAGACCCGCGGCCCCGCGCTCCGATTCGTACAGCCCGGGACGCCGACGACCGGCCCCTCCCGCCGACCTCCCGACCCGCACCGAATCCGTACGAGGAACCCGCGCATGAGCACCACCCTCCACATACCGCCACAGCTGCGTGACGCCGACGCCTACGTACTGAACAACAGCGCGGGCAAGGACTCCGCCGCGATGCTCCACCTGTGGGCGGCCACCGCCACCGAGGAGATGCTGGAACGTACCGTCGTCCTCCACCTCGACCTCGGTGACGCGGAGTGGGACGGCGTGCTGGCCCTCGCCGCACAGCAGGCCGCCGCGTACGGGCTGCCCTTCGAGGTCCGCCGCCGCGAGCGCGGCGGGCTGCTCGACCTGGTCCGGGAACGGGGCCGCTGGCCCGGGCTCTCCACTCCCTTCTGCCGCAGTTACCTCAAGCGCGACGTAGCCCGGAAGTTCTACACCGAGCTGACCAACCGGCTCGGCGTCACCGGCCGGCCCGCCCGCATCGTCACCGCGCTCGGACTGCGAGCCGACGAGAGCACAGTCCGTTCCCGCCGCCCCACCCTCGCCCTGGACCGCGCGGCCAGCTCCGGCCGCCGCCAGGTCACCACCTGGCTGCCCATCCACCAGCTCAGCACCGACGCCGTGTGGAAGACCGTACGGGCCAGCGGCATCCCGCCCCACCCCGCCTACCAGAACCTCGACCGCCTGAGCTGCCGACTGTGCCCGTTCGCCGGACGGCGCTCCCTCATCACCGCCGCACGGATGGCACCCGACACCGCACTGGACTACGCCCTGGTCGAAGACGAGATCCGCGTACCGTTCCGCCGCGACCTGTCGATGGCCCAGATCATCGAAGCCGCCGAGCGTGAGGACCCCGGCCCCGTACGGGCCCTGCGCCCGTGCGGAGCCGCGCTCCGTACGTTTCCGCACCGTATGGAGGTGTGCGCCGCATGACCCGTACCGACTCGGCGGCCCTCCCGGTCGTACTCAGTTTCGGCATGGGGTCGACAGTGCCGCCGTTGCCGCTCGATGGCTCACCGAGCCGGCCAGCCGGGACTTCCCGCTCGACCGGTTGACCGTGCTGACCGCGATGACGGGGGACGAGCCCGACGTCACCCGACGCTTGGTCGAGCAACACCTTCTGCCGATGATGCGCAGCAGTGGCGTGCGGTTCGTCCAGCTCAGCAGGACCAGTCAGCGGGGCGGCTACACCGTGTTGGACGACTCCCGCAGCCCGCGCCGCCTGATCACCCGCGGACCGTGGCGGCTGTCCGACGAACTCCGCGCCAGCGGCACCGTCCCGCAGATCGCCGCCAAACGCCGGCTGTGCAGCTTGCACGCGAAGGGAGACGTGCTCGACGGTTGGCTGGGCGACGAGTTCCGGGGCACCCCGTTCCGGCACGTGCTCGGCTTCGCCAGCGAGGAACTCCGCCGAGCCGAGAGGGACGAAGGCTTCACCGCCCTCGGCCGCCTCCCCGAGTACCCGCTGATCAACGACTGGGGGTGGGACCGCCACCGGTGCGAGCAGTACCTGATCGACCGCTTCGGCGAGCCGTGGACGAGGAGCGCCTGCGGGTACTGCCCGTTCTCCGCCGGGCGGCGTGGGAGGGCCGAGCTGGTCGAGCGCTGGCGGGCGGAGCCGGACATCGGCGCCCAGGCCCTCGCGCTGGAGTACACCGCGATGGCCCTCAACCCACGCTCGAAGCTCTACGGCGACACCGCAGCCCAGGACCTCGCCCGCACTCACGGTCTGGCCGACGTCCTCGCCGAGTTCGAAGAACACCTTCGGCGGCAGCGCTGGAGCGTCTACGAGGTCCGGCGCATCATCCACCCCCGGCGGCACGACCCCACCGCCAAGGGCGCCGCTTGGCGAAGCGTGCGCACGGTGTTCAGCGGCAGCCGGACCGATGCCACCGCCGCGCTGGCGGCCATTGCCACCGGCAGAGCCGTCACCGACCAGTACGGGATCAGCAGGGCCGAGATCATCCCCCGCACCGACGGGTTCCCCGCGATCGAGATGACCCTGGCCCTGGCACCGGCCGGCGTCGCCGACAAGGAACGTTCCGCGTTCGCGGCGTGGTGGGAACGGCTGCACCACCAGGCCGATCTCACGCCCCCGGTCGCGCTCGCGGCGTGAGCGGAATGCATGACGGGGGCCAGCAGCACGGCCGAAGCCGTACCGGCCTCGATGGACCGGCTTGGGCAAGCCGCTGGCCCCCTCCCACGAAGACCGATCCCGAAAGACCGCTACTCCGCGCCGGTAGATTAGTCCATGTCGAACTCGGGGAGGGTCCTCCCCCTTGAACAACCACCCCAAGGAGACTTCCGTGCCCCCCGCCCCGACGCTCGCGGAACGGCTGGACGCCGCCACCGCGGACAGTCTCAGCGTCGCTGACATCAGCAACGCGACCGGGCTGTCCGAGTCCACCGTCCGCCGCCTCGCCAAGGACCCGGAGTGGCCCGGCTCCGAGGAATCCGGCGACCACCGCGAGGAGCGGTACCCGCGTGAAGCCGTCGCCGCGTGGATGCGCGACAACCAGGCCGCCCGCATCGACGTGGCCGAGCTGCCGGGGGACGACGCCGACCGCGTCACCCTCACCGAGGTCGCCAGCCGGACCGGCCGACTGCGCGAGACCGTCAGCCGCATGCCCTCCACCTACCGCAACAGCGCAGACCCGTTCCCCACCGCCGATCCGCTCGGCACCTACAGCTGGGGCGAGGTCAAATCCTGGCTCGGCCGACGGTCCATCCGCACCGGCCCCCGCGGAACGGTCCAGCCCCCCGCTCCCACTGCCGAGCCCACCACCCAGCCGGTGCTCGACAAGGTCACCACCGCCATGATCGAGCGCCTGACCGGCAAGGGGAAGGAGGCCGTGAAGACCCTGGTGCGCAGGCCTGAGATCGCCGCGCTCAGCACCAAGGTCGGCCGACTCCGGGTGTGGTCCGCCGACGCCCTGCTGCCGCTGCTGTGGCAGCTCGGCTACCTGCCGGCCTCCGGCCCGCTCGGTGCCGAGCCGACCGCCGTCCTGGTCGAGCTCGGCTACCTGCCCGCCACGGGGAAGCCGACCGCCGAGCAGCGCGCCGTGCTGCGCGAGTTCGGCTACGACGAGGAAGGCAGCGTCGAGCACCGCGCCTGGCTCGCTGGACCACCCCGCTCCGCGACCGAGCTGTCCAGGTACTACGGCGTCAGCATCAGCGCGATCAGCAAGCGCATCGCCCGCGCCCAGGAAGCCGGCCAGCCCGTGCCGCACCCGATCGACACCGAGGACGGCAAGCGCTACGACCCGAAGGTCTTCGACGCATTCTGGAACCCCCCGGCCGCCGGGTAGCGACCGCCGAACACCACGAAGGCGCTGCCGACCAGCTCACGGTCGGCAGCGCCTTCGCCTCTCTCCCCGTCCCCACCAGCGCACGGGGACCACCCTCGGCTAGCGCGGCACAGCGTCGCTGCTGTTGCTACCCGCACCGGCGGGCTCCGGGTAGGACTTGAGGAGCATGTGGTGCCGGGCCCCTCCCTCGATCGCCGCAGTCGCCTCCCGGGGGATGACCACGATCCCCTCCAGGAGCCCCACAGCGCGGCGGTAGGCGGTCTGACGCTCAGCGTCGGACGCCCCCTCGCCCAGCGCGGTACGCAGGAGGCGCTGAGCCTGCGCGACCGCCGCGCGCTCCCGCTCCGGCAGCCGGCCCGTGCCGACCTTGCGAGCGTGGCGATCAGCGACCTGCCAGGCGATCTCCAATGCCGTCACCGCTCGCCCGTACTCCGCGGCAGCGTCCGAACCGGCGGCGCGGGCGTCGGCCGCCGCAGCGAGTGCGTGCACCAGATCGGCGGTCTCCCGCACGGAGACATCCGTCAGCAGCGGACGTTCCAGCACCGCCAGGATGTCGGAGCAGTACGCGCCGTACTCCTCTAACACAAGATCGTGCCGATCCTCGATGCGCTGACGCCGCAGCCGCGCGGCCCGGCCGGTCGCCCGGCGCTTCCTCACCGCCAGGGTGGCCACGGCCGCCCCGGCCACCGCCGCGACCGCGACCGCGACCAAACCGACGACGCCCCACGGCACCTCGAAGCCGCTGTCCGTCGGCACCGGCTCAGCCTGCGGCGAGCCGGCTGCCGAGTCCCAGATGGCCGGGAACACCTTCAACACCAGCGCCGGGCACGCGGCGACGGCCAAACCCGCGAGGAGGCCGCGGACCGGGGAAGCGTCGTGCCGCGCCATCAAGCCGTTCACGGCGGACCGGACCAGCGAGCCGAAGGCGATCACAGTGCCGAGAGTCAGCCCGATCCACTGGACCCACTGATCAGGGTTCTGACTCATCCGCGGCACGTCCCAAGCAGTAGTTCGAATACCACCGCATCGTCTCACGCTGCTCGCAGCCGAAGCCGTGACGAACGGCACCGGCACCTACCCGTCACCCCTGCACCGGCTCACCGCTCCCAGAGCCGGCGGAGCAGGCCGCCGCGCGTCCCGGACCGGACTCCACGGCCGCGACCGCTTCGGCACCGCGGCCGTCGCCGCGCAGCTTCCCGGCCCCGGCGACCTCCGCCAGGATCGCCCGTACGTCCGCCAGCGACAGCCCGGTCAGCTCCGCGATCTGATCGCGCGGCTCGCCCAGATCGGCGAGCGCCGCCACCGCCTCCCGCGCCAGGCGCTCCGGCTCCCGCGCCGCCGCTTCCGCGTCCGCCAGGATCTTCTCCGCCCGAGACCGCGCGGCCACCCGCAGCTGCTCTGCCCTCCTCGTCTGCTCGTAGAAGTCGATCAACGCCGACTCCACCTGCCGCTCGCGCCGGAGGCGCTCCGCATCCCGCGCTGCCTTCGCCTGCTGCGCCGCCCTGACCGCACTGGCCCGCGTCGCCGAAATTCTTCCACTCATGCATCGAATTTAGCCGAAAAAGCCTAGTCCGCAAACCCCTTTGAATCCCCCTTGATAAGCGTCGATAAATGTCGAGAAGAGTCGATAGAAAAACCGCGACGCACATCACACTTCCACTCAAGAAGGCCGCCTGAGCTGCCCATATGCCAGCATCACCAAGCCATCCAGACACCTCTTGCAGATATTCTGAGCATGGTCCGCTGCGCGGGGCTAAAGTACTCGCATGGCATTTGATGAGGCAGGTGAATCGGCGGCTCGAATAGCCGTCGCACCCACCCTCATTCGTAACCGGAAAAGCGGGAGGTGGTTGCGTTGATGACCATCCACAAGCTCACCGCCGGCAACGGCTACACCTACCTGACGCGCCAGGTCGCGGGCGGCGACGTACAGCGTCAGCGGGGACAGTCGGCAGCCGAGTACTACACGCAGAAGGGCAACCCGCCGGGCATCTGGCTCGGACGCGGTGCGCCCCTGCTCGGGCTCGACGGCGCCACCGTCACCGAGGCGCAGATGCAGGCCCTTTTCGGCCTGGGCCAGCACCCGGACGCCGAGCGCATCATTGCTGAGCACCTGGCCGCCAACGTGCGCGCTGACATGGACGCCGAGCAGTTGACCGCCGTGCGCGCCGCTGCGATCAAGGCCGCCACCCTCGGACGCAAGTATCCGGAGTACAAGCCGCTCGACCCGTTCGCCGAGCGCGTCGAGAAGCGCCTGGCCGTCATCGAGAAGCAGGCCCGCCGCGAGCCCACCCGCGCCGAGATCAAGAAGATCCAGCACGAGGAGTCCCGCCGCCAGCGCGCCGCCGTCGCCGGCTTCGACCTGGTCTTTGCCCCGGTGAAGTCCGCTGCGGTGCTGTGGGCGCTGGACGAGCGCGAGGAGGTCCGCGCCGCCGTCCGCGACGCCCACGAGGCCGCCCGCGACGCCGCGTTGGAGCTGCTGGAAGAGCACGCCGCCTTCACCCGCACCGGCAGCACCGGCCAGGCCCAGATCGAGACCAAGGGCTTGGTCGCCGTCGCCTTCGACCACTTCGACTCCCGGGCCGGCGACCCCAACCTCCACACCCACGTTGCCATCGCCAACAAGATCCAGGGCGTCGACGGCAAGTGGCGCTCGCTGGACGCCCGCGGCCTGCTGGCGATGACGGTCGCCGCCTCCGAGTTCTACAACTCCCGCTTCGAGACCGAGCTGACCGCCCGGCTCGGCGTGCAGTTCGAAGCCCGCGAGGACTCCGCCACCAAGCGGCAGCCGGTGCGCGAGATCGTCGGCGTACCCGTCGAGGCGATCACCCACTTCTCCAGCCGCCGGACCGAGATCGAAGCCCGCTACGAGCAACTCCTTCGCGAGTACCGCCGCGACCACGGCCACGACCCCTCCCGCGGCATGACCCACCAGCTCGCCCGCCAGGCCAACCTCGACACCCGCGAGGGCAAGAAGGCCGCCCGCTCCCTGGAGGAGATGCGCGCCGACTGGACCCGCACCGTCGCCCAGGCCCACGGCCAGGACGTCATCCACCGCGTGATGGCCGCCGTCCCCGCGCCCGAGACCGCCTCCGCCCAGGCCGAGGAGCAGGTGCGCGAAGCGGCCGACATCCCGACCCTGGCCGGCACCGTGCTGCTCGCCGTCGCCGAGGAACGCGCGGTGTGGACGGTCTGGAACCTGCGCGCCCACGCCGAGCGCCTAGCCCGCTCCGAGCACCCCACCAACAGCACCGACGAGCACCAGCAGCTGGTCGAGGCGATCGTCACCGAGGCGACCTCCCCGGTCCACAGCATCCGCGTGGACGTCCCCGCCCTGCTCACCGAACCCGAGGAACTGCGCCGCTCCAACGGCGACTCCGTCTTCGTCCAGCACGCCTCCGCCCGGTACACCAGCAGCACCATCCTGGACGCCGAACGCCGCCTGGTCGACGCCGCCCTCACCCCCTTCACCAGCGGCCCGAACCCCGCCTTCGTCGGCGCGGCGATCGACGGCTTCGAGGCCCGCCACCGAACCCTGGACGACGGCCAGCGCGCCCTCGTCACCAGCTTCGTTACCGACAAAAGGCTGCTCGCGGTCGGCCTCGGCCCGGGAGGCTCCGGCAAGACCACTGCCATGCAGGCGTACGTCCACGTCGCCAACCAGGCCGGACAGCGTGTCGTCCCGCTCGCCACCTCCGCCGCAGCCGCCGCCGTCCTCGCCAAGGACCTCAAGCAGCCCGCCGAGAACCTCCACAAGTTCCTCTGGGAGTACACCGGCGGCACCTACGCCGGTCAGCTCCAGCGAGGCGAGAACATCCCCTCCAGCCGGGCCGGCTTCGCCCTGAACCCGGGCGACGTAGTCCTGGTGGACGAGGCCGGGATGGCGGGCACCCTCAACCTGGACAACCTCACCCGGATCGCCGCCCAGCGCGGCGCGACCGTGCGCCTGCTCGGTGACTACCGCCAGCTCAGCTCCGTCGAAGCCGGCGGCGCGCTGCGCCTGATCGCCGCCGTAGCGGGCGCCGTCGAACTCACCGAACTCCACCGGTTCAGCGACAAGGCCGAAGCCGACGCCACCCTCAAGATCCGCGTGGGCGACGGCAGCGGCCTGGACTTCTACTTCACCAACCAGCGGGTCGTCAGCGGCTCGCGCACCGCCATGATCGAGGCCGCGTACGACGGCTGGAAGGCCGACATGCTCGCGGGCAGGACCACGCTGATCAGCGCCGCTTCCGGAGCCGATGTCACCACCCTGTCCGCCCGCGCCCGCGACGAGCGCGTGGCCGCCGGCCAGGTCGAGGCGGACGGCGTCCTGCTGCGCGACGGCAACCGTGCGGGACGCGGCGACTGGATCGTCACCCGCGACAACAACCGCAAGATCACCACCAACCGGGGCCGCGACTTCGTCAAGAACGGCGACGCCTGGGAGATCCTCCAGCGCCACCAGGACGGCTCGCTTAAGGTCCGACACATGGGCCACCGCGGACACCTCACGCTGCCCGCCGAGTACGTCGCCGCCAACGTCCAGCTGCTCTACGCCTCCACCGTCATGCGCTCCCAGGGCGGCACCGTGGACACCGCCCACCCCCTGGTCACCGAGGACATGACCCGCGAGGACCTGTACGTCCAGCTGTCCCGCGCCCGCCACAAGACGACCATCTACACGGCCACCCACGACCTGCTGCCGTTCGACACCGACGAGCAGCTCGACCAGCCCAAGAACGACCCCGACAGCTTCGCCGCCCGCGAGGTCCTGGAGCGCGTCCTGGGCCGTGAGGGCGCCCAGCTCTCCGCCACCGACACCATCCGCAACGCCCAGGAGGATGCCGTCTCCCTGGCCACCCTGGTACCCCGCCACCAGCACGCCACCGAGACCCTCACCACCCCCTACTACCACCAGCTCATCCACCGACTCCTCGGCTCCGCCCTCGCCGACCAGATCACCAGCGACGACGCGATGACCGCCGTCGTCCGCGCGCTGCGCACCGCCGAAGCCGGCGGCTGGCAGCCCGAGCGGCTGATCGCCGCCGCCACTTGGCGCGGCGACCTGACCGCCGCCGACTCCCCGGCCCAGGCCCTCGCCTGGCGCCTGAACACCATCACCGACGACCGCCCGGCCCCGGCCCATCTCGATGCCCCGAGCACTGCGGACACCGCCCGCTACGCCTCCCTGGTCGCGGCGCTCACCAACCTGCCCGCCCACCGGTTCGACCCCGAGGCCGCGACCGTCGAACCGGCCGCCCTGGGCGTCGCGCCCGCCGCCGCCCAGCTCCCCGATGCGCACCCGCACGTCTCCGCCGACACCCTCAACCGCTACGCCGACGCCGCCGCCACCGCGGTCGGCACCACCACCGACAAGGTCACCGCCCACCCGCAGTGGCCGCACCTCGCCGGCACCCTGGCCGCCGCCGAGCGCACCGGCCGCGACACCAACGCCCTGCTCACCACCGCCGCCGCCCAGGCCACCGGCACCAGCGACCCGGTCACCGCCCTGACCCTGGCCGCCCGCACCACCCTGGCCAACGACGGCATCCCCGAAAACCACCAGAACACCCCCGCCGCCCTGCGCCACCAGGCCCTCGCCGCCGACATCCTCGGCAACGAGAACGCCACCCGCGCCCTGCGCGAGAACACCTGGCCCGCCCTCACCGCCGCCCTGCGCCGCGCCGAGACCGCCGGCCACGAACCCGCCACCCTGCTGCGCCAGGCCGCCGAGAGCCGCCCGCTCACCGGCGCCGACAGCCTCAGCCAGGTCCTCGCCTGGCGCATCGGCCGCCACCTCGCCACCGCCGCCCCAGTCACCACCGAGCAGCAGAACGACCGCGCCGAAACCGAGCTGTGGCGCACCCTCGCCTGGACCCTCAAGACCATCGAGACCACCGGCACCACCGCGGAGACCGCCCTCTCCGAGGCGACCGGCCGCACCGCGCTGCCCGAACTTCTCCAGCAGGCCCAGCAGCAGGCGCTCGCCCACACCCGCGCCGCCTCCGGCCGAGCCGACCTCCCGGCCTGGATCAGCGCCGTGCCGCGCTCCACCGCAGCCAACCCGCTCCACCACGAGTACCTCACCGACAGCGCCGTCCTCATCGCCAACCGGGTCTCGGTGCTCGCCGACCGCACCGTGGAGAACCGCCCGGAGTGGAGCCGGACCCTCGGCGAAGCCCCGACCGACCCCACCCAGCGCGCCCAGTGGCAGCAGCAGCTCGCCCTCGTCGCCGCCTACCGCGACCAGTACAAGGTCACCGACGACAACGCCGCCCAGCCCGCCGGCCCCCACATCGAGGAAGGCCGCACCGGCCACGACGCCTACTGGCAGGCCACCGCAGCCGCCATCGCCGCCCGACGCATCGCCGCCGCACCGGCAAGCGCGGAGACCACCACCGGAAACACCGACCAGCAGGCCCGCCGCCAGCTCGCCGCCGACGTCTACCGCACCCTGCCCGAGGCAGACCAGGCCGAGATCCTGCGCGCCGTCGCTACCCGGACCGGCGCCACCTGGCTCGCCACCCTCCCGCGCCTGGACGATGCGGCCCTGGCCCAGCAGCACGTCGCCGAGCAGGTCACCACCGTGCTCGCCGACCGCCGCCAGCTGACCACCGAAGCCGCCCAACCTGAGCAGCAACAGCAGGCAGAGGAGCCGCGTCAGCCCACCCTCGCCGAGCGCCGCCGAGCCGGCCGCCAGGCCGAGCGCCAGGCCCACCGCGAACAGCTGCTCCAGCGGGGTGGACAGTCCGCCCGAACCGCCCGGGCCGCGCCGCTCCGCCGGGTCGAACCGGCCGAGCAGCGCCAGAACCAGGCCCCGGCCCAGCGCGCGGCCACGCCGCAGCCAGCGGCCCAGCCGCCGCCGCGGGTCCGCCAGGACCAGCAGGGCCCGCGTCTTCGGTGAACCGGGTTTCCGGCGGCAAGACGCTGGACGCTCTACTGGCCGACGCAGGCGTCACGATGCCTGACTACGATCCCAATGCCCCCGCCACGGCCGACATCTGGAACTACGCCTCAGAGGAATTTCGCCCGCTACGACTCCCTCAATACCTGGGTCGTACGAGGCACCACCGTACGACCGGACAACACCTGGGAGACGGTTGAGTTCCCCATGTTCAAGGCCAACCCCGACATCGCCTGCATCTTCCAGATCGACGCCAGCGCTGCGGTCAAGAGCGGCAGTACGGGCCGGGTTTGCGGCTCGTAGCCTCCAGGATTCCGCGAACTCGCCTGCTTCCGGGCGCTCCGTGACAGCGTTCCACGGGGCGGGGTCAGGGCAGGGGTGTACCGCCGGTGGCGTTGAGGATCTCGGCGGTGATGTAGGAGGACTCCTGGGAGGCGAGGAAGACGTAGGCGGGGGCCATTTCGGCGGGCTGGGCGGCGCGGCCGAGAGGGGACTGCTCGCCGAAGTGGGCGACTTTCTCCTCGTCCATGGTGGCGGGGATCAGCGGTGTCCACACTGGGCCGGGGGCGACGGCGTTGACGCGGATGCCGTCGGGGGCGAGCTGGAGTGCGAGGCCCTGGGTGAAGGCGACGATCGCGGCCTTGGTCATGGCGTAGTCGAGCAGGTGGGGGCTGGGCTTGTAGGCCTGGACGGAGGCGGTGTTGATGACGGAGGCGCCCGGGCGCAGGTGGGGCAAGGCGGCACGGGTGGTGAAGAACATGCCGTACAGGTTCGTTCTCATGACGCGGTCGAACTGCCCGGTGGTGATCGCGGTGAGTCCGTCGGGCTGGGACATCTGGTAGGCGGCGTTGTTCACGAGGATGTCGAGGCGGCCGAACATGTCGGTGCAGCGTGTCACCAGGTCGGTGCAGAAGTCCTCGTCGCGCAAGTCGCCCGCGACGGCGAGGGCAGGTCGGCCGGCGTCGACGACCAGGCGGGTGGTCTCCTCGGCGTCGGCCTGTTCCTCGGGCAGGTGGCAGAAGGCGATGTCGGCTCCTTCCCGGGCGAAGGCGAGTGCGACGGCGCGCCCGATTCCGGAGTCGCCGCCGGTGATGAGCGCGACCCGGCCGGTCAGGCGGCCGGTGCCGCGGTAGCTGGTCTCGCCGTGGTCCGGCCGGGGCGTCATCTCGTCAGCGGTGCCGGGGTGGGGCTGGGACTGTTCCGGGAACGGCGGCTTCGGGTGCTGTTCGGTCGGGTCCCGCGGCGCGGGCTGGTCACTCATCACGGCGGGTGCTCCCTGGGCTGCTGGGCGGTTCACGGGGGCGAGTCTGGCCGTACGCGAGCCGGTTCGCGCGGCGGGCTGCGGCATGCGGGTGGTCTGTTCGGCGCGTCCGCGTGCACCCCGGGCCGTCGGGTACGCGTCCGAGCGACCACTGGCCACCCGCCCAGCGAAGGATGCGTGCATGGACGCGATCGTGCTGTTGAAGGAAGATCACAAGACCGTCGAGAAGCTGTTCAAGGCCTTCGAAAAGGCAGGCGACCGGGCCTTCGCGGAGAAGCGCAGGATCGCAGACCGGGTGATCGAGGAGCTGACGGTGCACGCGGTCATCGAGGAGAAGGTCTTCTACCCGGCGGCCCGTGAGGCCGCACCTGAGACGAAGGACCACGTGCTGGAGAGTATCGAGGAGCACCACGTGGTGGTGTGGATGCTCTCCGAACTGTCCGGCCTGGACCCGGAGGACGAGCGGTTCGACGCGAAGATGACGGTGCTCATGGAGAACGTGCGCCACCATGTCGAGGAGGAGGAGAAGGACTGGTTCCCCGAAGTCCGCAAGGCCATGGGGCGCAACCGCCTTCAGCACCTCGGCGACCAGCTGGAGGAGGCGAAGAAGACCGCCACCCGCGACCCGCTCAAGGTGCCCAGTGCCACCGAGTAGGAGCCGGTCCAGGCGTTGCGGCCGGGGGAGGTTGGCCTAGCCTCGGCTGTGTGACCAGACCACCGTGCCGGTGCCGGCCCCCTCCGTGGCGGTCGCGGTGTCGGTGCGGGCGTCGAGCGCGGTGAGGAAGTCAGCAAGGTTGTGCTCCTGTTGGAGCCGGCGGCGCGGGCGAGCAGACGAGCGGGCGCGGTGCAAGGCGCCTCTTGTCGCAGCGTTGCCAGTGTTGGCATCACCTGGTTCTTCGTGGCCTGCACGGGCACCGCGGCCTCCGCGGCCCCGAGTCTGGCCAGGGTGGCGGCGAACTCGGCAGCTCCAGGGGCAACCGGGTGCCGCTCGCCGCCGCAGGCCGCTCCACGTCCTGGGCGCGGTCGTGCTGGCACCCTGGTGCGAACCCGGCAACCCCGTGGAACACCTGCGGGGTAAACGGCTCGTCGTCCTGCACGCCGTGCGGACCGCGTCGCCAGCGCCGGCAAGTCCCATTCATTCGCTGCCAGGGCCCAGCGTGCCGGATCCGACGTACGCTTCATCGCCGTGCTCCGCGGCGGCCACACCGTGATCACCAGCACCCGCGGCTGGCACCACCTCGCCGCCCGATTCGTCACGGCAATCCTCGGGGACGCCTGCTTCCGGGGCTCCCTTCACGCTGCTGGCCTTCGAGAAGGAGCCGGTGTCCGTCCGGCGACGGCGCCGATTCCCCGAGGACGGCGGTTGCGGGGTCGCCGACGTACGCGCCGGGCCGGGCGGCCGGGGTCCATGCCTTGGTCGGTTTGCGTTGCCGTGCCGGGCTTGCCGTTGTGACCGCGGTCGCCGAGGTCTGCGGACTCCTCGCCAGATCTCGATGCGCGAGATCCGCAGGCCCGCGCTCCGGCTGCCTACTGTCCGCGGGTGGCGTTGCGGGCCAGGTTGGTGAGCAGGTGGCGGTTGCGAAGGTGCAGGGCCAGCTCGATCGGTGGTCCGTGAAGACGGGCTCCGAGCCCGCGCAGCGGGTGTTCGTCGAGGATGACGAGAGTGTGGTCGGCCCAGGGAATGAGGGTGAAGGCGATCCTGGCGGTGCCGAACGGTTCGGCTTTGGCCTCCAGTTCCAGCCTCCGCCGAGTCTCGCAGATCCGGACCTCGCAGGTGTCCTCGAAGGTCAGCGGTCCCAGTCCCCCGCGGAAGCGCAGTGCGGCGCCGACCGTGGGCCAGTGACTGTCGGCGTGGAGGATCTCCTTGGTGCCCACCACCCACTCGGCGTAGCGGTCTCCGTCCGCCAGGATGTCCCATACCTGGCTGGGCGGGCATTCGATCAGCTGCTGACGTTGTGCCATGTGCGCTGTCCCTCTCGCGTAGTCGTCACCCGCGTTCCGGGTTCCCGCCGAGCAACCGCTGGGCTGCACTGAGACCTGGTGACAGGATCCGCCCGGCCAGCAGACGGTGGGAACGCAGTGCGGCGCGTGCGGCGTTGGCCCCGCACGCGCCGTGCACGCCGCCGCCGGGGTGGGCGGAGGAGGAAGCGAGGTAGAGGCGCTCGATCGGGCCCTCGGGCCTGCCGGTGCCCGGGGTGGGCCGGAAGACGAACTGCTGGTGGATGGCGGTGGTGCCGCCGTTCACCGCGCCGCCCACGAGGTTCTCGTCCAGGCCTTGGAGCACGGGCGGGGACAGGATCCGCCTGGCGGTGACCAGTTCCCGGAAGCCGGGGGCGAACCGCTCCACCTGGCGTTCCAGTCGCTCGGCCATCGCCTCGCTCTCGCGCGCGTCCCACCTTCCGGTGATGGCATCGCCGCCGAGGTCGTCGGCGATCTTCTGCGGGACGTGGGTGTAGGCCCAGGCCGACTGCGTTCCGGCTGGCGACCGGGAGCCGTCGGCCGTCGTCATCTGCCCCAGCAGCGCGAAGGGGCGGCGGGGAAGACGGCCGGTGGTCACCTGATGGGCGTAGTCACTGAGCTCGTCCAGGTCCGCTCCGAGGTGGACGGTGCCGGCGTCCGCCGCCTGTGCCGCCGTCCACGGGATGGGGCCCGACAGTGCCCAGTCGACCTTGAAGGTGGAGAAGTCCCACTGGAAGCGGCGCAGGTCCTGGCGCAGCCTCGGCGGGAGGTGCTCCCAGCCGACGAGCCCGCCGTAGAGAGCGGTGGCGGCGACGTCCGCGAGCACGGCTCGGCGGGCGCGGTAGCACTGGCCGTCCGCGGTACGCACACCCAATGCCTTGCCGCCGCGCACGATCACCTCCTCGACACGCTGGCCGCAGCGCACCCGGCCGCCGCGTGATTCCAACCGGCGCACCAGGGCGTGGGTGAGGCTGGTGGAGCCACCGACCGGCACGGGCCAGCCGACCTGCTGCCCGAGCATCGCCATCAGCCAGCCGAACGCCGCGCTGCCAGCCGCCTCCGGGAGGAGATCGGCGTGCAGGGCGCAGCCGGCCAGCAGCAGACCGGCACCCGGCTGGGTGAACTCTTCCTCCGCCAGCCTGCGGACCGGCAGGGTCATGAAGCGCGCAGTCCGTATGATTCCGGCCGGCCGGAGTCTGGCTGCCATCACGGCGGTCGGCTTGATTGGCGGGAACGGGGTGAAGAGGCTGCGCAGCAGGTGCGGGTGCAGGGTCTGCCACAGCGCGGTCAGCCGCTCCCATGCAGCCGCGTCGGATGCCCCGAAGACGCTCTCCAACTGGTCGCGCGTGGCGGTGGGGCCGCGGTGGAGGGTGGCGCAGCGGCCGTCCGCGAGCGGGTGCGCGAGAACGGTGGGGGCGTGGCTCCACGCCAGTCCGTGCTGCTCCAGTTGCAGAGCCCCGATGGCGGGCGACGCCTTGGCCAGGGGGTAGAAGGAGCTGAACAGATCGTTGATGAATGCGGGGTCCAGGGCGCGGTTGCTGCGGACGGCTCCGCCGGGCTGGGGCTGCGCTTCGAGGACCTCGACCTGCCAGCCTGCGTCGGCCAGCACGTTGGCTGCCACCAGGCCGTTCGGTCCGGCGCCAATCACGATCGCGTCAGCCATCCTCGCTCCCTTGCTGCCTTGGCCCATCGTTGGCCCCTCAAAATCACGGTACCCAACGCCACCCGAGGCGGCCCGGTGGACGGCCCGCGGCCCTTGGCGCAGGCTCACGCGGCTGACGGCCTGAGCGGCGGGGAACGAGCGGGCGTCGCGTCGGGACCAGGACGCCACACCTGCCTCCACGCGGTCCCGCTGCCGTGACGCGAGGCGCGCCGGATGCTGGTGGCGGCAACGACCGGGGTCCACCTGGCGTGGCCCAGTGGGCCGCTCGCCGACCGGCGGGAAGGAGCTCTGGGCGGCTGTGCGGGTGACAGCGGTAGCCGGGTGTGCGGTGCCGCGTGGTCGGCAGTGCCTTGGCGCGCGATGATCGCGTTGACGTTTCCCCGGGTGAGGAGCTGACGTTCCATGGTGGAGCGCATGCGGTGCCTGGACCGCACCGAGGTCGCGTTCGTCCTGCCCGCCGGCTGCCCGGCCGGTGAGGTCGGAGTGGTCGGCGACGTCAACAGCCGGCAGCCCGGCGCCCACCCCGCTCGCCGAGCGCGCCGACGGCGACCGTGTCGTAGTGGTCACCCTGCTGGTCGGCCGGCGCCACGGGTTCCGTCAACTCGCCCAAGGCGAGCACTGGCGCGACGAGGCAGGCGCGGACGGTCATGACGGCCGCAACGGCTCCCGGGTGCCTGACTGCCCGGTGCAACGTAGATCCCCGCACCCTATCCAGAGAAGAGGAATCTCCGTGACCGACATGTGGAGCTACAACCCCGAGTCGCACTACACGCCCGGCGTGAGCCTGGTCGGCTTCAAGGTCGAGGCGACTGACGGCCATATCGGCAAGGTCGACGAGGCCACCGAGGAGGTCGGCTCCGCCTACATCGTGGTCGACACCGGCCCGTGGATCTTCGGCAAGCACGTCCTGCTGCCCGCCGGAACCGTTGTGCGCGTAGACATGAAGGAAAAGAAGGTCAACGTCAACCGGACCAAGGAGCAGATCAAGAACGCACCCGAGTACGACCAGGACAAGCACCGCGGCGACAGCGGCTACCGCGACCAGGTCGGCCGGTACTACGGCGGCCACCACAGCTGATCCGCCCCCGGCTGATACCCCCGGCTGGGGGTCCCCACATGCGGGGGGGCCACCAGTCCGTTGGGGGGGGAAGTCGTCAAGAACCCCCCGGGGTTGGGCTCTCCCCTGTTTCAGGAGGTTTTTGGGGGGGTTTGGGAA